>JAGSYU010000112.1 GCA_018262575.1 Pseudomonadota bacterium | reverse complement strand
CAGGAACATGTGGTTGACGAAGTGGAACAGGCCACCGGCGACGCCGAGCGAGGTGCCGAGGCAGAGCGCCATCAGCACGTAGCCGAGCTGGCTGACGGTGGAGTAGATCAGCAGAAGCTTGATGCCGTTCTGAACCACGGCCATGGCGCCGGCGTAGACGACGGTGATGCCGGCGATGATGGCGATGATGTCGATCAGCGCCGGAACGCCGCCGATTTCGCCGCCGAGGCGCAGGAACACCGCGCTGCCGCCGAACAGGCTGAACAGCTTCAGAACGCCCCACGGACCCGACTTCAGCAACACGGCCGAGATGTAGCCGGAGACCGGTGTCGGGGCGAGGGCCGGGTGCATCTGCACGTCGATGCGGACGGGCAGCATGGCGGCCTTCATGACGAGGCCGATGAACACCGGCACGATGCCGAGGGCCAGCGTGCCGAGCGGCATGTCGAGCGCCTTCTGGCCGATCCCGACGAGATCGAAGGTGCCGGCGTGCGCGGAGAGCACCGCAACGCCCAGGAACATGAAGGAGGCGCCGATGGTGTTGAAGAAGAAGTACTTGAAGCCTTCCCTCCGCGCCTCGTCGTTCTCCTCGTGGACGATGGCCGCCCACAGGGCCCAGCTCGACATCAGCTCCCAGAAGCCGAAGAAGGTGAAGATGTCTTTCGCCGCCGTCATGCCCAGAAGGCCGGCGATCATGATGCCGAAGGCAGCAAAGAAGCGCGGCTGGGCGTGGTTGTGGGCGAGATAGGCGGTGGCGTGCAGCATGTTGAGCGCGCCAACACCGGCGATCAGTACCGCGAACCAGAAGGACAGCGTGTCATAGGCCGGCGCGGTGAAGATCACGGCGACAAAAGCCGCGACCAGCATCGCCACGGCGAGCCAGCCGGCCTGCTCGACCGACTTGCGACCGATGAGCCACACGGCGACCGAGCCCAGGAAGGCGATGGTGGCAGGCAGCGTCCAGGTCATGACCAGGCTGGGCAGCGCCGCCACGGCGAGGCCGCTGCGGGCCGCCACTTCGGCACCGACGGCACCGACGAGGTTGAGCTGGAAGGAGGGCACGACGCCGCCGAAGATGATCGCGGCGGCGAGCACGCCGACGGCGACCAGCATCGGAAGCGGGGCTTCCTTGACGCCGGCCTCGCCCTTCCACGGACGGAAGAACAGCATGCCGACGACGCGGAGATAGTAGACGACGGCGATGATGCCACCGACCAGGAGGCCGACAGCCACCTCGTAGTGACCCGCTTCGGCCGCCGCGTAGACCATCAGGAACTTCGAGACGAAGCCCGAGAAGGGCGGCAGGCCCATGATCGACACGGTGGCCAGCGCGTAGCAGCCGGCGGTGAACGGCATGACGCGGCCGACACCGGCGAGGTCGGCGATGTTGCGCCGGCCGGTCTGCATGATGAAGGCGCCGGCGGCGAAGAACAGCAGGGTCTTC
This sequence comes from Pseudomonadota bacterium, assembly GCA_018262575.1. Classification (GTDB taxonomy): domain Bacteria; phylum Pseudomonadota; class Alphaproteobacteria; order Rhizobiales; family Pleomorphomonadaceae; genus Pleomorphomonas. Next base: position 10,842 of record JAGSYU010000112.1, on the reverse strand, counting down.
ATCACGGCGTGGTTGGTGACGTGCAGCAGGCTGGCGTCGGTTGCCAGCGCCGTGCCGATGCCGAGCACCGCGACGATCTCGCCGACCTGGGCGAGCGTCGAGAAGGCCAGCATCCGCTTGATTTCGGTCTCGAACAGGGCGCGGATCTCGCCGTAGAGCAGCGTGATCAGGCCAAGGCCGATCAGCACCACCTTGAGACTGAGGCCCCAGCCGGTGAAGGTCGACAGCGCCGGCACACCGATGACGATGAACAGCACCTTGACGATGCCGAACACGCCGGCCTTGGTCAGGATGCCGGACAGCGGACCGGAGATCGACGACGGCGCCGCCGGATGGGCGATCGGCAGCCAGCTGTGCACCGGCCACACACCCGCCTTCACCGCAAAGCCGGCGAAGAAGCACAGCGCGATGACGAGGCCAGCGAGCGGCGAGATGGTGCCGACCTTCTCGGCCAGCGTCGCGAACTCGAACGAGCCGATCTCGGCGTGGGTGAGCAGGATGCCGAAGTGCATCAGGTAGGCACCCGAAGCGCACATCATGAAGTAGATGAGGCCGGCGCGCAGCGACTTCTGCGTCTGCTCATGGATGACCAGGAAGTAGGAGGTCCAGGTCATCAGCTCCCAGTAGACGTAGAAATTGCCCATTTCGTGCGCGGTGGTCAGGCCGAGCAGCGAGCCGATCATCAAGAAAGCGAAGAAATAGTAGCGGTTGGTCCACTCGGCGCGGGCCATGTAGCCGACCGAGTAGACGATCATCACGGCGGAGATGCCGGCGAACACCAGCGCGAAGACGCGCGAGGCCGGATCAAGGCTCGTGTCGAACACCACGAGGGCCAGCGTCGCCACGGCGAGGATTATTGCGCCGATGTCGCGGGCACGGGTCGAAACGTGGCCAAGGCCGTAGACGGCGAAGGCTCCGATATAGGGAACGAGGACGAGCAGCGCCCAGGGCGACTCGAACTCGGGAACGCCGGCCACGGCACCGGCCAGCGCTTCAGCGGCGTGCTGGAAGGGCAGGGGGAACACCGAAATCAGCGCGGTGACGGCGGCCAGCGCCCAGGCGATCGGCAGGGCGAGGGGCGGGGCGTCGCTGAGCTCGACCCGGCGCGCCGGATGCTCGAGGCAGACGCGCTGGATCACCACCAGATAATAATAGGCGGCGACGATCGAGGCGGCGGTGCCGACCAGAGCAATGCCCCATTGGCCCTGCTCGATGGCGGCGTAGAGCACCAGGAACTTGGAGAAGGATCCCTTGAACGGCGACAGCCCCATCACGGAGAACATGCCGAAGCCGAACAACGTGGCGGCAACCGGCATGCGGTGCCCGGAGCCGGCGAGATCGTCAAGGCGCGACGAGCCGGTGCGGCGAATGATGTACCAGCCGGCGGAGATGACCAGCCCGCGCATGATAATCTGATAGCCGAAGTGCATGTAGGCGCCGGTCAGGCCGGCTTCACCGCCGAGGCCGATACCGATCAGGATGTAGCCGATCTCGGCGACGGTCGACCAGATGACGACACGCGTGAGGCTCGGCAGGCTCATGAGGGCGGCGACTTCGCCGAAGAACAAGAAGATCGCGCCCATCCAGGCGAGTGCCATCGGGTCGATCTGAGTGAGGGATAGCATGAGAGGAGATCCTTCCGCAGACATGCATCTTGGCTGTCATGGATGACGTTAATCACAGCATCCACTAGGGTATGTCGGCTAGCCGACATATACGCATTCGCACGACGGCGATGCTTTGTCGGTGAAAGTAAAAATGATATTTACATTCAAGTTATTTGAGGATGCAAAACTATAGAAACATCAATCATATGCGTGGATTTTCTGCATGTTTCTGGTGCCGAAAGGGCGGCCGCCTAAAGGATTTAATCGGCCAATACGCCCCATTTTCTAAGTAGTATGTCCGATACAGCTTTGTGCATCCCGGCCATGCAGAATCCTAGGGATTCCCGTTAGTTGCGAGTGACTTGCAGGAAGAGGCGAAAAATCCGCCGTTTCGTAGACAAGTATTTACCCTCCGGCGCCGGATGGGATAGAGAAAAGGTCGTGACCTGAAAGGAATTGCCCATGCACGAGACGGCGGTGGTCGAGGGCCTGATGCGCATCCTGACCGAGCATGCCAAGCAGAATGGCGTCGACCGGGTCGTCGCGGTGCGGCTGAAGATCGGGCGCCTGCGCGGCATCGATAGCCGGCAGATCCGGCTGGCCTTCGAAATCTTCGCCGAAGGCACGCTGGCCGAAGGTGCGCGGCTCGACATCGACGAGATCGACGTAACGGCGAAATGCCGGACCTGCGACACCGTGTTCGAGGTGAAGAAGTATCACTTCGTGTGCTCGGGCTGCGGTGGCTCGGACGCTGAAGTGCTGACCGGGCGCGAACTTTACATCGAGAATTTCGAGGCGGCGAGGTCCTGAGGGGCGATCAGGCGCTGGCGGATTTTCTGCCGAGTAGCGCATCAGGCTTCCTGCTTCAGCACCTCCGCCTCGCAGCCTCAAGGCGGATATGGTGGGGCGCCACGCTTGTACACCTATTCGATTCTGACTATATTGCTAGCATGAATAGCAAGCACAGGAAGACCCTGGCTGCCGTTTTCGCCGATCCGGTCTCCGGCACGATCGCCTGGACTGACATCGAGGGGCTTCTTGTTGCCGCAGGCTGCCGGGTGATCGAAGGTGCGGGGTCACGGGTCAGGCTTGAGAAAGATGGCATCATCGCCACCTTCCATCGTCCTCATCCGGAGAAGGAAGCTCGGAGATACCAAGTGCGGGACGCCCGCGAGTTTCTGTCGAAATTGGGAGTCGGACCATGAGCGGCATGACCTACAAGGGCTATCACGCCCGCATCGATTTCGATGCCGACGATGAGATATTCGTCGGCCGCGTCGCGGGGATCAACGACATCGTTGGGTTCCACGCTGAAACGGTTGACGACCTCAAGGCGGCGTTTCGTGAAGCGGTCGAAGACTATATTGAGACCTGCCGGAAGATCGGAAAATCTCCCCAGAAGCCCTATTCTGGTCGGGTGATGTTTCGCATCTCTCCCGAGGTTCATGCCAAGGCGGCCACCGCCGCCGAACTCACGGGCAAGAGCCTCAACGAGTGGGCGGAAGCCGCTCTTGCCGAGGCGGCGTCCAAGCTGGTGGCGTGAGCGGATCTTGAGCGTCGATCAGGAGCGGCCCGTCGCCTGACGTCGCTCGGCGAGGCGATCGACGATCCACTGCGTCCAGCTATCGAGGCCGGCGCCCTTCTTGGCCGACACTTCCAGGACCGGGCCGGGGCCGTGGACCCGGCCGATGGCGGCGCGGGCCCGTTCGATGGAGAATTCCTCGATGGCCGGCAACAGGTCGGTCTTGGTGATCAGCACGAGGTCGGCCTTGCGGAAGATCACCGGATACTTGTCGGGCTTGTCGTCGCCCTCGGTCACCGACAGCAGCACCACGTCGTGATGCTGGCCGACGTCGAAGTCGGCGGGACAGACGAGGTTGCCGACGTTCTCGACGAACAGCACGTCGACGTCGTCGAGATCGAGGACGTGCAGCGCGTCGTGGATCATCACCGCGTCGAGATGGCAGGTGACGCCGGTGGTGATCTGCACGGCCGGCACGCCATGCCGGCGGATGCGGTCGGCGTCATTCTCGGTCTCGAGATCGCCCTCGACGACGGCGACGCGGATGCCCTTCGGCAGCGCGGCAATGGTCGCTTCGAGGAGCTGCGTCTTGCCCGAGCCGGGCGACGACATCAGGTTGATCGACAGCACGCCGTGGGCGTCGAGATGCTCGCGGACGTGGCCGGCGATCCGGTCATTCTCCGACAGGAGGTTCTCGACGACGGGAATAGTGGTGGTGGCGGCCTTGTCGCCGCAGCCGCAGGCGCTGCACATGGGGAAAACTCCAGAATAAGGGGACGTCAGCGGATGTCGGCGAGCTCGCGGCGCAGGCGGCCGAGATCGGAGATCACCATCGAGCCGCCGCCGAAGCGGTAGAGGATGCCGGAGCGGACCAGTTCGGCGATGACGGTCGAGACCGACTGTCGCGTGGCGCCGATCTGCATGGCAAAGTCTTCGGCGTTGGGAAGGTGATCGATGACGATACCTTCTTCGGCCGGTCGGCCGACCCGGTCGGCGGTGTCGCAGAGCACGCGGATCAACCGATGCTTGACGCCGTGGAAGGCGATGTCTTCGATCATGCGGATCGACTTTTGCGCCAATCGATCAAGGGCCGGCAGCACAGCGAGCGCCAGCTCCGGTTCGGCGAGCGCCAGCTGGCGGAAGGCGGCGGGCGAGGCAAGCGCGATGTCGGCGGCGGTGCGCACCTCCAGCATGGCGCCGCCGTGGAGATAGACGGCGTCTCCGGCCTCGAGCACGTAGAGCGTCAGCTCCTTGCCCTCAAAGGACGTGAAACAGCGCAACCGGCCGGAGCGGACGATCAGCAGATCGCCGTCGGCGGCCTCATCGCCACCGTAGATGATCTGGCCGGCCCGCATCGAACGATGGCTGAGCAGCCGGCCGTGGCCGTCCTTCAGGAGACGTTCGACGAGTATGCTCAGCGGGTTGTCGATCTGCATCAGCTTTCCAGTGGCCGGTTTGGAAGTGTTCGTTTCCGTCCGCATCGTATACGGAATATCACGTCTTCCTTGCCATAGAGAATAGTCTGAAGCGGGGCGCCTTTTCAAGTTAGGCTATGTCCTTCAAGGCGTTGGTTTTTCATGGTCTGGGTTGCCGTATTTGCATGAGGAGCGTCCGGCCGCCCGACTATGTCCGATCGCCTCATACTTTAGTCTCGGTCGATGGCCAGACAGCGCCGCGCAGGGTGAACAGAATGTAGCCCAGGAAGGCGACGGCCCAGCTCCAGCGCGCCAGCGGGATCAGCGTGTCGTACAGCTCGAAATCGATGGCCGCACCGACGCGCGCGACGGCGGCGGCGGCGATCGCCAGATAGATGACGTCGGCGAGCGGCGAGGGCATCAACGACCGTTTGTCCTTCTTGCGGACGATGGAAGTGGCGATGGCGATGGCCAGCATCGCGATGCCGCCGACCGAAAACGCGTGGATGATCGCGAACGGCGAGATATCGGCGATGCCGAGATCGGCCAGCGCCAGCAAGAGCAAGGCGAGGCGCTTCCAGAGGAGGCCAACCGCCAGGATGACGCAGCCGGCATAGGGCCGGATGCGCCAGGGCTGAATATGGACGAGCCAGGCCGTGCCGAAGACGAAGGCGGCAAGCGCCGGCCAGCCGGCGTTCCAGCCGAGCCCCCAGAGCGCCAGCGCCAGCGCGGTGAAGGCACGCTGCGGCAGGGCGATATAGGCCGGGACGGGGGTGAGCTTGGGATAGCCGGCGCGTTCGCGCGCCACGGCCAGTACGGCGATGCCGATGCGGTTCGATACCTCCATGCAGATCAGCACGATGATGGCGAGGCCGGGGATGGTCATGTCGGGCCAGCCGGGAAGGAAGGCGATGACGCCGACGACAGCGTGCAGGGCGGCGAGAGCGAGGATCGGCAGGGTCTCGGCCGTCTTGCCGGGCGGTGTCGCAGACAGCAGCAGCACGACGCCGGACAGCGTTGCCAAGGCGCGCAGGACGCCGCCGGTCTGGAGGTCGATACAGCCCCAGACGAAGGCAGCGGCGTGGGCGGCGAGAACGGCCCACAGAGCCGGCACCGGGGTGATCGGCCGGCCGATCCAGCGCGGCAGCGCCACGGTCAGGAAGCCGAACAGCTGGATGCCGAAGAAACCGAAGATCAGTTCGTCCGGGTGGGTCGCGATGTCGCCGATCTCAGGACCGATCGCCCTGAGTGCCGTCAGCGCCGCCAGCACGAAGGCGACGCGAAACGGATCGGGCCGTGTCATGCCATCTCCACGCGGACGCTCCCGGGCTGGCCGCGCGTAAAACCATCGACGAGTTCGCCGGGCAGGTCCAGGGCCTGCAGCGCGGCGAGCGTTTCGGCGCGGCTGGCGCGACCATCGAGCAGCGCTCGGTAGAGGCGGCTGACCACCACCATGTCGACGGTGTGCGGGGAGAGGCGCAGCCGGCGGACGCCGAGTTTGCCGAGCTCGTCCGCTGTCGGACAGAAGGCCTCGACGCCGTGCGACAGCGTCTGGATGCCGTTGATGGCCAGGAAACGCTGGCCGTCCAGCGTATCGACGGCAAGGCCGTCCGGGTCGCGGTCGCAGACGAACTGGCAGCCATCCTTGTGCAGGCCGTGCAGGCGGGCGTGGTAGCAGCGGCCGGACAGCGCCAGCGGCAGGCGGCCGAAGGCGTAGAGCTCGAACTCCACCTCGGGCAGCGCGGCGGCGATGACGGCGACCGAGGTGATCGGCAGTTCCACCGGCAGGCAGATGCCGGTGGCGCCGCGGCTGGCCAGGACGCGGGCGGCACCCTCGTTGTAGACGTTGACGAAGGGGCCGACCAGGAAGGGCTTGCCGGCGACGGTCGGCAGGGCGGTGAGGTCGTTGATCTCGGGAAGTTCGCCGGCCTGACAGAAATCCAGGACGGCGGCGCGCTCACGCGGATTGTAGGGCAGGGCAAGCGTCGACAGCACGACCTGCTTGCCCGCCGCCTGCAGGCGTTCGATCAGCTCCGGCCACAAGCCATCGGTGAACGGCTGGCGCTTGCCGCACACCACTTCGCCGAGGTGGACGCGATCGACGTCCGCTTCGTCGGCGATGCGGGCGTAGAAGTCACGCAGGCGGTCGGCCGACCAGTTGAAGAGAACGGGGCCGAGGGTGAGGCCGGTCTTGGTCATGGCAGTAGTCTCCGGCATCAGCGCCAGGCCTTCTTGTAGGCGCCCGAGGTCTGGCGGCCGCCCTCGACGAGGCCGGCCAGGAGCCGCCCGACCTCGACCTCGGTGCGGCCGGCGTCGATCGCCTCGACGGCGGCGCGGAAGGTGCGGACGACCTCGGCGACGTAGCCCTTGCCGCGCTGGCGGCCCTCGATCTTCAGCGCCGTGACGCCGGCCTTGGCCAGCGCCGCAATCAGGCTGGCCGCATTGAGGCTGACCGGGTCTTCGAACAGATAGGACGTCTTGCCGCCGGCCACGAAGCGGCCCTTGCAGAGCGTCGGATAGCCGGCTTGCTCACCGGCGCCGAAACGGTCGATGGTGAAGCCGGCGAGGCGGGTCGCCGTGCCGTCCTTGTCCTCGGTATAGGCGACGTGTTCGGGCGGCGAGCAGACGCCGGTGAGGTTGGGCGACTTGCCGGTGGCGTAGGACGACAGCGAGCAGCGCCCCTCGGTCATCGGGCAGAGGCCGCCGAACACGAAGGCCTCGGTCTCGACGTTGATCGCTGCGTTGAGCTTGGCGATCTCCTCGACGGACAGGACGCGCGGCATGACGATGCGCTTGACGCCGAAGGTGTCGGCGTAGAAGGCGATCGCCTCGGGCGTCGCCGCCGCCGCCTGGACGGACAGGTGCAGGCGAAGGTTCGGATGATGCGTCGCCGCGTGGTCGAGCACGGCGAGGTCGGCGAGGATCACTGCGTCGGCACCCGCCGTCTCGGCATTGGCGAGCGCCGCCTTCCAGGCGTCCATGGCGCCGGCCTTGGCGAAGGTGTTGATGGCCACCAGCACCTTGGCGCCGTGGGCGTGGGCGAAGCGGACGCCCTCGACCAGTTCGTCGGGCGAGAAGTTGAGGCCGGGGAAGTTGCGGGCATTGGTCTCATCGCGAAAGCCGCAATAGACCGAATGGGCGCCTGCCTCGACAGCCGCACGCAAGGCCGACGGCGTGCCGGCCGGGCAGACCAGTTCTATGCTCATGACGGGTCTCCCGGGATCGGCGAACCAGTGAAGCGACGGGCAAGGCCGAGGCCGCCGATCACCGAGCGATCGACCAGCCGGCCGAGGCCACCGGTGGCGCCGACAAAGTCGGCCGGCGTCAGCTCGGCGTCCTCGATGGCGTTGCGGAGCGCCACCAGCGCGTCGGTCCGGCCGGAGACGGAGATGGCGCGGTTGAAGAACAGGGCGTCGCCGTCGAAGGTGCCATCGAGCAAGCCGAGCAGGACAAGGAGCGGCCCGCGCACCGTGACGTCAGCCGTTTGGCTGGCTCGACGTCGCAGGCACTTCACCTCGGCGCGCGACCCGTCCGGCACCATCAGGAAGCTGATGTCGAGGTCGGAGGGCTCGATCAGGAACGAGCATTTGCCATACTCGCCGAGCCGGTCGAAGACGGCGGGCTTGCGGCGGGCGAATCGTCGGACGGCCAGCGTCAGCGCCGGCCCGAGCGGCAAGAAGCCGGCCGGTGCCGCCAGCAAGCGGAGAAGTCTGGGCAGTTCGCCCCGGAAATGTTCGGCCATGGCAATATCCAGTTCAAGGGCGGGAGCTTAGGACAGTCCGACGCTCATGTTTTTGTCATACCTCAAAGACTCGCCGCTTTTTCGCCGGCAGCCTATCAGATCGGCGAAAGGGTGCTATGTCTTGGCTGAAGATCATCGTTTGATCGCTGCATGCCCACCCGCCAACTCCCCGTTTTGGGGGAGTATCGGAGAGAGCGGCGGGGCCAGGGGCCTTTTGTGGCGCACCCAAAGGAAGAGGTCGGAAAAGTCGAATGTTCAGCCGCAGCCTGCCGCGTTTTCCCGATCTCCAGAGCTTTCTCGCCTTCCTCGAAACACAGGGTGACGTCCGCAACGTGGCGGCGCCGGTCGACATGCGCCTGGAAGTGACGGAGATCCACCGGCGGGTGATCGCGGCCGGCGGTCCGGTGTTGCGTTTCTCGGCGCCGACAGTCGGCGGCCGGCCCTCGGCCATGCCGGTGATCGCCAACCTGTTCGGCACGCGCGCTCGCGTCGCCGCCGGCCTCGGCACCGATGAGGCTGGCCTTGCCCGGCTCGGCCAGATGATGGCCTTCCTGCGTTCGCCGAAGCCGCCGCGTTCGCTCGGCGAGGCCACGAGCCTGTGGCCGGTGGCGCGGGCGGCCCTCAATGCCCGGCCGAAGATCGTCGGCGATCGTGGCCGCTGGCGCGACCTGCCCGTCGACCTCGCGGCGCTGCCGATCCAGACCTGCTGGCCGGGGGATGCCGGTCCGCTGATCACCTGGCCGCTGGTGATCACCCGCTCGCCCGGTGCCGACGATCTCAACGCCTATAACGTCGGCGTCTATCGCATGCAGGTGCTCGACGAGAAAAGCGCCATCATGCGCTGGCTGCCGATGCGCGGCGGCGCCCAGCACCACCGGCAATGGCTGAAGGCCGGCGAAACCATGCCGGTGGCGGTGGTGATCGGCGCCGATCCGGCCACCATTCTCGCCGCCGTCATGCCGGCGCCGGAGGGGGTGACGGAACTGTCGCTGGCCGGGCTGATCGCTGGCGCTCGCCTGTCCATGGTGCCGTGTCGCACCATTCCTCTCCATGTGCCTGTATCGGCTGAGATCATCCTGGAAGGTACGATCACCGCTGGCGATACGGCGATGGAAGGACCGTTCGGCGACCATACCGGCTATTACAATCCGCCCGAGCTGCATGCGGTGTTCCGCCTCAGCGCCATCCGGATGCGAGAGGGCGCCCCCTATCTCACCACCTTCACCGGCCGGGCGCCGGACGAGCCGGCGGTGATGGGCGATGCGCTGGCCGACGTGTTCAAGCCATTGTTGATCGAGGCGATCCCGGAGATCCGCGATCTCTGGCTGCCGCCGGAGACCTGTTCGTATCGCGTGGCTGTCATTTCGATCGACAAGCGCTTCGCCGGTCAGGCGCGGCGGGTGATGATGGGCTTCTGGTCGCTGCTGCCGCAGTTCACCATGACCAAGATGGTGATCGTCGTCGACGACGACATCGACGTCCGCTCCTGGTCCGACGTGATGTGGGCGGTGGCGACGCGCGCCGATCCGGCCCGCGACACGCTGGTGCTCAATCGCACGCCGATGGACCACCTCGATTTCGCCTCGCCGCTTGAGGGCCTCGGTGGCAAGATCGGCATCGACGCCACCAACAAGGTTGGCGCCGAGACGAGCCGCGAATGGGGCCGGGTGATGAAGATGGATGAGGCCGTGGCGAAAGCGGTCGACGGCCGCTGGGCCGAATTGTTCGGGGCGGCACCATGAAAATCGTCGTCGGTATCAGCGGCGCCTCGGGCGCGGCGCTCGGCCAGGACGTGCTGCGCCAGCTCGGCGCGGCCGGCGTCGAGACGCATCTGGTCGTCACGGCCGGCGGCGAGCGGACCATCGCGCACGAACTCGGTCCGGACGGCCTTGCAGCGGTGCGCCGGCTTGCCACGTTCGTCCACGACATCGACAACGTCGGCGCGTCGATCGCCTCCGGCTCGTTCGGCGCCGACGCCATGGCGGTGGTGCCTTGCTCGATGCGAACGCTGTCGGCGCTTGCCCATGGTTTCGGCGACAACCTGTTGACGCGGGCCGGCGACGTCATGCTGAAGGAACGGCGGCGGCTGGTGGTCTTGCCGCGCGAGGCGCCGCTGACCGAAGCGCACCTCAAGTCCATGCTGATGCTGACCCGCATGGGGGCCATCGTGGCGCCGCCGGTGCCGCCCTTCTACGCCCTGCCCCAGAGTATCGACGATATGGTTCGCGAGATGGCGGCGCGGGTGCTCACCTGGCTCGGCGTCGATCCCGGCGGCGCGCTGACGCGCTGGCAGGGCGGCTGACATCGGCGAACGGAAGGCCGCCCTTCAAAAGCGCGCCGGTATGACCTTGCCAATCCGCGTTTCTGCGGGTATAGCCGTTTTCATGACCATGATGTCCGACATCTCGCACCGCATCTCCGCCGAGGGCACCGCCCCCGGGGATCGTGCACGGATGCTCGGCTCGCTGCTTCGTCTCGGCCTTATCAGCGGTTGCCGGGTCCAGTGAGGGAGCGCCCGGCGGCCGATAGCCCGCCGCTGGCCATGAGCTCTCTCGT
>JAGSYU010000015.1 GCA_018262575.1 Pseudomonadota bacterium | reverse complement strand
CCGACAGCATGTAGCTGCGGAGACCCTGATCGATCTCCGCGGAATAGGCCCGGGAACCGTAGCCCGAGGGGATGTTGCGTTCAGGGAATGCCATTGGGGCCTCGTTCCTTCTCTAGGAAATACAAAGTGGCGGGGAAGACGAGCCTCCCCCCGCTCGAAGAGACAATATGGGCGCGGGGCGATAAAACCTCAAGACCTCGGCAGAGCACCTCGCCCAACATGACGAAGATTTAAAGATTCCGCAGCACGGGCGCCGCCTTGGCCGACAAGGCCCGGAAGGTCCCGAGCAGGCCGAGACCGATGGTCAGCACAAGCGCCACGGCCACCGCGCCGAGTGCGACCCATGGATTGACATCAAGCGGCACGTCCATGACGCCGGAGAGAACGCCCCAGGCGGCCGCCGAGCCGGCAAGCAGCGCGAAGACGGCGGTGAGAAGGCCGAGCGCGGCGTATTCCAGCGCGAAAGCAAAAAGAACACGGGCCCGCGTCGCCCCGAACGTCTTGAGCAGAACGGCGTCGTAGACGCGCTGGCGATGACCCGAGGCGAGCGCACCGGCCAGCACCAGCACCGAGGCGGCCAGCGCGATGGACGCGGCGGCGCGGATCGCCACCGTCAGCGAACCGACCAGATCATTGACGGTGGCGAGCATGTCCTTCACGCGGACCATGGTCGCCGTCGGGAAGGCGGCGACCACCGCTTTCATCAGCCGCTTCTCGTTCTGCCGGTCGGCAGCAGGGTCGTCGCCGGCCGGCAGGGCTGCCGTCGACAACACCGAATAGGGCGCACCGGCGAAGGTGTTCGGCGAAAACACCATGACGAAGTTGATGGACAGCGACTGCCACTCGACCTTGCGCGTGTTGGCGATGCGGGCGGTGATCTCGCGGCCCAGCACGCTGACGGTGACCGTGTCGCCGATCGACAGGCCAAACTCTCTCGCCAGTTCGTCCTCGAAGGAAACCAGCGGCTCGCCGGCATAGTCTTTCGGCCACCAGGCGCCGGAGGCGAGCGTCGAGTTGGCCGGCGGCTGCGCTGACAGCGTGATGCCGCGGTCACCCGACAGCGCCCAGCGGGCACCCTCGGGAGCATCGATCTTGTCGACCGGCGTCCCCTTCAGCGCGGTGATGCGTCCGCGCAGCATCGGGACGGTCTGCAGAGCGGTCCCGGGCGCCGTCGCCTCCACGAGGGCGGAAAAGGCCTCGAGTTCGCTCGAGCGGATGTCGAGCACAAAGAAGGTCGGCGCCCTCTCCGGCAGCGTCGAGGTGAGTTGGCGCCTGAGCCCGGTGTCGATCAGCGCCAGCGCCACCATCAGTGTCAGGCCAAGGCCGAGGGAAAGCACCACCGACAGCGTCAGGCCGCCGCGCCGGTGGATGTTGCGCAATGCCAGGCGGAACTCGGCCGAACCGACCGCCGGCACGCGGCCGGCGACACGGCGAATCACGCCGGCCACCCCCGTCAGGACGACGAAGATCGCCGCCATCGACAGGATGAAGATCACCGCCACGAAGCGGTCAGCGGCGGTGGCGACGGCAAGCGCGGCGAGCAGCAGGACGGCGATTGCCGTCGCCACGACATAGGCGCGGCGCGGCAGGCGCCGCTCCGGCGCCACCTTGTCGCGGAACAGCGCGCTCACCGGCACGTCATGCGCCCGGCCAAGCGCCCAGATGGCGAAGGCGAAGGCGGTGAGGAAGCCGTAGGCGGCGGCCAGCAACAGCTCGCCCGGGTAGACGCCGATCTCGATCGACAGGTCGAGGGCTGCGGCGATCATGCCGCCGGCAAAGAACGGCGGCAGCAGGCCGAGGGCAAGGCCGAGCACCACGCCGATGCCAGCGAGGACGCCGATCTCGATCAGGTAGACGGTCACGATGAAACCACCCGGCGCGCCCACCGCCTTCAACGTGGCGATGGTGTCGCGCTTGCGGTCGATGAACGCCTTGACGGCATTGGTAACGCCCACACCACCGACGATCAGTGCGGTGAGGCCAACCAGCGTCAGAAACTGCGAGAAGCGGTTGACATTGCGTTCAAGGCCCGGCGCCGCATCGAGCCGGCTGGAAACCAGGCGCCCGCTGTCGGACTGGGCGGCCTTGATCTCGGCTGTAACGGCGGCGACGGCAGCATCGCTCGTCCCGTCGGGCAGCGCGAGGCGGACGGTGTTGGCGACCAGACTGCCGGGTTGGACGATATCGGTCGCCGCCAGTGCGGCCCGGCTCATCATGACGCGCGGTCCATAGGCGACCCCGGTACCGACCTGGTCGGGCTCGCTTTCGATCAGCCCGCGCACTTCAGCGGTCGCCCGGCCGATGGCGATGCGATCACCGACCGTCACGTCGAGGCGGTCGGCGAGGATCGGCTCGACGACGACGCCGATCGTTCCATCCGCCGCTGGTGCGAGGGCATCGGCGAGGCTAACCCCGCCTTCAAGGCGAAACACGCCGGTCAATGGGTAGGTGTCGTCCACTGCCTTGATGCGGACGAGCGCCTGGCCCTCGCCATCGACCCGCCGGGCCATCGAATTGACCAGCGTCACCGCCGACAGCCGTCCACGGGTGGCGAGCGCTGCGAGCACGTCCGCCGGTGGCACCTCGCCACCGAATCGAACCGCGATATCGCCACCGAGGATTTCCCGGCCCTGCAAGGCGATCCCCTCGGTGATCGCCCGGCTGGTCGAACCGACGGCGGCGATCGCGGCGACGCCGAGCGCAATGGCCGCTATGAAAATGCGGAAACCCGAGAGTCCGCCGCGTGCCTCGCGGGCAGCGAGCCGGACGGCGACCGACCAACCCGGCGACCCGCCGCTCACGACGCCACCCCGGCGCGGACGTCTTCGACGATCTCGCCGGAGCGCATGCCGATGCGGCGGTCGCAGGCGTCGGCCAGCGCCCGGTCGTGGGTGACCAGCACCAGCGTCGCCCCACGCCGCGCCCGCGCCTCGAACATCAGCCGGATAATGTCGCGACCGGTCTCGGCGTCGAGGTTGCCGGTCGGCTCGTCGGCGATCAGGATCGACGGTTCCGGAGCGAGCGCCCGAGCGATGGCGACGCGTTGCTGCTCACCGCCGGACAGTTCAGCCGGATGGTGGCCGAGACGATCCGCAAGGCCGACGGACTCAAGTTCTGCCCGCGCCCGCTCGAAGGCATCTCGCCGGCCGGCCAGCTCCAGCGGTACGGCGACATTCTCCAGCGCCGTCATGGTTGGCATCAGGTGGAAGGACTGGAAGACGATGCCGACCGAGCGGCCGCGGAAGCGGGCGAGCGCGTCCTCGCCCATGCGGTCAAGCCGCTCACCGCCGACGACCACGGTGCCGCCATCCACCCGTTCAAGGCCGGCAAGCACCATCAACAGCGTCGACTTGCCCGAGCCGGACGGACCAACGATGCCGACACTGCTGCCGGCCTCGATGGAAAAGCCAAGGCGTTTCAGGATGTGGACGCGGGCGGCACCGCTGCCGAGACTGAGGTCGACGTCGGTGAGAGCAATGGCAGGATCGGGCAAGGATGGGCTTCCGGGGTTCGTGCGGGATCAGGCACACGTGAAATCGGCAGGGCTTGCCGAAGAAAGCCCGAGCCTGTCATATGGGCCGCTCAGAAACCATTGCAAGCCGGGTCAAAAGGCCGTGAGACATCCGATATTTGCGCTCGTCCTCGCCTTCCTCGCCGGCATCGTCAGCGCGGAGGCCAAACCCATGCGTATCGTCGTGCTCGGCGACAGTCTCAGCGCCGGCTATGGCGTCCTTGGCCAGGAAGCCTTCCCGGACCGACTGGAGGCGGCGCTCGTCAAGCGTGGCCACGACGTCGACATCATCAACGCCGGCGTCTCCGGCGACACGGCGGCCGACGGTCTTGCCCGTCTCGACTGGGCGTTGGCCGACGGCGCTGACGGCGTCATCGTCGAGCTCGGCGCCAACGACATGCTGCGCGGCCACGACCCGGCGCTTGTCCGCGACAGCCTCGATGACCTGATGTCTCGCCTTGCCGACACCGGCGCGCCGGTGCTGCTCGCCGGCATGCGGGCAGCGCCCAACCTGGGCGCCGACTACGCGGCTCGCTTCGACCCGATGTTCCCGGCGCTTGCCAAGAAATACGGCACCCTCCTGTATCCCTTCTTCCTCGACGGCGTCGCCGGTGACGCCACCCTCAATCAGGCTGACCGCATGCATCCCAACGCCGCCGGTGTCGAGGTGATCGTCGGCCGCATTCTACCATCGGTCGAGGCGCTGATCGAACAGATCAAGAGCAAGACCTAGCCGCACGGAGTTTGCGGGAGCATTCTGGGTAAACCATGGTTTGGGGGAGATCCATTGTGAGCAGTCTCGACCATTTTCGCCTGATGGCGCCTTACAATGCCTGGATGAACACCAAGGTCTACGACGCCGCCGAGCGGCTGACGACCGACGAGCTTTCCCGCGACCGAGGTGCCTTCTTCGGCTCGATCCTCGGCACGCTGAACCATCTTGTCGCAGCCGATCTCATCTGGCTCGGCCGGCTCGCCGGCCATCCGCCGCTGTCCGGCCGCATCGATCTTTCCGGCCTGCCACAACCGACCAGCATCCGCCTCATCGTGGCCGACGACCTGTCGCGCCTGCGGCCAACCCGCGAGCGCATCGACCGCCTGGTAGTCGGCTTTGTCGATGGCCTGACCGAGGCCGATATCAGCGGCGTCTTCGACTACCACCGCACCGACGGCACGGCGCACCGCAAGGTGCTGTCATCGGTGTTGTCGCATGTCTTCAACCATCAGACCCATCATCGCGGTCAGGTGACCACGCTGCTCACCCAGGCCGGCATCGACGTCGGCGTCACGGATCTCCTGGCGCTCATCCCCGACGCCGACTGACACCAAGCAAGGCTCCTCCATGCAGAAACGCCGCCTCGGCCGCTCCGATCTCCTCGTCACGCCCCTCTGCCTCGGCACCATGACCTACGGCCAGCAGACGGACCGGGACGAGGCCTTCGCCATTCTCGACCGCGCCGTCGGCTTCGGCATCGACTTCCTCGACGCCGCCGAGATGTACCCGGTGCCGCCGAGGCGCGAAACGCAAGGGATGACCGAGGCAATCGTCGGCGACTGGCTCGCCGCGCGCGGCCGACGCAATGACATTATCCTCGCCACCAAGGTGTGCGGGCGCAGCAGCAATGACTGGTTCCGCGACGACGGCTCGCCGACCCGCCTGACGCGGGCACAGATCTTCGAAGCCGTCGAAAAATCGCTTCGCCGGCTCAGGACAGACCGTATCGACCTCTACCAGATCCACTGGCCCGACCGCGTCGTCTCCGATTGGGGCACGGTGCCCTCGCGCTTCAAGCCCTTCGCTCCGGCCAGCGACGAGACGGCAATCGAGGAAACGGCCGCCGTCTTCGCCGAACTTGTGGCTGCCGGCAAGATCCGTCATTTCGGCCTCTCCAACGAGAGCCCCTACGGCCTGATGCGCTTCCTCGCCGCCGCCGAGACGGGCATCGGGCCACGCCCCATCTCGGTGCAGAACGCCTACAGCCTCGTCAACCGCACCTGGGAGGGGGGCCTCGCCGAGATTGCGCTCAGGGAGGACATCGCCCTTCTTCCCTATTCGCCGCTGGCACAGGGCTATCTCACAGGCAAGTATCGAAGCGGCGCGCTGCCGGCCAACAGCCGCAAGGCGCTGTTCAACCGCCTGCAGCGCTACGAGAAGCCGCATGCCGACGCGGCGATTGCTGCCTATGTCGATCTCGCCCGCCGCTTTGGCGCCGATCCGGTCACCTTCGCCCTCGCCTTCGCCATCAACCAGCCGACGGTTGCCTCGGTGATCATCGGACCGAGCGCCGAGGATCAGCTCGACAGCAACCTCGCCGCGGTGCATTTCACTTGGACGACGGACATGCAGGCAGCCATCGACGACCTGCACCAGCGCTTCGGCAATCCCTGCCCGTGAGAGGCATCATTCGGCGACGGAGAGCCACGACTTGTCGATGACGCGCAGCACGCGAGCAAGCTCGCCGCCGCGCTTCAGGATCATGCCGGTCTGGGCGATCACCGAATAGGCGCCCTGCTTTCGGGCCAGCTTCGGGTTCTTTTCCACCCGGTAGAGCGGCACCTCGGACGAGCGGCGGAAGATCGAGAACACGGCGCGATCGGCAAGATGGTCGATGGCGTAGTCGCGCCATTCGCCGGCCGCCACCATGCGGCCGTAAACTTTCAGGATCTCGGAAAGCTCGTGTCGGTCGAAGGCGACATAGGGCTTGTCGCGTGCCGTCTGCCGAGACTCGGCGGGCGCTGGCGGAAGCCCACGCGCCAGCGCAATCAGATTTGCGGGTTCGCCCGCTCCCTCGTCGATCTCGCCGCTCAAGCGCGCCTCCGGACCGCGATGATCATGCCACTGTCATGATTGCGCCGGCCGCCGCCGAATGCAACGAGGAAACGCCCGTCACTCCGTAAGTTCGGCGACGAGGCCGGCCGCCACCGTCAGCTTGGCCACCGTCGGCGGACCAACGAGCAGGTCGCCGACGAGCAGCCGCAGACGTCCAATGCGGGCCTCGCGTGCCGTCGTCCAGAGATCGGCGCCGCCTTCGGCAATCGCCTGGGCGACAATCCGGCGGCGGGCGGAAGCGAAGGTGCGGCGAGCAATTTCGGCCGCCTGCCCCTCGTAGAGATCAGCCGGCCGGACCAGCGACGACAGGCGAGCGACGAGATCGGCGGCGATCGCATCATCGATCGCCGTCATCACCGGCAGCACCTCGTCGACAGAGCGTCCCGCCGCCTCGCCGATGACGATGAGGTCAAGGCTGCCGAGTTCGTCCGGCAGGCCGGCCAGGCGGGTCGCAAGCGGCCCGGGCACGCCGGCCGCAACCAGATCCGGGCTGGCCGCACCAACCGGTGCGCTCTCGCGGAAGTGGCGAACACCGGCCGCCAACCGCTCGATGGCGGCGGCCAGGTCACCCTGCGGCGCGCCGTTCTGGGCCACCCACAGGGCGGCGTCGGTGAGAAAATCGGCGACACGGCGGCGCAGTTCCACCCAGACGGCACCGGCAACCTTGCCTTCAAGGGCATCGATCTCCGCCACCACGGCGTCAGTGCCAAAGGCGGCGGCGGCAACGACGAGCGAGCGGACTGCCGCCTCGGCGTTGACGCCAGCTTCATCGCCGAGCCGGCTGACAAAGGTCGGCCCGGCCGCGTCGACCGCCGCACCGGCGATGCGGGTGGCGAGGATGTCGCGGGCAAGGCGGTGGGCGGCGATGTCCTCGGCAAAGCGCGTCCGCATGGCCGGCGGGAAGGCGTGGGTCAACCAGTCGACCAGCGCCGGATCATCGATCAGTTGGCCAGCGAGGAGTTCATCAGCCAGCATCAGCTTGGCATGGGCCACCAGGATGGCGATCTCCGGCCGCGACAGCGTCTCCCCGGCCGCCGCGAGACGGCCGGCCGCAGCCTCGTCTGGCAGGCCTTCACGGCGCGGATCGAGCAGGCCTCGCTCGGCCAGCACGGACGACAGGCGCATCAGCCGCGGCAGCTCGCCGGACCCGCGCGCCCGCGTCACCGACAGCGCCACCACCTGCCGGCGGCACAGCCTCAGCACGCTGGCGGCGACGTCACCGGTCATGGACGCAAGCAGCTCGTCACGGTCGGACAGCATCAGCCGGCCGGCCGTCATCGCCCGTCCCAGAGCAATCTTGATATTAACCTCGGCGTCGGACGTGGCGACGCCGCCGACATTGTCGATGGCATCGGAATTGACGCGGCCACCGTGCCGGGCAAAGTCGACGCGCGCCCGCGGCGTCATGCCGAGGTTGGCGCCTTCGCCGACCACGCGCGCCCTGAGGTCACCCGCCCGGATGCGGATGCCGTCATTGCTGCGGTCGCCAGCGTCCAGGTTGCTTTCGCCATCGCCGGCAACGAAGGTGCCGATGCCACCGAAGAACAGGAGGTCGACCGGCGCCCTCAATAGCGCGGCAACGAGTTCGTCGGGACTGAGCGTCGCCGCCTCGATACCGAGCGCCACCCGCGCCTCGCTCGAAAGCGCGACCGACTTCAGCGTCCGCGAGAACACACCACCGCCCGACGACAGCTTGGCCGGATCGTAATCGGCCCAGCTCGACCGCGGCAACGCGAACAGCCGCCGCCGCTCGGCAAGCGCCGCCTCGGGTTCGGGGGCGGGATCGATGAAGATATGGCGATGGTCGAAGGCGGCAACGAGCCTCAGGGACGGCGACAGCAGCGTGAAGTTGCCGAACACATCGCCTGACATGTCGCCGACGCCAACGGCGGTAAACGGATCGACTTCGGCATCGAGGTCGAGCTCGCGGAAATGCCGCTTGACCGCTTCGAAGGCCCCGCGCGCCGTGATCCCCATCTTCTTGTGGTCATAGCCGGCGGACCCGCCGGACGCGAAGGCATCGGCGAGCCAGAAGCGCCGGGACAGCGCGATACGGTTGGCGATATCGGAGAAGCTGGCGGTCCCCTTGTCGGCCGCCACCACCAGATAGGGATCGTCGCCGTCGTGGCGGACGATACCGATCGGAGGCACGATGGCGTCGTCGACGATATTGTCGGTGAGGTCGATCAGCGTGCCGACGTAGCGCTCGTAGGCGGCGACACCGGCCGCTGCCCGATCGGTGCCGATGCGGCGGGCGACGAAACCGCCCTTGGCGCCGACCGGCACGATCACCGCGTTCTTCACCTGCTGTGCCTTGACGAGGCCGAGGATCTCGGTGCGGAAGTCCTCCGGCCGGTCCGACCAGCGCAGACCGCCGCGCGCCACCTTGCCGAAGCGGAGATGGACACCCTCGACGTCAGGCGCGTGCAGCCAGATTTCGGCGAAGGGGCGCGGTGCCGGCAGGCCGTCGATCCGCGCAGCGTCGAACTTGAAAGCCATCACCGGATGCGGGCCACCGTCGGCGCCAATCTGGAAGAAGGTGGTACGCGTCGCCGCCTCGATGAGGTTGGCGAGCCGCCGCAGGATGCGGTCGTCGTCAAGGATCGGCACGTCCCTGAACCCGGCCTCGAGCTCGCCGTGCAACTCGGCGAGCCGGACAGCGCGGTTGCCGGTGAACATCGGGTCGAAACGGGCGGTGAACAGAGCGATAAGGAGGCCGGCAACACCCGCGTTGCGGACCAAGGCCTCTGCGACATAGGCGTGGCCGTGGGCGAGGCCAATCTGGCCGAGATAGCGGGCAAGCGCCCGGAGCATGGCGATTTCGCGCCAGCCAAGGCCGGCCACCAGCGTCAGCGCGTTGAGACGATCACTGTCGGCCCGGCCAAGCCAGACCGCCATGAACAGCGCCTTCAACCGGTCGCCATCGCGAGACAGGTCGACATCGACGCCGTCGGCGCGACGAAGTGCCATGTCGTGCAGCACGATGGTCTCGCCGGAGCGCTCGATCTCGAAGGTCTTCTCCTCGAGGACGACAAAGCCCATGGCTTCCAGCACCGGCACGCGCGCCGACAGCGGCACCGGTCCGCCGCGGCTCATCAGGCGCATGGAGATGCGCGGCGACGGCAGGCTGCCGCCGATCAGGTCGACCGCCACGCGACGGTCGCCAACGAACAGCTCAAGGAGAGTCACGTCAGCCACCGCCGTCTCGGCGGTGTAGCTCGCCCGGTAGGCCTCGGGGAAGGCACGACCGTAGAGATCGATCAGCGTACGGCCGCGTGCCGGACCGAACTTCGCCCGGCAGGCGTCGGCGAATCCATCGCCCCAGGTGCGGGTGATGCGGGCAACCGCCGCCTCCAACTCCGTCTGGGCAACCGCAGGCGTCGGCCCCTCGTCGCGACCGATGATGTAATGGACGCGGGCAAGCGGCCCCTCGGGAAAGGCCGGATAGACCGACGAAACACGACCAGCGAAGGCGTTGGCGAGGTAGCTGCCGATGGCCAGCCGGGTGTCGGTGGTGTAGCGGTCCCGCGGCACATAGACCAGCAGAGAGACAAAGCGGTCGAACTTGTCGCGCCGGGCCAGCACGCGGATGCGCGGCCGCTCGCCGAGTTCAAGGATGGCCAGCGAGAATTCCAGGAGCGTGTCGAGGTCGATCTGGAACAGCTCGTCGCGCGGATAGCTCTCGAGGATATTGCGCAGCGCCCGTCCCGAATGACTTTCCGGATCAAACCCGGCGCGGGCCATCACCGTCCCCACCTTGCGACGGAGGTAGGGAATGGAGTGGGTCGAGCGGGTGTAGGCCGATGAGGTGAACAGGCCGAGCAGGCGGATCTCACTGATCAGACGGCCACCAGCGTCGTAGCGCTTGATACCGATGTAGTCGAGATAGGCATGGCGGTGGACGCGCGCCTTGACGTTGGCCTTGGCGACGATCAGCGGTTCGGCCTGCCGCAGGAACTCGGTAATCTCCGGCGTCACCTGCACCATCTCGCGGCCGCGCCTCAGCACCCGCACCGCCGGATCGCGCAACAGGCCGTAACCACCGGTGGAGCCGTGCGAAGGAGCCTCGTCGCCCGCCCCCTCACCACCAACCGCGTATTCACGAAGGCCGAGGAAGGTGAAGTTGTCGGCGTTGAGCCAATTCAGAAACTCGACGGCTTCGGCCACCGCCTCCGGCGGCAGAGGTGGTGGCGTATGCCGATAAACGTTGATCACCGACTTGACCAGCGCCTGCATGCGCGGCCAGTCATCGACGGCAGCACGTACTTCGGTCAACAGGCCGTCCAGCCGCGTTTCCAGTTGGGCGGCGGCGATGGCGTCCGGCAGGCGGGCGATGTGGATGTGGATGAAGCTCTCGCGGTTGGCGTCCAGGTCATCGCCGATCGACAGCAGGCGGCCGCTCATGCCCCGCACCACCGAGAGGATCGGATGCACCATCAGGCGCACCTCGATGCCAGCGCCGGTCAGCTCCTGCATCACCGATTCGACGAGGAATGGCATATTGTCATTGAGGATGTCGACCACCGTCACCGCCTTGCGGTGACTGGCGTCATCATCCCAGACGGGGTTGTGGATGCGGATCGAATGGATGCCTGGCACCCGGAGCGACAGGCTCGCCATTGCCCCTTCGGCAAAGGCGACCAGCTCGCTCGCCGTATAGGCGACCACATCCTCGGCGGCACCCTTGCCGTAGAGCGACTTCAGGAGACCGGCAAGTTCTGGCCTGCTGCCGCCCGCAGCGAGATCGGCCGCCTCGTCGAGGCGCGCCTCCTTCAGCACTTCCATCACGCGCTTCATCGACAACTCCCGCCGCCCCGGACGGGCCGGTGCCGGCCACCGCGCCGTTCCGGTTGATCAGAAATAGGCTCAACCGAAAAAACGGTGGCAAGGCCGCCGCCCGAACGTTCGAGGTGTCCAGTCAAACCGGTCTGCGTGGCAATTCCAATTCGCGCTGTTGCGGACACGGCCCCGGCCGTGTCCGCAGGAGTCGGACTCATTCTCCCTCGTCGTCGAACTGATCGATGTCGACGAGGAACATGATGTTGGCGCCGTCGCCGTCGAATTCGTCGGCTTCCTCGCCCTCGATTTCCTCTTCCTCGAAGTCTTCGATCTCGCCGAAGGCGTCGATCTCGTCCTCGGTGGCCGAGCGAATGACAAAGGCGGAAACGCCGTCCCAGATCGGGGTGCCGGCGCTCGTGAAGCCGCGGACGTCGTCAAGGAAGTCCTCGCTCTCGAAGATCTCGCGCGCTTCCGCCTCGTCGGCGTCGGTGGTGGCGATCGCGATGCCGGCGATTTCGAGCGTGTACATGGCTGTCTCCCAGTTGTCCGGACGGGGAAGGCCCGGTGGATGCTTCGAGGGTTGGCTATCGGTGGCCGCCGGCCAGACAGGTCCGGCGACGTTACCGCAGCCTACGGCTTCCATCATGGTTGAGGGGATGTCAATGGTTCCTCCGACGAAACGGCTTCAGTCGCGCGCCGCCGCCGCCGCTCGCTGAGGGCGGCATTGAGCGTTGCGCCGTACAGCAGGATGAGGGCCATCAGGTAGAGGAAAACGATCGCCGTCATCACACCGGCAAGGCCCGCGTAAGTCGAGGCGTAGTTGGCAAAATCAGCGAGATAAAGCGAAAAGCCGTAGGCACCGGCAATCCACGCGGCGAGCGTCAGGCCGATGCCTGGCAGGATCTCCGCGATACCACGGCGGCCAGCCGGCAGCCACAGGTGCGATACCAGGAGGCCACTGCCGGCGATCACCAGCGTCAGACCGAAACGCAGCAGCGTGAGTGACCACTCGAAGGCCTCGATCGCCGGTATCAGATGGACCAGCCCCTTCCACGCCACCGGCACCAGCACCACGAGGAAGGCTATGGTGAGGAAGGTCACCGTACCGACCAGCACGAAGCCGATGCTTTCAAGCCGGAGCCAGATGAAATTGCGATTCTCGACCATACCGTAGGCACGGTTGAGGCCGACGCGCATCGCCTCGACGCCTGAGGAGGCAAACCATAACGCCAGCGCCACGCCGATGGTGAGCACATCGCCGCGTGGCACCAGCAGCACGTTCTTCACCTCTCCGGCGATCGGACCGGCAATGCCGGCCGGTACGCTTTCGAAGATCAGCGCCACCACCGTGGCTGACAGCGAAGACAGGTCGAAGAAGGCGGCGATGGCGGTGAGGAAGATCAGAAAGGGGAAGATGGCCATCAGGGCCGATAGCGCCACGTGCGAGGCGATCGCCCAGCCATCGGCGGCGTTAAAGGTCAAGGCGGCCCGCCAGAACGGGCCGAGATAGTGGCCAAGAGCCCGCACAACGTTTCTCCGCAATCCCTTGAAGTAGGTGGGTGAAACGACACGAAATGCAAGGCCGCAGCCTGCCGTCTTGCTCCCGTCGTTCATTGGGTGCATTCCTGCGACAGATAGCTCGGAGTTCGAAATGACCGTCACCCGCCAGGACATCGATTTCCTCGTCGCCACCGCCCGGGCGGCGGCGGACACCGAGATCATGCCACATTTTGCCACGCTCACCGCCGCCGACATCAAGACCAAGGCCCACGCCTCCGACTTCGTCACCGTCGCGGACGTCGCCGCCGAAGAGTTCATTGAAAAGCGCATCCGCGCCGCCTGGGGCGACGACTTCCTGTTCGTCGGCGAGGAGGTCATGGAGCGGAAGCCGACGCTGATCGACCGACTGATGGAGGCCCCGCGTGCCGTCGTCGTCGACCCGATCGACGGCACCTTCAACTACGCCAACGGCGTTCCGGCCTTCGCGGTGATCATTTCCGTCATCGAGCGTGGCGACGTGAAAGGGGGCATCATCTACGATCCGGTGCGCGGCGATGCCGCCTGCGCGATTGCCGGCGGCGGCGCTTTTCTCACCGGCAACGGCCGGGCAGACCGGCCGCTCCGGGTGGCGCCGGCCACCCCGCTGTCCGACATGCAGGGCTGCGCCGGCTGGTATTATGCCTCGCCCGAGGAGCGCACCCGGCTACTGTCCGGGTTCGGCCGCACCTGGGGCATCATGAATTACCGCTGCGGCGGACAGGAGATGCGGCTGCTCGTCGATGGCCGCATCCACTTCTGCTACTATCACAAGCTGTCGCCCTGGGACCACGCCGCCGGCTGGCTGATCCATCGCGAAGCCGGCGGCCATTCCGCGCTGCTCGACGGCTCGCCCTACCGGCCCGATCTCCGGGCCGGCGGCCTGTTGATGGCGCCGGATGAAGCGAGCTGGAACGAGCTGGCGGCGGCGCTCCGGGGCTGAAGCCCCCCGTCAACCCGCCAGCACCACCAGGAGGTCCTTGGCGTCGATCTGGGCACCGGCCGCGACGAGCACCTCGGTGATGGTACCATCGCGCTCGGCGTGGATCGACGTCTCCATCTTCATCGCCTCGATGGAGAGCAGCACGTCGCCGGCCTTCACCACCTGGCCCGGCTTCACTGCCAGCGTCGACACCACGCCCGGCATCGGCGCCGCCACGTGACCAGGGTCGCCAGCATCGGCCTTGCGCCGTTGCGTCCGCGCCGAGGCGGCATTCGACCGGTCGGGCACGCGCACCATGCGCGGCTGACCGTTGAGTTCGAAGAACACCCGGACCATGCCCTCGTTGTCCGGCTCGCCGATCGCCTGGCAGATCAGCACCAGCGACTTGCCGCGCTCGAGCTCGATGGTCAGCTCGTCACCGGCCTGCATGCCATAGAAATAGACAGGCGTCGGCAAGACGGAGGTCGGCCCGTAGGTTTCCTGCGACTTGGCGAAGTCGAGAAACACCTTGGGATACATGAGGTAACTGGCGAGGTCCTGGTCGGTCGGCGCAGAAGATAGCTTCTCCGCCAGTTCGACGCGCGCCGCCTCCAGATCGACCGGCGGCAGCAGCGAGCCCGGTGGGACGGTGATCGGCTCAGCCCCCTTCAGGATCTTCGCCTGAAGCTCCTTCGGCCAGCCGCCCGGCGGCTGCCCGAGGTCGCCGTGGAACATCTCAACGACCGAATCGGGGAAGGCGACGTCCTTCTCCGGGTCGAGCACATCGGCCGGCGTGAGGGCCGAGGACACCATCAACAGCGCCATGTCGCCCACCACCTTCGACGACGGGGTCACCTTGACGATGTCGCCGAACATGCGATTGACGTCGGCATATGTCCTGGCCACGTCGTGCCAGCGCGTCTCAAGACCCAGCGAGCGGGCCTGTTCCTTGAGATTGGTGAACTGGCCACCGGGCATCTCGTGGAGATAGACCTCCGAGGCCGGGCCCTTCAGGTCATTCTCGAAGGCGGCGTAGTGGTTGCGCACGGCTTCCCAATAGAAGGAGATGCGGCGGATCGCCTGCTGGTCGAGGCCGGTCGGTCGCGGTCCGCCCTCGAGCGCCGCCACGATCGAGCCGAGGCAGGGCTGTGAGGTGTTGCCGGAGAAGGCATCCATGGCGGCGTCGACGATGTCGACACCCTCCTCCACCGCCGCCAGCACCGAGGCGGCGGAGATGCCGGAGGTGTCGTGGGTGTGGAAATGCAACGGCAGGTCGGTGGTCTCCCGCATCGCCCGGAACAGCACGCGCGCCGCCGCCGGCTTCAGGAGGCCGGCCATGTCCTTGATGGCGATGATGTGGGCGCCGGCCCGCTCCAGCTCGCGCGTCATGCCAACGTAATACTTGAGGTCATACTTGGCGCGGTTGGGATCGAGGATGTCGCCGGTGTAGCAGATGGCCGCTTCCAGCACCTTGCCCTGGTCGAGCACGGCGTCCATGGAAACGCGCATGTTGTCGATCCAGTTGAGGCAATCGAACACGCGGAACACGTCGACGCCGCTGGCGGCGGCCTGCTGCACAAAGTGACGGACGACGTTGTCGGCATAGTTCTTGTAGCCGACGCCGTTCGAGCCGCGCAGCAGCATCTGCATCAGGATGTTGGGCGCCTTGTCGCGGATCTTGGCCAGTCGCTCCCACGGATCCTCGGTCAGGAAGCGCATGGCGACGTCGAAGGTGGCGCCGCCCCAGCACTCGAGGCTGAACAGGCCGGGCAGGCCGCGCGCATAGGCCTCGGCGATGTTGGCCATGTCATGGGTGCGCATGCGCGTCGCCAGCAGCGACTGGTGGCCGTCGCGCATGGTGGTGTCGGAGACGAGCACGTTGTCCTGTTCGCGGATCCACTTGGCGAGCGCCTCCGGCCCGCGCGAGGTGAGCAGGTCGCGCGTACCGGGCTCGATGCCGCCGGAAAAGGCCGGCACGATCGGCTTCGGCCCCTCGCCCGGCCGCGGGCGGCTGCGGGTCTCCGGATGGCCGTTGACGGTGACGTCGGCGATATAGGTCAGGAGCTTGGTCGCCCGGTCGCGGCGCTTGACCAGTTGGAACAGCTCCGGCGTCTCGTCGATGAAGCGCGTGGTGTAGCGATTCTGCTGGAACTTCGGGTGCGAGATGATGCTCTCGAGGAAGGTGAGGTTGGTCGCGACGCCGCGAATGCGGAACTCGCGCAGCGCCCGCATCATGCGGTTGATCGCCTCGATTGGCGTCGGGGCCCAGGCGGTCACCTTCTCGAGCAGCGGATCGTAGAAACGGGTGATCACCGCGCCGGCATAGGCGGTGCCACCGTCGAGGCGGATGCCGAAGCCGGTGGCGCCGCGATAGGCGGTGATCCGGCCGTAGTCGGGGATGAAGTTCTGCTCCGGGTCCTCGGTGGTGACACGGCACTGCAGCGCATGACCATGCAGGCGGATATCCTCCTGCACAGGCACACCCGATTCGGGCGAACCAATCCGGGCTCCTTCGAGAATGCGGATCTGGGCGCGCACCACGTCGATGCCGGTCACCTCCTCGGTGACGGTATGCTCGACCTGGATGCGCGGGTTGACCTCGATGAAGAAGAAGGCGCCGCTGTCGGCATCCATCAGGAACTCGACGGTGCCGGCGCTGTAATAGTTGGCCGCCTTGGCGATGGTGACGCCGTAGCCGGTGATCTCCTCGCGCTGGGCGTCGGTGAGATAGGGGGCAGGCGCCCGCTCGACCACCTTCTGGTGGCGTCGCTGCACCGAGCAGTCGCGTTCGAACAGGTGGACAATGTTGCCGTGAGTGTCGCCGAGGATCTGCACCTCGACGTGACGGGCCCGTTCCACCAGCTTCTCGAGATAGATCTCGTCCTTGCCGAAGGCGGCCATCGCCTCGCGCTTGGCGGTCACCGTCTCGCGCAGCAGCGTCGCCTCGTCGCGGATGACGCGCATGCCGCGGCCGCCGCCGCCCCACGACGCCTTCAGCATCACCGGATAGCCGATGCGCTTGGCCTCCGCCTTCACCACCTCCATGTCGTCTGGCAGCGGATCGGTGGCCGGCATCACCGGCACGCCGGCCTCGATGGCGAGATTGCGTGCCGCCACCTTGTTGCCGAGTTGCCGCATGGTCTCTGGCGACGGGCCGATGAAAGTGATGCCGGCGTCACGACAGGCCTCGGCGAACTCCGGGCTTTCCGACAGCAGGCCGTAGCCGGGATGGATCGCATCGGCCTTGGATTCCTTGGCGACGCGCAGGATCTCGGAAATGCTGAGATAGGCCTCGATCGGTCCGAGGCCGGCGCCGATCTGATAGGCCTCGTCGGCCTTGAAGCGGTGCAGCGCCAGCCGGTCCTCCTCGGCAAAGACGGCCACCGTCTTGAGGCCGAGCTCGTTGGCGGCGCGGAAAACGCGGATGGCGATTTCGGATCGGTTGGCGACAAGCACCTTGGTGATCGGCACGGCAAGCTCCATACGGGATACTACGTTGGTCGATTCCCTAGCAGGCTTGACGGCTAATGTCATATCCCGGCGAAGGTTTTCGCCCTTGTCCTTTGGGAGGAAGAGGTGCGCGTCGGTTGGGCTTCGCAGCGATCAAACCGATTTAGATTTGTGAGACTTCGCCGCTACTTACGGCCCATCACCACCGATCATCTCAGTCGGAAATGGAATGGGCCATGCAGAGCGCGCATGTCGGCTTCATCAGCGGTGCATGGCGGCGGGCTCGCCCCTGTTCAGGCAGAGCGTGCCGCCGCCTCAGCCGCCATGGCCCGACGGTCGAGCGGCTTCTGCGCCAGCGCGTCGAGGATACGCGGCGTGGCAATCAGCGTCGCCTTCTCCTTGGCGTCAAGGAAGGAGACTCCCTCCTCGATGGTCTCGGCCTCGCCAACCTTGGCCAGTGCCAGCGCCGACACCGGATCGACGCGGCCCGGCGACCGGGGCGCCATGCGGTCGATCAGCGCCAGATGCTGCATCAGGAGTTCGGGATCGGCGACGATGTCGACGAGACCGGGCGCGGCGGCGACAGCCTCGACATAGGCCGGCTGGGCCTCATCCAGGCGAGCCTGGATGCCCGGCCGGTGGCGCTCCTCGGGCGTCCTGAGCAGACCCAGCCACTTCACGAAGCGGCCGACGGCGGTGGAACCGGTGAGGCCGGAGATCGGCACGGCGAAGACCATGCCGAGAATGGCCGGTGACAACCAGGCAAACAGCACCCAGCTGTCGGCAATCGCCGCCCAGGCCAAGGCAAGACCGGCCAGAACGTGCCAGCGATGGCGAACAATCAGGTCACCGATCGGCAAACCACCATCGTCGCGCCGCTGCGGCTTCCAGCCAGCGTCGCGATGCATGACGATTTCCGCGACGGCACCGGTCTGGATCAGCATCATGATCGGTGCAACCAGCGCCGATACCACCATCTCGAAAATGAAGGACAGGATAAGGCCGAGGAAGCCGCCGGCCGCCTTGCGATCGCGCGAGTTGAAGCAGAAAGCGATGAGGCCGAGCACCTTTGGCAGGAACAGCACAGCCATGGTGAGCGCAAACAGGGCAAGCGCCCGCTCGGCATCGATGCGCGGCCAGGACGGAAACAGCTGGAACTCATCCTTGAAGTATTCCGGCCGGATGTAGTGGGCCTGCAGCGTCAGCGCCAGACCGGACAGGATCAACAGCAGCCACAGCGGCGAGGCGAGGTAGCTCATGATGCCGGTGAGGATGTGTGAACGCGACACCCAATGCAGCCCCCGCCCGCCAATCACCTTCAAGTGCTGCAGGTTGCCCTGGCACCAGCGGCGGTCGCGGATGGCAAGATCAACCAGCGACGGCGGACTCTCCTCATAGGACCCAGAGAGGTCGTCGGCGATGATGACATTCCAGCCGGCGCGGCGAATCAGCGCCGCCTCCACGAAGTCATGGCTCATGATGTGGCCGCCGAACGGCGGCTTGCCGGAGAGTTCGGGCAGGCCGGCCGATTTCAGGAAGGCCTCGGTGCGGATGATGGCATTGTGGCCCCAGAAGTTACCTTCCTTCTGCACCCACCAGGACAGACCGGTGCCGACCACCGGTCCGTAGACCCGGCCGGCAAACTGCTGCAGCCGCGCCATCACCGTGGTGCCGTTGACCAGCGCCGGGATGGTCTGGATGAGCCCGGCGTCGGGGTCGGCTTCAATGCGCCGCGCCAGCTCGACGATGGTTCGCCCTTCCATCAGGCTATCAGCGTCCAGCACCAGAAGATGGTCGTAGGCGCTCGCCCACCGCTTGCAGAAGTCGGCGACGTTGCCGGCCTTCTTGGCGGTGTTGTTGCGCCGTCGCCGATAATAGACCCGGGTGAAGCCGCCAATGCGGTCGCGAGCGGCAAGCAACGCCGCCTCCTCCTGAAGCACGACTTCCGGATCGGTGGTGTCGGCCAGCACGAACCAATCGAAGGCGTGGCTCTGGCCGAGCGCTTCGACGTCGCGAGCCATCGCTTCGATGGCGGCGAAAATGCGCGAGGGGTCCTCATTGTAGGTCGGCATCAGCATCGCCGTGCGTTTGCTGAGCGGCTCTTCCGACCATGGCGCCGGCTGCGCGAATCGCCGGCCGACCAATTTCAGGAAGCCAAAGACGGAGGCAACCGATGACAGCGCAATCCAGGCAAAGGTGATGGTGAACAAGCCAAGCACGACGCGTTCGACCGGCGTGAGATCGCCGAGCGCCAGCACCGCGTACATCTCGTTGACAGCATAGCCCAAAAGCGCCGCCGTGCCGCCGATGACCGCAAAGCGCTTCAGGAACGACGACCGACTGCTGGGATTGACCAGACGACGCCGGCCCTTGCGGCGGAAGCGCTTAAGGTCCTGGGCCGGCATGTCAGCTGGCTGCTCCGGCGGCATGCCGGACGCATACCGCCCGCTGACGGCAACGTCGCGAACTACGATGTCCATCGGAAGGCCCACGTCTCCGCCGTTTGCCCCGCCTCGAAGGTGAGCGCCGCCGTCAGTTCGATCAGGGTCTCGTTCTGCGGGTCGAGCTCGAAGGACAGACGCATACCGCCGGTCTCCGGATTGGCGGCGACGACGACGTTCTTCACCGTGCCCTTTGAGGCCTGCACCGATACCTTGGCGGCCCCGAGCTTGGTGGCGTCGACGCCCTCGAAGAAGCCGTATTCGACGACGAACAGACGCACCGGCGTCGGCCCGCCGATACCCGCCCGGCCCGATCGCGTAGCGGTAACATAGGCGGCGCTCGGGGCGAGCACAGGATCGCCGCCCCAGAACAGGCGATAGGCAAAGAAGAACTCGGAACCGGCCGGAATCTTGTCCTGCGGCGCCCAGTAGGCAACGATGTTGTCGTGGATCTCCGCATTGGTGGGAATTTCGACCAACGTCACCGCGCCGGCACCCCAGTCGCCCACCGGCTCGATCCACAGCGACGGCCGCCGCTGATAGGCGGCTTCAAGGTCTTGGTAGGACGGGAAGTTGCGATTGCGCTGGATGAGGCCGAAGCCGCGCGGGCTGCGGTCCTGGAAGGCGGATATCTGCAGTTCCTTGGGATTGGCGAGCGGGCGCCACCAGCGGTCACCGCGGCCGGTGACCATCAACAGGCCGTCCGAATCGTGCACCTCCGGCCGGAAGTCGTCGATGTCGGTGCGGCCGTTGGCCGAAAAGAAGAACATCGACGTGCCAGGTGCCAGACCGACCTTCTCAAGGTCGGCGCGCGGGAACAGCTGCGCTTCGACGTCGATGGTGGTTGGCTGGCCGGGCCGGATGGTGAAGCGATAGGCACCCGCCACCGACGGGCTGTCGAGCAGCGCGTTGACGACGCAGGTATCCGAACCGGCCGTCGGCGTCTCTACCCAGAAGGCGCGGAACAGCGGGAATTCCTCACCTTCGGGATCGGCAGTCTTGAGGGCGAGGCCGCGCGCCGACAGGCCGTAGACCTCGTCCTTGCCCAGCGAGCGGAAATAGCTCGCCCCCTGGAAAACCAGAACCTCGTCAAACACGTCAGGCTTGTTGATAGGCGCGTGCATGCGAAAGCCGGAGAATCCGATGTCCTCGGCCGGAATCGGCTGCGGCACCAGCGGCCCGTAGTTGAAGAGACTGGGATCGTAGGAAAGGTGGGTCGCCTGACCGTTCTCGACCAGCGCCATCTCCACCGGCTCCTTGAAATAGGAGCCGCGGTGGAAAAGCTGCATCTGGTAGGGCAAGCCCTTATCGGCCCAGATGCCCGCCTCGGGACGGAAGCGGATATCGCGATACTGATCGTAGGTGAGGTTCTCGAGGATGGGCGGCAGGCTGGTATCCGGCGCCTCATAAGCCTTCTTGGCGAGGGCACGGGCGATCTCGGACACCGTCGACCGAGTGAACGGCCCGGTGACGGCGAACTGATGCTGCTGTGTCGCCGCTCGCGCCGCGGCCGGTACGCCGGTCGCCACCACAACGGCGCCAACCGCCGTCAGCGCCCGCGTCAGAAAATCACGGCGATCAATCATGGGATTCCCGACAGAAAAGTCCACAGCGGCTCCACTCGTCATTGCCGACCGGCGGCTTCACATGGGCGGGGAACAGCGGGCGAGAAACAAAATTCCCGCTACGCGGCCATAGCGCGGCGCCGGCTTGCCCGGCTTCCCAAAATGCCCTCTTACCCTTTGGATTCCAACATGTCATGTGGATACCAGACCGACACGATGGTGCATAGAAGCATACGTCGGCGGCCATTGAAATTATACAGCCTCGCCTGCATGCCCGCCATGACAAGAGGCGGTCTCGACCAGGTCCACCTCCGCCTCGGCGCACAGACGCCGCACACCATCGCGGGAGCAGCGGTCGGTGACAAACACGTCCGCCTGGGCGACCGAACCGATCCGGACCGGTGCCGTACGCTCGAACTTGGTCTCGTCAGCCACCAGAATGACCCGCCGGGCGTTGGCGATGATCGCCTGCGCCACCTTCACCTCGCGGAAGTCATAATCGTAGAGCGTACCGTCCTCGTCGATCGCCGAGGTGCCGACGATGGCAAAATCCACCTTGAACTGGCGGATGAAATCCACGGCCGCCTCGCCGATGATGCCGCCATCGGCGTGGCGCACCTGGCCACCGGCGATGATCACTTCGATGCCTGAGTAGGCGCGCATCAGGTTGGCGACGTTGATGTTGTTGGTGATCACCATCAATCCGGAATGCTGCAAAAGCGCCTGCGCCACCGCCTCGGTGGTGGTGCCGATGTTGATGAACAGCGAGGCGTCGTTGGGGATCAGGGCGGCAGCGGCCTCGCCAATCGCCCGCTTTTCGGCAGCAGCAATCTGGCGCCGCGCCTCATAGCCGACGTTCTTCACCGTCGAGGCCAGCACGGCGCCGCCATGCACGCGGGCCAGCAGGCGGCGATCGCACAGTTCGTTGAGGTCCTTGCGGATGGTCTGCGGCGACACCTCGAAGCGCGCCGCAAGGTCGTCGACCAGGACGCGGCCGACCTCTCGGGCAAGGTCGAGGATGGCGTGTTGACGATCGATCAGCATGGCTCTCCAGGAAAAAGCGGTTCGCGGATGCAGTTTAGCAACGAATGGGAGAATCTCACGGCGACAAGATGGCGGAGGGAGCGGATCTGCCGCCGAGCTTCTGAAATCGCTTGATCAGTCGCTCCCTTCTGAGGCGCGACAACCGGTCGATCCAGAACACGCCGTCGAGTTGATCGATCTCGTGCTGCAACACCGCCGCGGGAAAGCCCTCCGCTTCCTCAACGGCAAGAGCACCGTCGAGGCCGACATAACCGACGCGCACCGCCCGCGGCCGCTCGACCTCGGCGCTGACGCCGGGCATGGCGACAGACCCCTCCTCATTGACCATGGTATCGGCCGAAGTCCATTCAATCACCGGGTTGACATAGAGACGGATCGTCGCCCCGCCCGGTGACCGCACCGCGATGACCCGGCGAAGGATGCCGATGTGCGGCGCCGCAAGGCCGACAGCCGGGGCCGCCTCGACGGCAGCGACGAGATCGGCGGCAAGCGCGGCAAGGTCATCGTTGAAGATTGTCACCAACTCGGCGACCGCCCGGAGCCGCGGGTCGGGATATGTCAGTAGCCTTGGCGACTTCATGTGGAGAATTCTCTCGACAGCATCAACAAAACCTTACCACTGCTCCCTAGGGGAGCTTCATACGTAGTAATATTTAATGCGATTGAAATATTCATAATTCCTAACGGCTGTTCACCGCGAAAATCCTGGAGAAGCGCCTTTTTAGCCAAAGCACTGTAAATGCGGCGCCGGCATGGTGAACGATTGGTAAAAGGGGACAGATGACGGGTTAACGAAAGCCTGCCGAAAAGGCGAGAATTGCCGTTCATCTCGGAACCGGGCCTTCAATCGGCGCTGCTAGAAGGTAGGCAATCGCGTTCCGGAGTCCTGCAAGATGAAAAGCCTTCTCGTCGCCGCGGCAGCCG
This sequence comes from Pseudomonadota bacterium, assembly GCA_018262575.1. GTDB lineage: Bacteria > Pseudomonadota > Alphaproteobacteria > Rhizobiales > Pleomorphomonadaceae > Pleomorphomonas. Next base: position 36,313 of record JAGSYU010000015.1, on the reverse strand, counting down.
CCTCACTGCTTGTCGCCGCCTCCTCCACCGGCGCCTTCGCCTTCAACATGAATGTTCCGAAGTCGGTGATGATCGCCGCCATACAGGCGCCGACGGTCAGCTCCGCCGAGCGGACCTTCGTCTTCCCGCCCCTCACCTTCCTGTCGGTTGCCGGCGATTACGCCGCCCGTCTCCGCACCGAAGTGATCGACGTGTTCGCCCCCGGCATCTTCAGTGGCATCGGTGCAGCTTATCACAACGCCCTCGGCACGCCGGCCACCTCAGCCGTCCCGGGGCTCATTGCCATCTGACACCTTGCCCCGGTCGCCGGAACGCAAGCGACGAAACGGGGCACATGAACGGCCCAATAGCCTCCCCAACTGGCCCCGGCAATCCGACTCGCCGGGGCCAGTTGCGTTCGTCTGGCCGCCCCCGAACGGCTAGCCGGAGTTTCGGTCATTCGGGCAACAGGTTCAGCAGCTTCAGTCCCGATCATCTCCTTGCCGATCAGATGGTTCCCTCCGACCGGGAAATGCTCTACGGTCCGCCTCATTCCATCGTCGGTATTCGAGGCGAACCATGCATTATGTCGTCAGTTGCATCGACAAGGCGGGCCACCTTCCCGTCCGGCAGGCCAACCGCGCCGCCCATCTGGACTATGTCAAGGCCAACGCCGACACCATTCTGGTGGGCGGGCCCTATCTCGACGAGAGCGGTAATATGATCGGCTCGCTGTTGATCACCGAGGCCGTCGATCTCAAGACGTTGCAGACAGTGCTGGCCGAGGACCCCTACGCCCGCGCCGGTCTGTTCGAGAGCGTCGACATCAAGCCATGGAAATGGGTAATCGGCGCGCCCGGCTGACGCCGCTGTCACGTCGCGACGAAGGAGCCTCCATGGCCCACTGGCTGTTCAAGTCTGAACCCTCCAAATTCTCCTTCGCCGACCTCAAGGCAAAGGGCGCTGCCGGTACCGAATGGGACGGCGTGCGCAACTATCTTGCCCGCAACAACATGCGGACGATGCAGGTGGGCGACCAAGGGTTTTACTACCACTCCAACGAAGGCCTGGCCGTCGTCGGCATCTGTGAGGTGGTGGCGCTGTCCCATCCCGACAGCACCAGCGCCGATCCGCGCTGGGACTGCGTCGACGTGCGGGCGGTCCGCGACCTCAAGCGCCCCGTCACGCTCGCCGAGATCAAGACCGAACCGTCGCTTTCCAAGATGAGTCTGGTCACCTCGATGCGTCTATCGGTGCAACCGGTGACCGACGAGGAATGGGAGATCGTCCTCGCCATGGCCGAACGGTGAGCGACCTCTCGCGACAGCGTGCCTTCATTCTGCGCGAGACTCGGCTGCAAGCGCCACCGCTGGTGCCGGAAATCCGTCTGCAGCTCGCCGACGAGGCGATGGATCTCTGGCAGGCGACCGAAGCGGATCTCGGCCGGGTTGGCCTGCCTCCCCCCTTCTGGGCCTTCGCCTGGGCTGGCGGGCAGGCGCTCGCCCGCCACGTGCTCGATCATCCGGAGATCGTGCGCGGCGCCCGCGTGCTCGACTTCGCCGCCGGCTCAGGCATTGTCGCCATCGCCGCCGGGCTGGCCGGCGCCCGCGACGTCGTCGCCACCGATATCGATCCCTACGCCCGCGCCGCCATCCTGATCAACGCTGGCAACAACGGCGTCGCCGTAGAGGCACCGGACATCGACTACCTCGATCGCGGCGCCGACGGCTTTGACCTCGTACTGGCCGGCGACGTCTTCTACGAGCGGCCGATGGCCGTTCGCGTCGAGCCCTTCCTGCGCGCCGCACAGGCGCGAGGCGCCGCCGTGCTGTTCGGCGACCCCGGCCGCGCCTACCTGCCGGCCGCCGGCATCGCGCCGCTTGCCAGCTATGAGGTGCCGGTGCCGCGCGCCATCGAGGATCGCGACGTCAGGACCACCCGCGTCTGGCGTTTCGCCTGACCCCGGGATGACGCGAGAACGCCGCCACTTAGCCGGGCGGCTAATGGATTTACGTGTTTTGACGGACCATACTGAAGCCGGTTGGCGTGGGGCCGAGGAGGGCCCTGCGCGAAGGAGGGTTTTAGATGTCCGGTGAGGTGTTCGAGGTGCCGGCGGCGCTGGCCGCGTCGGCTTTTATCGACAATGACAAATATCTGGAGCTCTACAAGCGCTCCATCGACGACCCCAACGCCTTCTGGGCGGCAATGGCCGGCCGGCTTGACTGGATCAAGCCCTTCACGCGGGTCAAGAACGCTTCCTTCGATCCGCACCACGTGTCGATCCGCTGGTACGAGGACGGCCTCCTCAACGTCGCCTACAACTGTGTCGACCGCCATGCCGACCGCACGCCGGACAAGGTGGCGATCCTGTGGGAAGGCGATGACCCCGCCGAGCAGCGTGCCATCACCTATCGCGAGTTGCAGGACGAGGTCTGCCGCTTCGCCAACGTCCTGAAGACGGCCGGCGTCAGGCGTGGCGATCGCGTCACCATCTACCTGCCGATGATCCCCGAGGCCGCCTTCGCCATGCTGGCAGCCGCCCGCATTGGCGCCGTCCACTCCGTGGTTTTCGCCGGTTTCTCGCCCGACAGCTTGGCCGGCCGCATCCGCGACGCCGGCAGTTCGGTGGTCGTCACCGCCGATGAGGGCGTGCGCGGTGGCCGCAAGGTGCCACTCAAGGCCAATGTCGACACGGCGCTCGAAAAATGTCCCGGCGTGTCCAAGGTGCTGGTGGTGCGTCGCACCGGTCGGCCGGTCGCCATGCAGGATGGGCGCGACATCTACTACGACGAGGCGGCAAAGGGCGTCGTCGCCGACTGCCCGGTGTCTCCAATGGGCGCCGAGGATCCGCTGTTCATCCTGTACACCTCCGGCTCCACCGGCAGCCCCAAGGGCGTGCTGCACACCACCGGCGGCTACCTCGTCTACGCCTCGCTGACCCATCAATGGGTGTTCGACTGCCACGATGACGACGTCTACTGGTGCACCGCCGACGTCGGCTGGGTGACCGGCCACTCCTACGTCCTCTACGGTCCGCTCGCCAACGGAGCGACGACGCTGATGTTTGAGGGTGTCCCGAGCCATCCCACCCCGTCGCGCTTCTGGGAGGTGATCGACCGCCACAAGGTGACGATCTTTTATACGGCGCCGACGGCCATCCGCTCGCTGATGGCGGCCGGCGAGGAACCGGTGAAGCGCACCTCGCGGGCATCGCTGCGCATTCTCGGCACGGTCGGTGAACCGATCAACCCGGAGGCCTGGCTCTGGTATCATCGCGTGGTCGGCGAGGGCCGTTCACCCATCGTCGATACATGGTGGCAGACCGAGACCGGCGGCATCCTGATCACGCCGCTGCCCGGCGCCACCCGTCTCAAGCCGGGCTCGGCGACCCGGCCCTTCTTCGGCATTGAGCCGGCCATCGTCGACGCGCTCGGCAACGTGCTGGAAGGACCGGCCGAGGGCAATCTGGTGCTGCTCACGAGTTGGCCCGGCCAGATGCGCACCGTCTACGGCGACCATGACCGCTTCGTGCAGACCTATTTCTCCACCTACAAGGGCATGTATTTCACGGGCGACGGCGCCCGCCGCGACGAGGACGGCTATTACTGGATCACCGGCCGCGTCGACGACGTCATCAACGTCGCCGGCCATCGCATGGGCACAGCCGAAGTGGAGAGCGCGCTGGTCGCCCACCCGAAGGTGGCCGAAGCCGCGGTCGTCGGCTATCCGCACGACATCAAGGGACAGGGCATCTACGCCTACGTCACGCTGATGGAGGGTGAAGCGCCGACCGACACGCTGGCCACCGAGCTGACAAAATGGGTAAGAAAGGAGATCGGACCGATCGCCTCGCCCGACAAGATTCAGTTCGCGGTGGGGCTGCCGAAGACGCGCTCGGGCAAGATCATGCGCCGCATCCTGCGCAAGATCGCCGAGGACGACTTCGGCTCGCTCGGTGATACCTCGACGCTGGCCGATCCCTCCGTGGTGACCGACCTCATCGACCACCGCCAGAACCGCCACGCCTGAGGCGCCGTTTGAACAGCGACGGCGGTTGGTCAGCCGCCGCCGATCAGAATGCCGGCGGCGAGCACCAGCGCGCCGCCGATCACCACTTGGATCACCGCCCGGAAGAACGGCGTCTCCATGTAGCGGCTCTGGATGCCGGCGATGGCCCACAGTTCGACGAAGACGATGGCCAGCGCAATCGCTGTCGCCAGATGGAAATTCGGCACCAGATACGGCAGCGCATGACCAAGGCCACCAAGCGCTGTCATGACGCCGGAGGCAAGGCCGCGCTTGATCGGCGAGCCGCGACCGGAAATGACACCGTCATCGTGGGCGGCCTCGGTGAAGCCCATGGAAATGCCGGCGCCAACCGAGGCGGCGAGCGCCACCTGGAACGTGGTCCATGAATCCTGCGTGGCGAAGGCGGTGGCGAAGATCGGGGCCAGCGTCGACACCGAGCCATCCATCAGCCCGGCGAGACCCGGCTGCACGTAGGTGAGGATGAATTGGCGGCGGGCAACCATCGCCTCTTCTTCTTGGGCCGACGGCCCGACGTTCTCCTCCCGAGCGGTCTCGGCACCTTCCATGTGGTGGCGTTCCTGCTCGGCAAGGTCGCCGAGCAGGCGGCGGGCGCCAGCGTCCGAGACGCGCTTGGCCGCCTCCAGATAGAAGGCATAGGCTTGCGCCTCCATGCGCGCCGCTTCCTCCCGGATGCGCTCGACGCCGAGGTTTTCGATCAGCCATACCGGCTGGCGGGCGTAGTAGCCGGCCACGTGTTCGCGACGGATCAGCGGGATCACCGGCCCGAACAGCCGCTGGTGTTCGGCGATCAGGAAGCGGCGATGGCCATCCTCGTCCTTGACCATCTCGTCGAACATGGCCGCCGTCGCCGGGTAGTCCTTGCGCAGCTTTTCGGCATAGCTTGCATAAATGCGGGCATCGTCCTCCTCGCTGGAGATGGCCAGCGCCAGGATCTCTTGCTCGTTGAGGTCGGAAAATCGACGGCGATTGCCAAGTGAGTTGAACATCGTTTCCTCATAGATGGGCAAAGACGAAGTGGACGCTGCACCCCTCACCCGGAGCGGAGCGAATCGAAAGCGCGGCACCGTGCAGTGCAGCGATCCGTTCGACGATGGTTAGGCCGAGGCCGAGCGACCCCGACGCTTTCACGCGACCGAATTCGCCCTGCACCTCGTTAGGGACAAAACCTGAGCCGTTGTCGGAGACAGTCAAACTACCACCCTCGTCAACCGCGACGACGATATCGACGCCGCGGCCAGCGTGCTTGAGGCAGTTTTCTATCAGGTTTCTCACGACATTCTGTATCAGCGAAGGTACCGATATCACCCCCGTCGGCCCATCCCCCTCAAAGGCGATCGTCGAACCTCGATCGATGACGAGAGGCGCCATGTCGGCGACGACGTCGGCGGCCAGAGCCGCGAGGTCGGTCTCGACAAACGCAGCTTCGTCGACGACGTCGAGACGCGCAAGAGCCGTCAGCTGCTCGAGAATGTGTGACAGACGGTCGATGTCGGCCTGGGCCCGGCGGGCGCGGGGATCGGCGATCCGGTCGAGTTCGAGCCGCAGCACGGCAAGCGGTGTCCGGATCTCATGGGCGACCGCGGCCGAGAACACCTTTTGCGCCGACACCATCTCGGCGGTCCGGGCGAACAGCCGATTGATCGCCTCAACGAAGCCGGCAATTTCCTCGGGCATGGCGGCATCGATCGACAGGGGCGTCGGCGCGCGGGGATCGATGGCATCAGCCGCTCGTGCCGCAGCCGAAACAGGCCGGAGCGCCGCACCGATCGACAGGATGCTGGCGCCGATCGTCAGCACCAGCATCAGCCCCATCGGCACCAGCATGTGGTCGACCATTTCGTGCGTCAGGATCGAGGCAAGGAAATCATCGGGATCGTGCAGAACCGCAATGTCGACCAGCACTCGTTCGCCGCCGATGACAAAGGCGCGGCCGCCGGCAATGCTGAGCGGCTTCCCGGGTTCGATGGTCCGCTGCCAGAAATCCGGCGCATCGCCGGGCGGAGGAAGGAAATGCTCCTCGCACTCCTCACCGCAATTGGAATAGACGATACGGCCATCGACAGTGCGGATGCGTACAAAGGTGGCCGGCGGCAGGTGGTCGGCAAGATCGGCGTCGTCGTCCCTGAGCCCCCTGTCGTCGGCCTCGTCGACAACACCCACATAGCGGTTGAAGACCGGGGCTTCGGGATCGAGCGTCAGGACGCCGGACGCCCTGTGGACGAGGGCCGCGATCGCCTCAGTCTCCCGTTCAATCAGGATATAGCCGAGTTCCTCATCATCGAACCAGTAGCGGGCAAAAACCATTGCCACCTGCAGCAGCATGGCCAACAGCGCGAAGGCGAGGATGCGGCGGGCGACCAGCCCGGCCAGTCGCTTGCGGCGACGCCCACTCATGGCATCTCCTCGCCAGAACCGTCGGGCAGACACTCCCGCATCAGGTAGCCGAGGCCACGCACCGTGGCGATCTCGACGCCGCTTGCAACGCCTTCGAGCCGCTTGCGCAGGCGGGAAACCGCAAGATCGAGAGCGTTGGCGGTGAGCTCGCTGTCGTAGTCCGACAGCGTCGTTTCGAGCCGACGACGCGGCACCAGGCGACCAACGTCGCGCATCAGTGCCTCGCAGAGCGCCCGCTCGCGTGGCGGCAGGGCAACCGCCTCATTGCCGGCGGTCAGCAAGGCGGTGGCAGGATCATAGGCAAGATGGCCGGCCACCAGCACCGGCTGCAACGCCGTTGGCGACCGCCGCAGCATGGCCCGGCAGCGGGCCAGGAACTCACGATGATGAAAGGGCTTGACCAGATAATCGTCGGCACCGGCATCGAGGCCGGCGATGCGCTCTTCGACCGTGCCGCGAGCGGTGATGATCAGCACCGGCGTCACGTCGGCGGCGCGACGGATGGCTCGCAGCAGGTCGAGCCCGTCACCATCCGGCAAACCGAGATCGAGCAGCACCAGATCGTAGTCGGTGGCGGCGATGGCCGCTTCCGCATCGGTCAGAGTCGTCGCCGCATCGAGGCGCCAGCCCGCCTCGCGCACGGCTTCCCCGAGCAGCGCGGCAAGGCGGACACTATCCTCGACGAGGAGAAGACGCATCAGGCACGCTTTCTGCCCGTGACCATCGACCAGACCAGATTTTCGCGGTGGCGCAGGCTTTCAACGATGGCAGCAGCCACATGGACCAGCGCCAGCACCATGATGGCGTTGGCAAGGCCACCATGCAACTCCTCAAGCCAGTCTTCCCCCCAGAAGGCGTCGAGCGTCATCATCCAGCCGGTGATACCGGTCGCCAGCAGCAGGCCCATCAGGGCCAGCATCATCACCGCGGCAGCCGGATTGTGTCCAACATGGCGTGGCTCTCGGCCGCGGACGGCTGCTTTGAGATAGGGAACCAGGCGCGTCGGAGTCGGGAAGAACGCCGAGAAGCGGGCGTGATGGCTACCCACAAAGCCCCAGATGAGCCGGATCAGCACGGCACCGATCACCACGTAGCCGGCATAGCGATGGTAGATCCGCCCCGGCTTGAGGATAAAGAGATTGAGGAGGACAGCGGCGACCACAGTCCAGTGAAACAGGCGGACGATCGGATCCCAGACCCGGATCGTCCGCGGCGGCGTGCTGCCGCCAGCGGACGTCGAGGCCATGGTGTCAGTCCTCGTTCGCTTCGTCACCGGCCTTCTCGCCGGTCGACGGGTTGAACAACACCTCGGCCTTCTTGCCATCCTTGTCGAAGGCGTAGACCTCGTAGCAGGTCCCTTCAACTTTCACTTTCTTGATGTTGCTGTAGCCGGCGGCCTCGGCCTTGGCCTTGATGGCGTCGACGGTGAGCCAGGTATCCTTGGCGGCGTCGGTGCACTTGGCATTCTCGTCGTCGGCAAGAGCGGCCATCGGAGTGAGGACGAGAACGAAGGCGGCGGCAATCAGGGAGGTCTTCATACGGGATTCCTTGGAAAACGGGCCGGCACGTTGATCGTGTCGGCCCGCGCACCATGGGTCGGTAAACCTGTCGAAGACCTGTCGGAGCGGCGGATTGCCTCTCAGTGCCGGAAGTGGCGCATGCCGGTGAACACCATGGCAATGCCGGCCTTGTCGGCGGCGGCAATCACCTCGGCATCGTGGATGGAACCGCCCGGCTGGATGGCGGCGGTGGCACCGGCGGCGATCGCCGACTCAAGGCCGTCGGCGAAGGGGAAGAAAGCGTCGGAGGCAACCACCGACCCCTTGGCAAGCGACTCCGGCAGCCCAGCCGTCTCCGCCGCCTCGGCGGCGCGAATGGCGGCAATGCGCGCCGAGTCGACGCGGTTCATCTGACCGGCGCCGATGCCGGCGGTGGCACTGTCCTTCACGTAGACGATGGCGTTGGACTTCACGTGCTTGCAGACCTTGAAGGCGAGCAGGAGGTCGGCGAGCTCGGCGTCCGTCGGTGCACGCTTGGTGACCACCTTGAGGTCGGCGGCGGTGACGACGCCGTTGTCGCGCGACTGAACCAGCAGGCCACCGGCCACCGTCTTCGCCGTGATGCCGGGCGCCTTCGGGTCGGGCAGACCGCCGGTGACGAGCAGGCGCAGGTTCTTCTTGGCGCCGACGATGGCAATCGCCTCGTCAGTGGCCGACGGGGCAATGATCACCTCGGTGAAGATCTCGACGATCTTCTTCGCAGTGTCAGCGTCAAGCGTCCCGTTCAACGCCACGATGCCGCCATAGGCCGACACCGGATCGCAGCGATGCGCCTTGACATAGGCCTCGAGCAGCGTGGCGCCGGTGGCGACGCCACAGGGGTTGGCGTGCTTGATGATGGCGACGGCCGGCACGGCCGGGTCGAACTCGGCCACCAGCTCGAAGGCGGCGTCGGTGTCGTTGATGTTGTTGTAGCTCAGCACCTTGCCCTGCAACTGCGTCGCCGTGGAGACGCCGCGCCGGATCTCCGCCGAGCGATAGAAGCGGGCCCACTGGTGCGGGTTCTCGCCATAGCGCATGTCCTCGGCAAGTTTGCCGCCGACGGCGACGAAGTCGCCGGTCTTGCCACCGAGCACGCTGGCAAACCAGCCGGAGATCGCCGCGTCATAGGCACCGGTGCGGGCATACGCCTTGGCGGCGAGACGCCGACGGGTGTCAAAGGTGACGCCACCCTGATCCATTTCGGCGATCACCGCCTCGTAGTCGGCCGGCTCGACCAGAACGGTGACATAGGCGTGGTTCTTCGAAGCGGCGCGGATCATCGCCGGACCGCCGATGTCGATGTTCTCGATGGCCTCCTCGTAACCGGCGCCACGGGCCACCGTCTCCTCGAAGGGATAGAGATTGACCACCAGGATATCGATCGGGACAATGCCATGGTCGGCCATCGCCTTGACATGACCGGCGTCGTCACGGACGGCGAGAAGGCCACCGTGCACCTTGGGATGCAGCGTCTTGACGCGGCCGTCCATGATCTCCGGGAAGCCGGTGAAATCGGCCACTTCCGTGACGGGAATGCCGGCCTCGCTCAACAGTTTCTTCGAGCCGCCGGTGGTCAGCAGCTCGACGCCGCGGTCCGCGAGGGCACGGGCGAACTCGACGAGACCCGTCTTGTCGGAAACGGAAAGCAGCGCGCGCTTGGGGGCGACGCGATCGGGATGGCCAGCCATGGGGGTGTCTCCGGGTGTGGGGATGCCGGCGCGATAGCACGAATGGCCGCCGCACGGAACCCGCGCCCAATCGATTTGGGTCGGCAATCGCCGCTTTCTCCGCCGCAAAGCGGCCGTCAGCTGCCGGCGAACAGATCTGGACCGGGTCTCGCATCGCGGCCACGCGACCGACCGCGCTGGCCCTCGGCGGTGCGGGTCAACGCCCAGGCCACCTCCGGCGTCACCCGCGCCCGTCCCGGCAGCACGATCTGCAGGCTCTTGCGGCGGCCGAGCGTGTCGGACAGAAACACGCTATCCTCCAGCTCCGGAGCGATCAGGCCGCAGGTGAAGGTCCAGGCCTCGCCGTCGGGCGCGACAAGCAGCACGTCACCGCCAGCGGTGCGGCTCGCCCGGATCACCGGGTGCAGATGGAAGCGGATGGCGAAGCGGTCATGGCGCGGCTTGCGGCCAACAAAGGTCAGTCGGTCGGAGCCGACGATCTCGCCGCCGTCGATGCGCAGGACGAGCCGCCGCTCATGGATGGCGCCAAATCGGCCGGCATAGCCGTCGTGGCTCGCTGCCAGGACGATGACGTCGTCGCGGTCCTCGCGGGCTACCGGCACCACGCGCGGGCCATCGATCATCACCGATCCTAGCCGACGGACAAGGCGCGGCGTATCGAGGAAAGCGCCAGACGAGATATCCTCCAAGGACAGCGTCGAATGAGCCGGCGTCGAGCGGGCGGCCGAATGCCAGCGCGGGTCGTCGGCCGCGCCGCAGTTGACGATGAACCGGTTGGAACCGCTCGACATCTCGAAGGAAAGACAGCCGGCGTGCGCTTTCTGACTGACGCCAACCGGCGGGATGGGTCCGGCGTCCATCAGGATCACCGTTCCGCCGGCCTCGAGCCGCTGGTAACCGGAATGGCTGGCGTTCTCCACCGGCCGGCCGTGGGTGTCATCATAGGCGTTGAGCGTCGCGAGCTGGCCGGCGTGACTGACGCTCATGCCGTTGAAATGCGGCAGGCTGCCATCCGAATGGCGGAAGAAGCGCAGCATCGGCATCATGCGGTCGATGGCGACGAGCAAAGCCTGTGGCGGATTGACGCCGCGGTTGGAATAGGCCTGGCGCAGCGGCAACAGATCGGTCAGGAGGTCGGCGATCACCGAGGGGTCGCGGCTGATGTGGCCGCCATCGGGCAGGATCTGGCGGCGGAGCTCCTGCTCGAGACGTAAGCCGGCCTGGCGAGCGAGCCGGCCCTGGTTGTCGGCGGACAGCGCAAAGACACCGACGGCCACGGCGGCGAGAAGGCGCGGGTAGCCATCGACGGCATCACTCTGGCGGCCACGCAACCGGCGCACCTGCCGGACCAGCGACCGCAAGAAGCGGCGGTAGAAGGCGCGGTCGGCGTCTTTCAGAATGAGCGGCGACTGGGTGATCCAGGCGATCACTCGTCGGGCCATGTTTTCGGTCTCGTAGGCCTCCGCCGGCGCATGTGTTTCCTGGGCGATCCAGTCGGCGACCAGAGCGCGGGCATTCTGGCGAGCAAGGGCGTTCTCGGCCGCTCGAAGGTGTCTCAGCCAGGAGAATCCATGCAACGCCCGCGTCCATTCCGGTGATGGCGATGGCATGTCGAAGGGCGAACGCCCCCCCGTCTCCACCATCTTGCCAGCGAAGGCATAGAGACCGGCGTAGATATCGGCGGCGATGGTCGGGTCGGTGGTGCGAATGTCCTGCGGGGCGATGACCAGCCGTTCAGGCGTCGAGCCCGGCCAACGCCAGCGCGAGAAGGGACCGCGTTCGAGTGCCAGCACGGCGCGGCGCAGGGCCAATTCACCGGCGAACAGCACCAGCCGGGCCGTGCCGGCGACTTGTGCGCGCATCGTCAGGCCCCCTTTCGGTGCTGGAGCAGGAATCACCCACGCCTCCGGACGAACCGGAGGCGCTCATCACGAGATGAGACGCCCGGCTTGGTTACCAACTGGTGTGCGGCATCGATCAATTTTGACGGAGAGCCAGCAGACTCCCCGCAATCACTGGCGGCGCAGGCGGGCGGCAAAGAAGCCGTCGAGGCCGGAAAGCCTGATATCCTCGAGCTTGAGATGCGACGGCAACGTCCGGACGAAGCCCTCGGGCGTAACGATCTCGGCGAGGCCGAACACCTCGTCCGCCGTCACCGGCACGACATCCAGCGGCGCCTCGATCAGCCTCAGGCGGCGGATCTGATCAGGCCCCTCCTCCGGCTCCAGCGAGCAGGTGGAAAAGACCAGAAGGCCGCCCGGCCTCAGCATGCGGATCGCCTGGTCGACCAGGCGACGCTGCAATGCGGCCATCGTGGCGACATCGGCCGGTTTCTTGCCCACCGCGCCGTCGGGGTGGCGGCGCAGCGTGCCGGTCGCCGTGCAGGGCGCGTCGAGCAGCACCATGTCGAAGGTGCCGCCTAGCCACTCGGCGGCGTCGGCCTTGATGAGATCCGCCTTGAGGCCGAGCCGGCGCAGGTTGCGCTCGAGGCGCTGCAGTCGATGGTAGGAGACGTCGATGGCGGTGACGTCGGCGCCAAGCGCCGCCAGCTGGGCAGTTTTCCCACCGGGAGCGGCGCAGAGATCAACGACCTTCTTGCCGGCGACATCGCCGAGCAGATGGACCGGCAGCGTGGCAGCGGCGTCCTGCACCCACCAGCCACCTTCCTCATAGCCATCGATCTTCTCGATGGCGCCGGTGACGGCAACCCGCACCGAGCCGTTTGGCAGCTTGAGGCCGCCAAGCCGGGCGGCCCAGCCGTCGGGGTCGGACTTCACGGTGAGGTCGAGCGTCGGCTCGAGGGCATGCATGGCGGCGATATCGCGGGCGACATCGGCGCCATAGTTGGCGCTCCAGCGCTCCATCAGCCAGACGGGCGTATTGAGGGCGACGGCGTCCTGCTCGGCGAGGATGGCCACCTTGTTCTCGGAGACACGGCGCAGGACGGCATTGACGACGCCCTTGAAGGGCGCGGCCGCCTTGTCGAGGCCGCAAAGCTCGACGCCGAGTGCCACGGCGGCGTGGTCGGCGACGTCCATGAACAGGATCTGAGCGGCGGAAACGGCGATCACCGCCTTGAGCGAGCCGGCGTCATCGGGCAGCGGTCGCATCAGGAAGCGACCAACTGCATCGTCGATCTGGCCGTGACGGCGCAGCGCGTAACCAACGATGGCGCGGGCGAGACCGCGATCGCGCGGATCGAGCCGCTGGTAGCGCTCGGCCGCCGCTCCCTGGTCGAGCAGAACGTCGAGGAGCCGGCCCTTCTGAACGCCAGCCACCAGCTCGGCGGCAACAGCGCGTGCCTCGATGCCCTGCGGTCGTGGCGGCCGTCGGCCACCCTGAGGCGGGCGAGCGCCCTTGAAGGCGCTCTTTGGGCCATCATGGGCGCGCGCCGGCCGTGATGCGTTGCCGGCGTTCCCACCGCCCTTGCGGCCACCCTTGTCTACAGTCATCCCCACGGTCCACGGTTCGATGGCCGTCCGGCAGGCCTGCTCCCGCCCCAGGGGCCGCTCCCGGAACTGCGTGGCGCGGTCCAGGGACCGGCCGCCGCGGGTTCGGGGCTGCGCCGCCCGAAGCCGCCGCCATCCGCCATCGCCATCAGGGCGCGGATGCGGTTGCCGGTGTCCGGGTGGGTCGAAAACAGGTTGGTCGAAAACAGGTTGTCCATCCTGGCGCCAGACAGCGGATTGATGATGAACAGATGCGCCGTAGCAGGATTTTGCTCCGCTGTCATGTTCGGCACGCGATCGGCAGCCCCGGCGATCTTGTCGAGGGCCGAGGCAAGCGCCAGCGGATTGCCGGATATCTCGGCGCCGCGCCGGTCGGCCGAGTATTCGCGAGTCCGCGAAATGGCCATCTGCACCAGCATGGCGGCGAGCGGCGCAACGATGGCGGCAAGCAGGACACCGATACCGCCGAGCGGGCTGCGGTTCTCGCTGTCGCGGTTCATCGAACCAAAGAACAGGCCGAAGTTGGCCAGCATGGAGATGGCGCCGGCAATGGTCGCCGTCACCGTCATGATCAGCGTGTCGCGGTTCTGCACGTGAGCGAGTTCGTGCGCCATGACGCCGGCGATCTCCTCACGGTCGAGCATCTGCAGCAGGCCGGTGGTGGCGGCAACGGCGGCGTGTGCCGGGTCGCGTCCGGTGGCAAAAGCGTTGGGCTGCGGATTGTCGATGACATAGACGGCCGGCATCGGCAGGCCGGCGTTGGCAGCGAGGCGCTCGACGATGCCGTAGTAATCCGGCGCGCTCGCCCGATCGACGCGGCGAGCGCGGTGCATGGCCAGCACCATCTTGTCGGCGTTCCAGTAGGAGAGAAGATTCATGCCGGCCGCGACAGCGAAGGCGATCAGCATGCCGCTTTGGCCGCCGATCAGGTAGCCGGCCGCCATGAAGATCGCCGTCATGGCGGCGAGGAGGAGGGAGGTCTTGAAGAAATTCATCTGTCCTTCCGGTCTCCGGCTGTTATTCTGAACCGGATTTCAGAAGAACAAGATGGTATGCCGTCCGCCCGCCATCAAGGATGCGTCTATGACCGACACTTCCAACGATCCTGCGCCAGTGCGCACAAAAGAACTGTCACCGGCCGCCCGCCGTGCGCTTGCCGAGGCAGACGAACGCCGCCGAGTGGCGGCCGAGGGCCGGCCGAAGGAGATCGGTGGCCGCAGCGGCCCCGAGCCGATCCGCTATGGCGACTGGGAAGTCAAAGGCATCGCCGCCGACTTCTAGAGCCTGTCGAGTAAACGTGTGCCGTGGTTTTGCGCTAAACACAGGCGTACGAACAAAGGCAAGCGGGTCGAGCGAACCCGGAAGATCGCGGCACGCCTGTCTGCCAATCACGAAGCTCTGATCGCGTCCACAGTTTGGCCCCATTCCCGCCTTGGCGGCGCCAAGGGAGGCCGGCAGGATGCATTCGTCCCCCGGCAATGACGCCGCGGACGGGTTCCGGCTCAATCCAGCCCCCCAGCCCCCCGGAATTCGTATCCGCCCGCGTTGCGCCTTTCGAGGCGCGGCCGGGGGCGCTTTTTGACCGGCGGTCGCCACGGAGCCGTCCAAACGCCGATTGCATGGCTCATCCCAAGCTGTTAGGCCGGACTCGCTGCCTTCGACGATCAGGTGTTTCATGTTCGCTCCCGCCGCCATTCGTGCTCCCGGCCTTGCCTTGCTGGCCGGCCTTTTCGCCATCATCGCTGCCTGGGGCTTTGAGATCATCGGCGGCTATCTGCCGTGCAAGCTCTGCCTTCAGGAGCGTCTCTTCTATTATGCTGGCCTGCCGGTCCTGTTTGCCGGCCTTCTCCTGTCGCACCGCATGCCGCGCCTTGCCCGCCTCCTCTACTTCGTTGGAGGCGCCATCTTCCTGGTTGGCTCGGTCCTCGCCGGCTATCATACCGGGGCCGAGTGGAAGCTGTGGGAAGGCCCGTCCGACTGCGGCGGTACGCCGACCGTGGTCAACAGCGCCGCCGACCTGATGGCGGCGGTCAGCCGTACCCGCCTCGTCTCCTGCTCGGACGCGCCGATCAGCCTGTTCGGTCTGTCCTTTGCCGGCTGGGACACGCTGTCGATGTGGTTCGTCGGCATCATGAGCTGGCGCGGCATCGTCGCTCGCCGCGACGCGCTGATCTGACAGGCTGCCCCCTGGCAGTGAAATTGGCCGTTTCGCCAGCCCTCGTTCTTCGCTAGGCTCGAGCCGATCCGGCGCCCGCCGCGCCGACTGTCGACGTTGGGGGAAGACGTGAAAGCTCTGCGCATCATCGTTTGGGTCTTGGTGGCGGTGTTGTTCGGGGCCACCGGCTGGCTGGTGTTCGGCGGCCGGCTTCCGTTCATGGACGCCGCCAGCGTGGCGGCAAGCGACATCGGCGGCCCCTTCAGCCTTGTCGACATGAACGGCCGCACCGTCACTGACAAGACCTTCGCCGGGCGGCCGCACGTCATCTTCTTCGGCTATACCCATTGCCCCGACGTCTGCCCGACCACGCTGGGCGAATACGCGGCCCTCAAGGAACAGCTTGGGCCGGACGCCGGCAAGGTCGACCTGCTGTTCGTCACCGTCGATCCCGAGCGCGATACGCCGGCCGTGCTGAAGGACTATCTGTCGTCCTTCGGCGACATCGTGCTTGGCCTGTCCGGTAGCCGGGACCAGGTCGACGCCGCCATCAAGGCCTTCCGCGTCTACGCGCGCAAGGTGCCCGGCGAGGACGGCGACTATGGCATGGACCACACGGCTTCGAGCTTCATGTTCGACGCCAACGGCCAGTTCCGCGGCACCATCGCCTATATGGAAGAGCAGAATACCGCACTCCAGAAGCTGAAGACGCTGATCTCCGGGAGTTGAGCCGATGACCGACCAACGCGGCACGGACAAGGGCGGCGAAAAGAACGGCCGGCTATCCGACCATCTGGCCTCTCTTGCCCTGCCGTTCGCCGTCATCGCCCTCGGCGTGGCGCTGTCGGTCGGGTCGGACAACGTCCGCGCCTTCGTCGACCTCTGCCGCACCGCCCTGCCCTGACCATGGCCGGGCCGCCCATTCTCGACCTCAAGGGACTAAACTGTCCGCTGCCGGTCCTGAAGACCGGCAAGGCGCTCCGCGCGTTGACATCCGGTGATCTCCTGGTGGTCGAGGCCACCGATCCCCTGGCGGCGATCGACATCCCGCATTTCTGTCGCCAAGAGGGGCACCAACTGGTGGCCCAGGAAACAGATGGGCCTATCCTCCGCTTCACGATTGCGAAGGGATGAGACCTACCCCGGCGGACGTTGACCGGTCGGTTGCTCTCACCCTGTTTGTCTGTTTCGACTGTCCCGGCCGAAGCGGGCGACGGCGCCTTGCCTCTTGACAACCACGCCCGCCTGGCCCAACCATCGTTATGTTATAACATAACATAGAGAATACGATGAACCGTTTCCCTCTGGCCTTTCTCCTCACCGTCGCCGTTCTGGCGGCAACTCCGGCCTTTGCCGCCGACCGCCTGCCGGTGGTCGCGTCCTTTTCCATCCTCGGCGACATGGCCGGCCGCGTCGGCGGCGACCGCGTTGCCGTCACCACACTGGTTGGTCCCGACGGCGACGCCCATGTCTACGAACCAACGCCCGACGACATCAAAGCCGTCGCCGCCACCAAACTGCTCATCGTCAACGGCCTCGGCTTCGAGGGCTGGATGGACCGCCTCGCCGAGGCCTCAGGCTATGGTGGGCCGGTGACGGTAGCCTCAAGCGGCGTCGCGCCGCGCGAGATGGCCGAAGCCGAGGACGGCGACGATCACGCCGAGGCGGGCAGCCACCCCGACCATCACGGCATCGATCCCCACGCCTGGCAGGATGTCGCCAATGCCATCGTCTACGTGAAGAACATCGCTGCCGGGCTTGACGCCGCCGACCCCGAGGGCAAGCCGATCTACGATGCCAACGCCGCCGCCTATATCGCCGATCTCGAGGGCCTCGACGCCGAGGCGCGTGCCGCCATGGCGGCGCTCCCCGCCGACCGACGCAAGATCATCACCAGCCACGATGCCTTCGGCTACTTCGGCGCCGCCTATGGCCTCGACCTCCTCGCGCCGGAAGGCGTCAGCACGGAATCGGAGGCCTCGGCCGCCGACGTCGCCCGTATCATCCGCCAGATTCGCGAGGATGCCATCCCGGCGATCTTCGTCGAGAACATCAAGGATCGCCGGCTGATCGATCAGATCGCCGCCGAGACGAAGGCGGTGGTCGGCGGCGAACTCTACACCGACGCGCTGTCGGAGAAGGACGGCCCGGCTCCGACCTATGTCGACATGATCCGTCACAATATCGCTACGCTGACCGAGGCACTCGCGCCAAAGCCCTGACCGCCCCTGGGCACGCAAAATGCGACAAGACGAGGGATTTTGTGCTGATCATAGGGAATCTCGCCTCAAAACGACGATTCCCCGGAAATGCCTCTGGAATGCATGCCAGAGGACGAACTATACCGGCAAGATGACGATGAGCGGAGAGGCATGGGGAATCCTGTGCCGCTCCCTTGTTTCCTCCTGAACCAACCGAGCCGGGGTCCGTCCATGCCGTCCACCCTCACCCTTTCCGCCGGTCCGCTGTCGCTGTCGATCGGCCTGCCCGACCGTGGCATGCCGGAGATCCTCGCCTTCGGCCGGGGCGCGGCGGCGCCCGGCTTCTGGCCGGACGTGCCACGGTCAAGCCGGATCAACGGCATGGACGTCGACGTCCCCTCGGCGGTGCTGCTGCCGGTGGCCGGCCTCGGCGCCTTCAGCTGGCCGGCCATCGCCGGTCACCGCGACGGCCGCGACTTTCTCCTCGACGTCTCCGGATGGACCGCCCGCCGTGACGGCGCGACCACGGTGCTCACGGCCAGCGACACCACCGCCGGCATCGACATCGAGATCTCCATCCGGACGAGCGACAGCGGTGTCTTCGGCCTCTCCACCCGCCTCACCTCGGTGAGCGACGGCGTTTACACGCTCGATCGCTGCATGGCCGGCAGCTTCCTGCTGCCGGCGGGTGACGCCACCGCCACGCGCTTTGCCGGCATGTGGGGCCGGGAGTTCCAGATCCGCCGTCATCCCCTCGCCCCCGGCCTCACTTTGCAGGAGAGCCGGCGCGGCCGCACCAGCCACGACCGCCAACCTTATCTCGGCATCACCGTCGGTGCCGCCCGCTTCGCGTTCCATCTCGGCTGGAGCGGCAACCACCTTCTCGCCGTCGACACGCTCGACGACGGCCGCCGCCTTGCCCATCTCGGCGCGCTGTTCGAGCCGGGCGAGATCCGTCTGTCCAAGGGCGACAGCTATCAGAGCCCCGTTGCCTATGCCGCCGAGGACGCGGCGGCGCTGCATGCCTTCGTCCGCTCGGACGTCCTGTCCTGGCCGGGTGGCGCCATGAGCCCGCGCCCGGTGACGCTCAACACCTGGGAAGGCAACTATTTCGACCATCGCCTCGATTCCCTGAAGGCGCAGGCCGACGCCGCCGCGGCCCTCGGCATCGAACGCTTTGTCCTCGACGACGGCTGGTTCGGCCGCCGCGACGACGACACCACCTCGCTCGGCGACTGGACCGTCGACCCGCGCAAGTATCCGGACGGCCTGAAGCCGCTCGTCGACCACGTCACCTCCCTCGGCATGCAGTTCGGCATCTGGTTCGAGCCGGAGATGGTCAACGAGGAGTCTGATCTTTATCGCGCCCATCCCGACTGGGCGCTCAAGGTGGAGGGGCGCCCGTTCCTTCGCTCGCGTAACCAGCAGGTGCTCGACCTGACGCGGCCGCAGGTGTCCGAGTACCTGTTCGGAAAAATATCGGCCGTGCTGTCCTCGCTGGCCGTCTCCTACATCAAGTGGGACATGAACCGCGACCTCACGCAGGTCGGGGGGGCCGATGGCCGGGCGGTGACCACCGCCCAGACCCGCGCCGTCCACGCGCTGATGGCCCGCGTCCGCGCCGCCTTCCCGCAGGTCGAGATCGAGAGTTGCGCCTCGGGCGGCGGCCGCACCGATTACGGTGCGCTCGCCAATACCCAGCGCGTCTGGACGTCGGATTGCACCGACGCCCTCGATCGGCTGGAGATCCAGCGCGGCGCCAGCCTGTTCCTGCCGCCGGAGATCATGGGCGCCCACGTCTCGGCCAACCCCAGCCACCAGACCGGCCGGACGCTGTCGCTGACCTTCCGCGCGATGGTGGCGCTCGCCTATCACCTCGGCGTAGAACTGAACCCGCTCGACATGAGCGTCACCGAGCGCACCGAGCTCGCCGGCTTCATTGCCCTCCACAAGCGCCTCAGGCCGCTGCTGCACGCACCGGGCACCAACTTCAACCTCGACCCGCGCGACGGCCGCTATGTCTGGGGGGCGAGAACTGCCGATCACGCCGCCGTCTTCGTGGCGCAGGGGCCGGCCATGATCGCCGAGCAGCCCGAGCCGCTGGTCCTGCGCCTGCCCGGGGCACCCGAACGACTGTGGCGGATCGCCGCCGTCCATGGCGACTGTCCCTCTGGCTTCATTCGGATGAGCGACGGCCAGATGAAGCTGCTGTCGGGCGATATGGCCTTCAGCGCGGCGGCCCTTGCCAGCGCCGGCCTGCCTCTGCCCATGCAGCGGCCGGAAACCGCGCTTCTGCTTGAACTGCGGCTGGCCGGGTAATCAACCATTCCAAGCGAAAGGCCGAGCTCTGTGATCTCCTCAAGTTGTCCCGACGGCGGGCAGTGCTAAAAAGAAAGAGACGGCTGGAGGGCCGAAGCGCCGCCGTCTGGGAGGAGAAGACATGCTGAGGGAACTGAAAGTTGCCGCGCGCAGCCGCTGGGTGGAGCGCGCGCCCCACCGCCTATGGCTGCTTGGCCGTGCCGACGCCCTGTTTTCTTTCTTCGAGGCAGGCTGCCGCAACCCGCTGGGCGGCTATTTCGAGCTCGATGAGGCTGGGCGGCCGATGGCACCGGGCGCCGACGGCCAGCCGCCAGCCCGGAACCTCCACATCACCACCCGTCTCGTGCACGCCTTCGGCATCGCCTCGCTGATGGGCCGGCCCGGCGCAGCGGCGGTCGTCGACCAGGGCATGGACTTCCTGTGGAACAGCCACCGCGACACGGTGAACGGCGGCTATCACTGGGGCGTCGGCTACGGCGCGCTGACCGATCCCACCAAGCAGGCCTACGGCCACGCCCACGTGCTCCTTGCCGCGGCCACCGCCAAGGCGGCCGGCCATCCCGGCGCCGACCGGCTGATCGCCGACGTCACCGACGTCCTGGTCGCGCGTTTCTGGGAGACGGAGCCGGGTGCCGTTGCCGAGGAGTTCACCACCGACTGGCAGCCGATCGGTGACTATCGCGGCCAGAACTCCAACATGCACCTCACCGAATCGCTGATGGCCGCCTTCGAGGTAACCAACGACACAGAGTATCTCCGGAAGGCCGAGAGCATTGCCGAACTGATCATCGACCGCTTCGCCTCGCGCAACGGCTGGCGACTGCCCGAGCATTTCGACGGCAAATGGAACGTGACGCTCGACTATGTCGGCAACCCGATGTTCAAACCTTATGGCTCGACGCCTGGCCACTGGCTGGAATGGGCGCGCCTGTTGCTGCAACTCTGGGAGCTTGGCGGCCGCAAACTCGCTTGGCTGCCGGACGCGGCGCAAAACCTCTTCCGGCTTGCCATCGACGAGGGCTGGGACAGGGAGCGCGGCGGCTTCTATTACACGGTCGGCTGGGACGGCAAACCGTCGGTGCCCGACCGCTTCTGGTGGCCCTGCTGCGAGGGCATCGGCGCGTCCCATTTCCTGGCAACGATCACCGGCGATCCCTTCTATGAGGCCTGGTACCGCCGTATCTGGGATTTCACCAGCGACCACTTGATCGATCGGACAACCGGCGCCTTCATCCCGCAACTCGACGCGGAGAACCGGCCGGCCACCAATCCCTTCTACGGCCGACCCGATATCTATCACTCGGTCCAGGCCTGTCTGATCCCGCTGCTGCCAACCTCCGGCAGCTTGGTGCGCGGCCTGATGAACGAGGGCATTCGGATCTAGCCAGCCGAAATGAATGATCCGCGGCGCCGTCGGCCATGGCCGACGGCGTTTCCCCATCACCCCTTTGCCTTGCCGAGCGACGAAGCGGCCACGGCGAGCACGATGATCGAACCGATCAGCACCTCGCGCACGTAGCTGTCGATGCTCATCTGGGTGAGGCCATTGCCGAGCACACCGAGGATCAGCACGCCGACCAAGGTGGCCGCGACGTGCGGCTCGCCTTCCTCGCTCATGGTCATGCCCAGAAAAACCGCGGCGATGGCGTCGAGCATCAGACCGGAGCCCTGCGTCGGGTTGGCCGAGGCGACCCGGCTGGCATACATCAGGCCGGCCGTCGCCGCGCCGAGGCCACTGAGGCCAAAAGCGAAAAAGCGCAGCCGCCTGACCCGGATGCCGGCGAGGCGCGTTGCCTCCATGTTGCCGCCGATGGCGTAAAGGCGCCGGCCGAAGGTCGTCTGTTCTAGTGTGAACCAGACGGCGGCGAGCACCAGCGCAGCGACGATGGTCAGACTGGGAAGAGTCACCGTCTCCGTCAGCGAAATGCCCGAGCGAGCAAAGCCGGAAAAGGCCTGGGGAATGTCGCGGCCGAAGATGGTCTTGCCGCCCGAGACCAGGAAGGCGAGGCCGCTATAGACGGTCAGCGTGCCGAGCGTCGCCACGAAGGGCAGGATGCCGACATACGCGACGAGCGCGCCGTTGAGGAGACCGCCGAGAAGGCCGACGATCAGCGCCAGCGCCACACCGACCCACACGCCATGGCCGTCGCGAAAGGCGAGCGCTGCCACGATGCCGGCCAGCGATGCCATCGAGCCGACGGACAGGTCGAAATCGCCCATCACCATGACGATGGTCATCGTGAAGGCGACGACCGCCAGCATCGACACCTGCTGGCTGATGTTCAGCCAGTTCTTCGCCGTCATGAAGGTGTCGGGGATCTCGATCCAGAAAAAGACGACGACGAGGACAAAGCCGATCAGCGTGCCGTAGGTCTTGAGCGCGGAAGCCACGAGGTGTTCCTTCAGGCAGAGGGCGCGGCGGGCGCGCCGAAGCAGAGGGCGGCGAGTCCAGCCTGATCGAGGCCCTCGGTGGAAACGATGGTCGCCACCTTGCCGTCCCGAAAGACGATGACGCGATCGGCCATGTAGACGAGCTCCGGCAGGTCGGAGGAGGCGAGCACCACCGCTTTACCTTCGGCCGTCAGTTGGCGCAGCAACGCATGGATGTCGAAGCGGGCGCCGACGTCGACGCCGCGCGTCGGCTCATCGAGCAGCAGCACCTCCGGCTTGCCGGCGATTGCCCGGGCAAACACCACCTTTTGCTGGTTGCCACCGGAGAGTTCGCGAACCTTCTGTCGCGGCCCCTTGGCCTTGAGCTTCACCTGTCGGCCGAGTTCCACGGCCTGCTCCGCCTCCGCCGCCCGGTCGAGGACAAGGCCGAACCGAACGAGATCATCGAGATGCGGCAGCGACACGTTGCCGGCGATCGACGCCGAGGACACCAGTCCTTCCTGGCGCCGTTCGCGCGGCAGAAAGGCAAGGCCCTTCTGCCAGGCCGACACCGGCTCGTCGATCCTCACCGGTCGTCCGGCCAGACTGACGGCGCCATCATGGCCGCCATCGGCGCCGACGATCGCCCGGATGACCTCGCTCTGACCGGCGCCCTCAAGGCCGGCAAGGCCGAGGATCTCGCCCTTGCGCACGTCGAAGGAGACATCCTGTAGATAAGCTGTGGAAAGATGCTCGACGCCGAGCGCCACCTCGGCCGACACCGGCGCCAGACGGGGCGGGTAGCCTTCGGCGAACCGGCGGCCGATCATCAGCTCGATCACCTCGAGCTTCTGAAGCCCGGCAATGTCGCGGGTCGCCACCGTCGCGCCATCGCGCAGCACGGTAAGGCGATCGGCAAGTTCCATCACCTCGTCGAGCCGATGCGACACGTAGATGATGCCGGCGCCGGCCTCGCGCAGCCGGCGGATCACGGCGAACAGGCGCCGCGATTCCTCGGCCGACAGCGCCGCCGTCGGCTCGTCCATCACGTAAAGGAGAGCCGGCGCGCCATCGCCGAGGCTGATGTCCTGAAAGGCGGTGGCGATCTTTACCAGCATCTGGTCGCCGACCGTGAGGCGGGCCATCTTGCGCGCCGGTCGGATGTGGTCGACACCCAGCCCGGCGAGCACGGCGGAAGCGGCACGGTTGAGGCCGTCCCAGTCGATCATCACGCCCCAGCGGCGCGGATAGTCGCGACCAAGGAAGATGTTTTCGGCGACCGACAGATGCGGCACCACCGACAGTTCCTGGTGGATGAAGCGCAGGCCGAGACGGAGCGCGTCGGCCGGCGAGGCGATGGTCACGGACTCACCGTCGATCTCGACGGTGCCGGCGTCGGGCTTCACCACGCCGGCCAGTACCTTGATCAGCGTCGACTTGCCGGCGCCATTCTCGCCCATCAGGGCATGCACCTCGCCGGCCCGTACCTCAAGCGAGGCGCCGGACAACGCCCGGGCGCCGGCAAAGCTCTTGTCGAGTCCGCGGATCGAAAGCAGCGTCATGGGGAAAACCCGTTCGGGAGGGCGGCAAATGCCGCCCGTCCGGTGTTGCAGAAGACGTCAATCCTTGACGTTGTCGACGGTGATCAGCTTGGTCGGCACGTAGATAACCGACGACTTCGGCGGCTTGCCGGCCAGCGTCTGGGCAACGGCCTCGGCGGCTGCCTTGCCGATGCCGTGGAAGTCCTGCGCCATCGATGCCTCGAAGTTGCCACCGGCGGCAATCGCCTCGCGGGCCTGCGGGTTGGCGTCGATGCCGGTAATGACGATGCCCTCGTTCTGGCGGCCAGCCGCCTCGATCGCCTGCAACGCGCCGAGCGCCGGCTGGTCCCAGGCCGCCCAGACGGCCGAGATCGAGCCCTTGTCGGGATGGGCCGCGAGAAGCGCCTCCATCTTGGCGCGACTGTCGGCGATGCCACCGTCGGAAACGTCCGGCGTCACGCGGTCGAGCACCTTGATGTCGGGATTGTTGCCGAAGACAGCGTCGGCGATCACGCCGCGCACCTGCACCGGCGGGAAGGCGTCGAACACGAACATGACGACGTTGCCCTTGCCACCAATGCGGTTGGCCACGTAGGCGGCAGTGTCGGCGGCCATGGCGTAGCCGTTGGAGGTGACGTTGGTGACGAGATAGGGGCTGGCGCCAGCGTCCATGCCGACCACCGGGATGCCGGCATCCTTGACGGCGGCGAGACCCGCCTCGACCTGCGCCGGATCGACGTTGATCACCACCGCGTCGACCTTCTGCGTCGCCGCGTCCTCAAGACGGGCGATAACGGCGGCAACGTCACCCTTGGTATCGATGACGTTGACATCCCACGCCTTGTCCTTGGCGGCTTCCTGGAAGGCCTCGACGTAGAACTGGGTGCCCGGCTGGGCGAGATAGGGCGTGATCACCGCGATCTTGCCAGCCGCCCCAGCGGTGCCGGCCGCCAACACGGCAGAAAGAAACAGCGCGGCGGTGGAAAGCCGCGTGCGAAGCGAAGATGTCATGTGAGTTCCCCGTTTTCTCTGAGGCCGGTCGTCGGAAGCGCGCGTCCTCCTTCTCCCCGCCGGCCGGAAAACAGTTATCAGCCAGCGGAGCGCCGTTCAACACGAAGCCGGCGAATCGCACTCTGTTGCGGGACCTTCTGGATAGACACGCGCCGGCCGGCGTGATGATCTCGGCGCCGCATATTCCCTCCGCAGGTCTCTCCATGAAAACGTCCCTTCTCATCGGCATCGACGTCGGCACCACCTCGGTCAAGGCCACGCTGTTCGACGAGAGCGGCGCAGGGCTGCGAGCCTTTGCCGATCCCTATCCAATGGCGCGGCCAACGCCCGGGCTCGCCGAGCAGGCTCCGACCGACTGGATAGATCGCGTCACGGCGGCGCTCACCCGACTGTCGGATGGCTTGCCGCAAGGCGCCATCGCCGCCGTCGGCCTGACCAGCCAGGTCAACACCCACGTCTTCGTGGGCGACGACGGTGTGCCGCTGATGCCAGCCATCACCTGGCAGGACGGCCGTGCCGGCGCGGAAGCGGCTGAACTCGACGCACTGGTTTCCGCCGAAGAGCGCATCGGCTGGTGGGGAGCGCCGCTGCCGATCGACGCCAGCCATCCGCTCGCCCGCGCCCTCTGGCTGACGCGACACCACCCCGACGTCTGGGCGCGGACCCGCTGGCTGTTGGCACCCAAGGATTACTGCATCCTGAAGCTCACGGGCGAAGCCACCGCCGATCCGATGGCCGCCTTCGGCGTCATCGACCAGTCGCTCGCCTACGTCCCTCGCCTTCTCGATCTGGTGCCCGGCGTCGCCGATCGGCTGCCGCCACTTCGGGGCTTCACGCAATCGGCCGGCCGCATTCTGCCAGGGCTGCCGCTCGCCGGCACACCGATGGTCACCGGTGCCATGGACGCCTGGGCCGGGCTCATCGGCACCGGCGTCCTCGCCGACGGAGACTGCATGTATCTCTCCGGCACGTCGGAGATCGTCGGCCTGGTGTCGAGCACGCGTCATCCCGCCGCCGGTGTCGTCGCCTTCCCGACTTGCGAAGACATCACGCTCCACGCCGGCCCGACGCAGGCCGGTGGCGCCTCGCTCGCCTGGGTGGCCAACCTCACGGGACGCGCGCCATCCGAACTCTCTGCGCTGGTCGCCGCCAGCAACCCGCACCAGCCGACGCCGCTGTTCCTGCCGCATCTTCAGGGCGAGCGGGCGCCGATCTGGGACATCGGGGCCCGCGGCGCCTTCATTGGCCTCGACGGCTCGATGGGACCGGCCGAGCTGACGCGGGCCGTCTTCGAGGGGGTGGCATCGTCGGTGCGATGGCTGCTGGAGGCGCTGGAAGCGTCGGCCGGGCGACCGGCGACGAGTTTTGCGATGGCCGGTGGCGGCGCGGCCTCCGACCCCTGGTGCCAGATCCGCGCCGACATGCTGGGGCGGCCGATCCGTCGTCTCCGAGCCCTCGACGCCGGTGTTCTGGGGGCGGCGATCCTGGCGGGCGTTGGCGCCGGCTGCTTTTCGTCGATCGGCGAAGCGGCTGGCCGTCTGGTCGTCACCGACCGCCTGTTCGAACCCGATCCGTCGCGGCGCCAGCGGATGGATTTTCTCTACGGCGAGTATCGCGCGCTCTACGCCGCGCTGAAGCCGTTCAACACGGCGCGAGCAGCCTTTTCCGGCTGGTGATCCGCGGGGGATCCCAAGCCCGATGAGCCCCGGCGGATCACCCCGCCGGGGAAGCCGTTTTCAAGTCCGCCAACCCCACGTGTCCGCCAGCCTCAGCGTCTCCTGCCAGCCAACCACCGAGCCGGAGGTGGTGACCGAGCGCAGCGAGCAGGCAGCCGTGGCATGCGCCAGCGCCAGCGCCGTCTCGAGCGGCCAGCCCTCGTGGATGCCGTAGATCACACCGGCGGCGAAGGCGTCGCCGGCCCCGTTGGCGCCGACCACCAGCTCCGGGGGGATGGCCACCGAGGCCTTTTTCGCCACCGCGCCGTCGCGGCTGACGGCGATGGCGAGCTTCGGCCAGTGCACGACCACCAGGTCCATGGCACCACGATCGAGCACCGCCCGTGCCGCCGCCTCGCAGAGGCCGGCGTCAGTCACGCCATGGCAGACGGTGGGAAGGTCGGCCAGCGCCCCGATCTCGGCGTCGTTGACGACGATATAGTCGAGATGGCCGAGGCAGGGCATCACCGCGTCGGTGAGTACCTGCGGCGCGAGGCTGGCCAGCTCGATGTTGGTCTTGAGGCCAAGGGCGCGTGCCGCCTTCAGCACCGTCACCCAGCCGTTGTCGCCATCCGCCCAGGGGCTGTCGAGCTGCTTGTGAAAGCCCGGCAGTCCGAGGTGCAGGATGCGTCCGGTCGTCGCCGCCAAGTCGAAGTGGTCGGGGGTAAGCGCCGCCGCCACCGCCTTGGCAAAGATGTGGGTGCGGCGATGCGTCACCGACGAAGCGTAGGCGTCGGTGAACTGCGTCGGCAGCGAACCGTCGACATGCATCTGCCGATGGTCAATACCCGCCTCCTCGGCGATACCGCGGAGGAAACGGCCGCCTTCGTCGTCACCGACGATGGCTATGGTTTCCACCGGCATCGTCGGATCGAGATGGCGGACATCAACCGCGAGATTGCAACCCGAACCACCCCCGGCCAACTCCTGGGAGAGGATTTCGGCAATGCCATCCTCCTCCGGCCAGAAGCTGATCAGGCGGTTGTTGTCGACGCACCAGGTCCCCCCGGTGACAATGCCGCGTCTTGCCGCCGCCACGATCAGGCGAGCCCGGCCTTGAGCGGCTTCTCGGTGACTTCCAGATCGGCGGATAGCGCGCGGCTTGGCGTGATGCCAGCCTTGGCGAGATCGCCGTGATAGGATTTCACCGCCTCGGCCGGCGACAGGTCGCCGTTCGCCACGGCCCGCATATGCCGGACCATGCTGAGCGGGTCCTCGGCGAGATTGATCTTGCGGCCGAACAGCGCGACGCGGGCGCCGTATTTCTCGGACTGGAAGATCAGCTCGTAGCAGTCACGCGTCGTACCGGCGCCACCGCCGAGCACACCAACGATGATGGTCGGATCGTAGGACGCAAGCTCCTCCATCGCCTTCGGACCGTTGTAGGCGATCTTCAGGAACTCCGGCCGGTCGGCCCGGGTCACGCCGGCCAGGCAACGAGCGATGCAGTCATTGATGTAGTGCGGAACGAGATCGGCATCGATGCCGGTGTCGACGTTGGGATTGAACACTTCGAGGAAGTACTTGAAGCCGTTGAGCGATGCCTCGTAGCGGAACTCGGCGAAGGCCTCGAGCGAGGCGTAGTCGTGCTCGAGATCATTGTTGAAGGTGATCGAGTAGAGGCCGAGGTCGGTGCCGACGAGCGGCGCGCCCGGGGCCGGATCGACGGTGCCGGTGGTGACCCTGGACAGCGACGCGGTGCGGAACGGCCGCGACGGCTTCTTCGGATAGACGCCGCCGCGTACAAACCAGATGTCGGTGGTGTCGTTGGCGCGGATGACCGGCTTGACCTTCGAGCCCTTGTAGACGCCCTGCTCGGTCAGAAGCTCGAAGCTGGACGCCGACGTCAGCATGATGTCGACGATATCCTGCTCGACGATGTCGCGAACGTTTTTCAAGAACTCCGGTCGCGTCTGAAAGCGGCCGAGCGTGCCGTCCTTGGCTCTGAGCGGGCCAGCGCCGGGGATCGACGGCCCCATATCCGGGTCCTTGGCATCGGCGATGATGAAGTCAGCGCGCGTGTAGGCCCCCGCCCGGATGCGGGCCAGCTTTTCGTCGAGACGGAACATAAGGGTCACTCCCAATCCGCCGGCTCCGGGCGCTTCCCGGCCGCGCGGCTCCACGTTTCCTCCGGCCCTTCCCGCCTCCCGCCGGAGGTCGGTTGCCTTTTCTTGCTTTCGAGGCGCGGCCGGCCTGCATGTTGTGACGGTTCAAAGCGGGTGACAAGCCCCGATCCGCTAGGAAAGCGGCGTTATGGCCAGTGTTCCGGCCGGTTGCGACCAAAGACGGAAGGACCGGCACGCGCCGCCAGCGGCCAGTGCTTCCGCGCTCCACCCGATCCCGGTATAGCTTGCCGGAGAGCCTATCTTTCGGCCCGTTGAAGCGAGAAAAACCATGCACGACCCCATCGTCATCATCGGCGCCGGCCAGGCGGCGGCGGCCTTCGCCGGCAAGCTCAGGACCCTCGGCTCGGACAGGCCGGTGACGATCATCGGCGACGAGCCGGTGTTGCCCTACCAGCGGCCGCCGCTCTCCAAGAAATACCTTGTCGGCGAGGCAACCTTCGACCGGCTGCTGCTGAAGCCGCCGGCCTGGTACGAGACCAACGCCGTCACCGTGCTGACCAGCCGGCGCGCCGTTGCGGTCGACCGGACACGGCGAACCGTTCGCCTCGACGACGGCCTGGATCTTCCCTACGCGACCCTGGTCCTCGCCACTGGCGCCACGCCACGCCGCCTGCCGGCGACGATCGGCGGCGATCTCCAGGGCGTCTTCACCTTGCGCGGCAAGGCCGACGCCGACGCGCTGATGGCCGACTTCCAGCCCGGACGCCGGCTGATCGTCATTGGCGGTGGCTACGTCGGCCTCGAGACGGCGGCGGTGGCGAGAACGCGCGGTCTTGAGGTCACCGTCGTGGAACTCGCCGACCGCATTCTAAAACGCGTCGCCGCCGCTGGAACAGCCGACCTCGTCCGCGACCTGCACCGGAGCCACGGCGTCGACATTCTGGAAGGCACCGCCATCGCCCGCCTTGTCGGGGCCGATGGCCGTCTCACCGGCGCCGAGCTTGCCGACGGCCGAACGATCGCCGCCGATCTCGCCGTCGTTGGCATCGGGGTTGCGCCGAACGCCGGCTTGGCCGAAATGGCCGGCCTCACCGTCGACGACGGCATTCTTGTCGACGAGTTTTCCCGCACCTCCGACCCCGGCATCCTGGCCATCGGCGACTGCGCACGCTTTCCCTATGGTGACCGCCTGATCCGCCTCGAATCGGTACAGAACGCCTTTGATCAGGGGGAAGCGGCGGCGGCGACGCTGATCGGCGGTGGTGGTGCCTACATGCCGCAGCCGTGGTTCTGGTCGGACCAGTATGATGCCAAGCTGCAAATTGCCGGCCTTCACCATGGCTACGACACAACGTTGGCGACAGAGGGACCGCGCCCCGGCAGCCATGCCGTCTGGTACTTTTCGGGCGGAGTGATGATCGCCGTCGATGCCCTCAACTACCCAGCCGCCTTCGTCACCGCCAAGAAGCTTCTGGAAGCCGGCAGGCGCGTTTCACGAGCCGACGTCGAGACGAAGCCGCTCAAGGAACTGCTGGTGTAATCAGAGAGACGGGGCTCGGGCCACCCTCGACGCAAGAACATTACGAGGGCGGACCCGGTGTCCATCCGGACCGGCCGGCTACGCGCGACCTGATGCCGACGCCCCGAAGTTTCGTCGATCAAGGTTGCGATTCGGTTTCCGGCCGCAATTTTGCCGACTTCAACATACGGTATAGATTAGGCAATAAGCCGCCTATATGTTGATTGTCTCGGCAGTGCAGCCCGGTCTGCGTTGCAAAATGCAACGGCCGGCCGAGTTCAGATGACGTTTTCCCGCTTGAGCGGTCGAGCCATCAGCCGATCGATGGCTTCGTCAACGGAGAGACAGCCTGCCAGCACTTCGGCCACCGCCGCCATGATAGGCACCTCGACGGAGAACTCGGTCGCCTTCTGAACGGCGATGCCGACGGTGGCGGCGCCCTCGGCAAGCTTGCCGAAACTCGCCGTCGATTCTCCACGGCCGATGCCGAGGCCGAAGGAATAGTTGCGCGACTGGACAGACGAGCAGGTCAGCATCAGGTCGCCAAAACCGGAGAGTCCCATCAACGTCTCCGCCTCCGCGCCGAAGGCGGCGGCAAGCCGGCGCATCTCGACAAAGCCACGCGTGATGACCGCTGCCTGCGCCGAAGCACCGAGCGCGCGGCCGGACACAATGCCGGCGGCGATGGCCAGCACGTTCTTCAGCGCACCGCCCAGTTCGACACCGGCAACGTCAGTGGCAGCATAGGGCCGGAAAGTCGGGCCAGCCAGCCGGCGGGCGATGGCGTCGGCAAGCACCGCATCATCCGCGGCGACGGTAACCGCCGTCGGCAGGCCGCGCGCCACGTCGTCGGCAAAGCCCGGCCCCGACAGCACGGCGACCCGCCGGCCGGGCAGGGCCGCGGCGATCGCTTGGGACGGACGTGCGCCAGTGGTCTGCTCGATGCCCTTGGCGCAGGAGACGATCACCGTTTCAAGCCCGACCACACCGGCAAGTGCCGCCGCTGCCGAGCGGCAGGCCTGGGCGGGCGTGGCGAGCAGCAGCAGATCGATACCGGCCAGCGAGGCGGGATCGGCGCGCGCCGTCACCGCCGCCGGGAAGATCGCACCCGGCAGATGCGGACTTCGCCGCGTGGCGTTCAGTGTCTCCGCCTCCTCGGCGTTCCGGCCACAGAGAATGACCTTGGCCCCGGCCCGCGCCGCCGTCAGCGCCAACGCCGAGCCCCAGGCGCCGGCACCATAGACGCCGATGGAGTCACTCATGCCTTTGCCCCCAGTCGGCCGTGGCCGACGAGCGGCACGGCGATATCGTCGAGCGGCCAGCGCGGCCGGGCCGCCACCTCGAAGCCGTCGGTGAGACCCAGCACCAGCCGCTCGGCGCCGGCCCAGGCGATCATGGCGCCGTTGTCGGTACAGAGGTTGCCGGGCGGCACGACGAGGCGACCGTTGAGGCCAGCCATCACCGTCTCGAGCCGGCTGCGGATCGCCTTGTTGGCGGCAACGCCGCCGGCCACCACCAACACCGGCTCACGCCCGTCGGCAAGCGTTCCGGCAAAGCGCCCGACGGCAAGGCGAACGCGGTCGGCCACCACGTCGGAGACCGCCGCCTGGAAGGACGCGCAAATGTCGGCAACGTCCTGCCGCGACAGCGGCGCCAGCGCCTCCGCCTCATGGCGCACCGCCGTCTTGAGGCCGGAAAAGGAGAAGTTGGGTTCGTCGCGGCCAAGGAGCGGCCGGGGCAGCGCGACACGACCGGGATTACCTTCGGCCGCCATCTTTTCCACCGCCGGTCCACCGGGATAGCCGAGCTGCAGCAGCTTGGCCGTCTTGTCGAAGGCCTCGCCGAGCGCGTCGTCGATGGTGGTGCCAATGCGGGTGTAGCGGCCGACGCCATCAACTCTCAGGATCTGGCTGTGACCACCGGAGACCAGGAGCAGCAGGTAGGGAAACTCGACGCCGTGGGTGAGGCGCGCGGTGAGCGCGTGTCCCTCAAGATGGTTGACGGCGATCAGCGGCTTGCGTGCCGCATAGGCCAGCGCCTTGGCGGTGGTGAGGCCGACCAGCACGCCACCGATAAGGCCAGGGCCAGCCGTTGCCGCCACTGCGTCGACATCGACAAGCGAGAGCCCCGCCTCGGCGAGCGCCGCCTTGACGAGGCCATCCATCACCTCGACATGGGCGCGAGCGGCGATCTCCGGCACCACGCCGCCGAAGGCTGCATGTTCCTCGATCTGCGAGAAGACAACGTTGGAGACAATGTCACCGCTGCCGTCGGCGCGCCGCCGCACGACGGCAGCAGCGGTCTCGTCGCAGGAGCTTTCGAGGCCGAGAACGACGATATCCCTGAGGTCGTCCATCCTGGTCAATCCATCTTTGCCGGGGTCGGTCCGCCTGGAAAGGCGAGACCCAAGAACACGTTGCCTCGCGGCGTCCCATGGTCCAAGTGTTGCCATGGCAAGGCGAGACATTCGGGGCGATTCGCCGCCGTCTACGACCGTTGGCCGGCCGATGCCTTCGTTTCACGGCTCTATCACACGGGGAGCGAACCGGTGCAACCAAAACCCATCCGTCTCGGCACCCGCGGCAGCCCGCTCGCCCTCGCCCAGGCCCACGAGGTGCGCGACCGGTTGATCGCCGCCTGGGGCGCGTCGGCGCCGGAGGTCGAGATCGTGCCGATCAGCACGGCCGGCGACCGCATCCAGGACCGGCCGCTCGCCGAGGTGGGCGGCAAGGGCCTGTTCACCGAGGAGATCGAAGCCGGGCTTTTGAACGGTGCACTCGACATCGCCGTCCATTCCTCCAAGGACATGCCGACGGCGCTGCCCGATGGCCTGGTGCTCGGCCATTTCCTCGAACGCGAGGACGCCCGCGACGCCTTCGTGTCGCTGAAATACCGCTCGCTGTCCGACCTGCCGGATGGCGCCGTGGTCGGCACCGCCTCGTTGAGACGGGCGGCGATCGTCCGCCGCCTACGGCCCGACGTCGTCGTCATCCCCTATCGTGGCAACGTCCAGACGCGGCTCCGCAAGCTTGGCGAAGGCGTCGCCGACGCGACATTGCTCGCCGTGGCCGGCCTGAAGCGGCTCGGCATGCTGGAAGTCGCCACCGAGATCCTCGACATCGACGCCTTCCCGCCGGCCGTCGGCCAGGGGGCGATCGGCATCGAGACCCGCGCGGACGACGCCAGGATCGCCGACCTCCTGGCACCGATCCACCACGCGCCGACGGCGCTGGCACTCGCCTGTGAGCGAGCCTATCTCGCCCGGCTCGACGGCTCCTGCCGCACGCCCATCGCCGGCTATGCCGTGGCGACCGAACACCATGTCGATCTCCACGGCCTGATCCTGACGCCGGACGGCCGCGTTGCTCATGAGGGACGGGAGAGCGGCGCCGACCCCGAGGGCGTCGGCGACCGGCTCGGTACCCGTCTCGCCGCGCTGGCCGGTCCCGGCTTCTTCGGCGGGAGCTGAACCATGGTCCTTCTCGTCCTCCGTCCCGAACCGCAGGCGAGCGACATGGTGACAGCGCTCGCCGCGCGCGGCGTGACGGCGCTCGCCGAACCCATGCTGACCATCGAACCGGTGGACGACCCGGCCGGCCGGGTCCGGGCGGCCGATCCCGACGCCGAGGCACTCGTTCTCACCTCGCGCCAGACGGTGGCGATCCTGAGGGGCGCCAAAGGCATCGAAGCCCTCACGCGGCTACCGGTGATCGCCGTCGGTGCCGGCACCGCTCACGACGCCCGCGCCGCCGGTTTCGTCGACGTCCGCTCGGCCGACGGCAACGCCGACGATCTCGTCGACCTCATCGCCCGGACCGGCTTCCATCGCCTGGTCCATGCTGGCGGCCGCGACAAGGCCGGCGACATCGCCGGTCGACTCGCCGGGCTCGATGTCGCGGTGGCCGAGGCCGAACTTTACCGCGCCGAACCGCGACAGGGCCTCGCTCCCGAAGTCACCGCCGCCTTTACCGACGGGCGCATCAAGGGACTGATCGTTGCGTCGCGGCGCTCGGCGCAGGCCTTCGTC
This sequence comes from Pseudomonadota bacterium, assembly GCA_018262575.1. Lineage (GTDB taxonomy): Bacteria > Pseudomonadota > Alphaproteobacteria > Rhizobiales > Pleomorphomonadaceae > Pleomorphomonas. The sequence continues at coordinate 2,288 of JAGSYU010000015.1, read as the reverse complement.
GATCTCCTCACCGCCCTGGACTGGACGCCCCGCCTCGCCCACCTTGGCGTTGCGGCGCTGTCGGAGGCCGCGGCAGCACCGCTCAGCGGCCGCGTCACCGAACTGATCGTGGCGGCGGAACCGACCGGCCCGGCTCTCGTTGAAGCCAGCGTTGCGCTTGCCGCCCGGCTGGGCGAAACTGTCGGCGGCGAGCATGAAGCGGAGGGACTTGAGACCATGACATCCGAAGACCACCGCAAGGACGCTGCCAGGCGCAACCGCCCGAAGGCACCGATCATCGACCTCGAGGCGAGCGAGGTGGCAAAACCCGCCGAATCACCGGTCCCACCACGCGAGCCGCCAGCCCCCGAACCGCCTGGGCCGGAAAAGCCGATCACCGAGCCGCCGGGTCCGGACATACCGCCGATCGCGCCTCCCGACGAACAGCCCCCCTTCGGTGACCCGCCGGGACCGGATAGCCCGGTGATGGAGCAGACCGACGCTGCCACCAACACAGCGGCACCTGGCGGCACTGCACCACGCACCGACCGCCCCAGCCAGCTCAGGGCATTGCTACCCCTACTCGGCGCCGGCCTCGTCGGCGGCAGTATAGCTGCCGTTCTCCTGCTCGCCGTGCTGCCGCAATCCGGCGACCGGCCGGACGCGGCCGGTATCGACCCGGCAACGCTGGAGGCGCGCCTTGGTGAGGTCGCCGATCGCCTTGCCGCGGGACAGGCGGCGACCGAAACGCTCACCAACCGCCTCGCCACCCTCGAGGGGCGTGAGGCGCCCGTCGTTGACCTCGCCCCGCTCGGCACCCGCATCGACGACCTCGCCGCTCGCCTGGATGCCGACGAGAAGGCCGCCGCCGCCCGGCCAACCATTGATCCCGCGGCGATTGCCGCCCTCGAAGGCCGGCTTGCCGACCTGACGTCGGCGACCGACGCGCTGAAGGCAGACAACGCCGACGCAGCGGCCCGGCTTGCTGCCGTCGAGGAGCGCCTCGCCAATGCACCGAAGGGCGGCGAGATCGCCGCCCTGTCGCTCGCCCTCACCTCGCTATCCGGCAAGATCGACGCAGGCCTGCCATTTGCCACCGACATCGCCGTGGTCGCCGCCGCCGCACCCGACCTGCCCGGCCTCGAGGACCTCAGGGCGGTCGCCGACAAGGGCGTACCCACCCGCGACCAGTTGCTGGCCACGTTGCCGGTGGACTCCATGCTGGCCCGCCGGCCGGTTGAGGTCGGCACCGGCTGGATGGACGGCCTCGTCGATAGCGCCAAATCGCTCGTCAACTATCGCGAGACCGGTCCGGCCACCGCCGATCCGGCGTCGAGCGCCATCGAGGCGATGCGCGCGGCGCTTCAGCGCGGCGATGCCGCCGCCGCCCGGGCAGCGGCCGACAGCTTGCCAGCCTGGGCCCGTCCGCCGGCCGAGGCGTGGCTTGCCGACCTCGACGCCCGCGTCCGCGCCGACGCCGGCATAAAGGCGCTGTCCGCTCGCATCGTCGACCGCCTGTCGGTACCTGCCGCCGACTGATACCCGCTCCGGAAAGGCTCCGAGATGTTCCGCATTCTCCTGTCGGTCGCCGCGCTGTTTCTCGCCGTCCTCGCCTTCGATTGGATGGGTGGGGTGCCGGTCGCCGTTTCGGTCAGTTGGCCGGGTGGAGCGGCGGCGCCGCCGCTGCGCGTCGTCATCGTCGCGCTGCTGGTCGCCGCCGTTGTGCTGCTGGTTGCCTGGAAGATCGTCTCCGGCCTGTGGCGCGCCCCGCGCGGTCTTCGCAGCTATTTCGCCGGCCGCCGCCGCGACCGCGGCTATCGCGCCCTGTCGCGCGGCATGATTGCCGTCGGCTCGGGCGACTATCGCCTCGCCCAGCGCGAGGCCGCCGAGGCCAACCGCTTTCTCGAAGGCGAACCGCTGGGGCTGCTGCTCGCCGCCCAGGCCGCCCAGCTCGAAGGCCGGAGCGACGCCGCTCGGCAGGCCTTTACCCGCATGTTGAAGACACCGGAGACGCGTCTTCTTGGCTTGCGTGGCCTCTACATCGAGGCGACGCGCGCTGGTGAGGCGGCGGCGGCTCGCCAGTTCGCTGCCGAAGCGCAGAAGGAAAACCCGGCGCTGCCGTGGGCGGGCGCCGCCATGATGGACTACCTCTCCGCCGACCGGAACTGGGGCGAGGCGCTGGCCGTGCTCGACCAGAACGTCGCCGGCCGTCTGATCGGCAAGGGCGACACCGCCCGGCTCCGGGCCGTGCTGCTCACCGCCCGCGCCCTTGAGATCGAGGATGGCGAACCGGACAAGGCCCGGGCCTT
>JAGSYU010000238.1 GCA_018262575.1 Pseudomonadota bacterium | reverse complement strand
CGGCATCGCGCTCGCCGAGGGATCGGGAATGAGACCAAAGGTATCGGCCGACATGAACAGGCCGGACACCGACGACAGCATCAGGCCGATGACGGCCAGACGACTGATCTCGCCGTGCAGGCGCGTCAGCAAGTCGCCGCGGATCGGCGCAAAATAACCGCGCCAGCCACCCAGCGAGCGCAGCAGCAGGACTATGCCGGACAGGCTCAGCGCCAGCATGCCGAGCGCCGCGAGGCCGGTGCCGACTTTGCCGCTGTCGCCGAGGAACAGCGAGCGATGCAGGTCGGTGACCCAGCGCGTCAGCGCCGACGGGGCCTGCGGCGCACCGAGCGAGGCGCCGGTGGTGGGGTCGATCCGCTCCGTGCCGCTCACGCCATTGTCGGCGTAGGACACCGTCACCGCGCCACTCGGCCGCACCACGATCTTGTCGATCTCCTGATGGCGCGCGCTGACCGCCTCGGCCAGCGTGGCGACGCTGACGTCAGGGGTTACAGCCGGGTTCGCCAGCCGGTCGAGCGCCGGATTGACCGACAGGACGGCACCCGAGACGGCGATCACCATCAAGAGAACCGCGAAGGCCAGACCGGGCAACGAGTGAAGACGACGCAACATGGCGGACAACCCCGAGGGTCAGCAGGAAACGGACTCAGTAGGAAACGGTGAGCGACTGGACGTAGCCGTTCCCCGGCGCCGGCTGGCCGACGGAGGCAGCGGCAAGCGGGGCGGCAGCGTCGGCCGCATAGGCGTTGCCATCCTCGACCGACGTATCGATCCGGACCTGATAGCCGGCGTCGATCATCGCGTCGGCGACGTCAGCGGTCACCGTCAGCGTGCCGCCCGAGCCGATGCTGGCGCCGGTCAGGCCATCGATCGAGCCGCTGGCGCCGCGCGCCCAGCCGGACAGGCTGCGGTAATACTTCGCCTTGGTTCCCGCGACGTGCAGCGTCTGCACCACCTTGCCCTGGGCATCGGTGATGTAGACCGCCGCATAGGCGTTGTAGCCGCCGTAATCGGCGAACTGGGCGGTGACGGTAACGGGCCGGGCCATGGCCAGCGTGGGCAGCGCCAGGACGGCGGCGAGCCCGAGCGGCAGGGCATAATAGGGTTTCATGAAGAACACTCCTGTGCTGTGGCGACAGGAGAGCAATGACCCGATGACCTGACGGCCACCTGACAGGAGAGCGGAAAGCTGTTCAGCTTGCTGTCAGGTTTGTGAAGACGATCTCGCTCCGGCAAGGCCGGTGACGCGCACCGAGACGCCGTCCGGCCATCCCTCGACCGGCGAGGCGATCGTCAGCTTCAGGCCGGCGCCACGGCAGACGGCGGCGACGATGGCAAGGCCGAGGCCGGAGCCGTCCGACCGGCTGGAGCCGCGCTCGAACGGACGCATCAGCCGCTCGACGTCGGCGGCCGCCACCACCGGGCCGTGGTTGCGGACGGTGAAGCGGTCGCCGTCGAGACAAACGTCGACGGGATCGTCCGGCGCACCATGCTTGAGGGCGTTCTCGATCAGGTTGCGGGCGAGCACGGCGAAGGCGTCGGGGTCGACGTCGGACTGCACCCCGTCGTCGGGAACGGCAAGGTCGATGCGGTCGTCCTCCTGGCTCGATCGGGCGATCTCGTCGACGACCAGCGCCAGGACCTCGGCGAGATCGGACGGCCGTTCGGACAACAGGCCGCCGCCCTCCGCCTTGGCCAGCTGCAACAGCTTTTCCGACAGGCGCGCCAGGCGCCTGAGCGCGCTTTCGATCGAGCGGGCGCGCTCGCGGTTGGCGTCCGGCATCTCGGCGATCAAACGCTGCGTCTGGGCCAGCGCGGCGGCGATCGGCGTCCTCAGTTCATGGGCGCTGTTGGCGGTGAAGCTGCGCTCGGCTTCGAGCGCGCTGCGCAGGCGGGCCAGCAGCGCGTTGACCGCGCCGGCCACCGGCGCGAGTTCGCTCGGCAGGCGGCCGCCGTCGACCGGCGTCAGATTGCCGCGTCCGCGTCGCTCGATGGCGTCGCGAAAGGCGATCATCGGCCGGAAGGACAGGTGAATGGTCAGCCAGACCACCAGGGCGGTCAGCGGCAACAGCACGGCGAGCGGGAAGACGAACACCGTCGTGGCGCTGGCGAAGACGTGGCGGCGATGCGCCAGATATTCGGCGGTGGTGACGACGATCGTGCCCTGCACGGCGGCTTCGGTGTAGGTGCGCAGGGTACCGGTGGTGTGAAAGCCGGGGGTGAGGCCGGCGGGAATGTCCATGTCGTCGGCCGAACTCGAGCGCAAGAGTTCGCGGCCGTCGCCATCCCTGACCACGTAGGAGACGAACTCGCGCGTGCCGACCGGCGGCAGGCGCCGGACGCCGTCGCCATCATCACGACCGTAGCCATCATCGCGGCCGCCACCATCGTCGCGGCCGTAGCCATCGCCGCCGTCGTCGGCCAGCAGTTGCTCGTAGGCGAGCGGCAGGATCCGCTGGGCCATCTCGCGCAGGGCGCTGTCGAACACTTCGTCGGTCTCGTGGCGGAGCACGTGGCCGGCGACCAGCGACGCGCCGATCCACAGCACGGCAAGGCTGGCGGCAAGGCCGACGGCGAGCCGGACGCGCAGGCTTCTCGACCGGAGACGCTTCGATGCCATCAGCCCGCCTCCACCGGCACGCCCAGGCGGTAGCCGAGGCCGCGCACCGTCTCGATCACCTCCGGGCCGAGCTTCTTGCGCAGCCGGCCGACGTAGACTTCGATGGTGTTGCTCTCGATCTCGTCCGAGAAGGAGTAGAGGTGCTCCTCGATCTGCGCCTTGGACAGCAGCACGTTCGGCCGCTGCACGAAGGCCTCGAACAGTGCCCACTCGCGGGCGGTGAGGCGCACCGGCCGGCCGGCCCGGCGCAGCGTGCGGGCGGCCAGATCGATGTCGAGGTCGCCGATCCGGATCAGCGGATTGGGGTTGCCGCCGTAGCGCCGGCCGACGGCGCGGATGCGGGCGGACAGCTCGAACAGGTCGAACGGCTTGACCAGATAGTCGTCAGCGCCGGCATTGAGGCCGGCGATGCGGTCGGAGATCTGATCGCGCGCCGTCAGGATGATCACCGGCGTCACGTCGCCGGCCACCCGGCGCGCCTTCAGGAAATCGAGGCCGCGCCCGTCGGGCAGCATCAGGTCGAGCAACACGAGGTCGTAGGCGGCGGCCAGCACGGCGTCACCGGCGTCAGCAATGCGCTTCGCCCAGTCGACCGAATGGCCATCGGCGGCGATCTGATCGCGCACGGCCATGCCGAGCACGGCGTCGTCCTCCACGAGCAGAATCCGCATCGCCACCTTCCCCGTCACGCCGACGCCAAACCTTATCCAGCGCGGCCGCGCCATTCAGGTTGCCGTCAGATGGACATGGGATAGTCTAACTCACAGACGGACGGGAAAAAGTAAATCCCGTCCATTGAACAGGAATTGGATCGATGCCCTACCGCCCTGGTCTCGCTGCAGCACTCGCGGGCAGCCTGCTGATCGCCCTGTCGTCGGGCGCCGCGCACGCAGACGGCCACCGCTCGCACTGCAACGTGCCGCTCAGCGACTGGAAGCCGCGCGCGGCGGTCGAGGCGGCGCTGAAAGACCGGGGCTGGACGGTCCAATCGATCCGCTCGGACGATGGCTGCTACAAGGTGAAAGTCACCACCGCCACCGGCGAGCGCCGCCGCGTCAAGCTCAACCCGCAAACGCTGGAACCGGTCGACGAGGCGGATTGATCGCGGCGGTTTGGGCCGAGACAGTAGAGTTTCGGGCAGGCTGTTACGCCCCGAGTGCCGCCGCGTCCCGCGCCAGTCGCTCGATGCGCGCCCAGTCGCCGTCCCTGACGGCGTCGGCCGGCGCCCCCCAGGAGCCGCCGACGCAGATGACGTTCTTGAGCTTCAGGTAGTCGGCCGCGTTGTCAAGGCTGACGCCGCCGGTCGGGCAGAACACCATGTCGCCGAGCGGCGAGGCCAGCGCCTGCAGATACTTAGGGCCGCCGGCCGGACCGGCCGGGAAGAACTTGACGACGCGATAGCCCTTGGCGCGCGCCACCATCGCCTCGGACGCCGTGGCGACGCCGGGCAGCAGCGGCACGCCGAGGTCG
>JAGSYU010000237.1 GCA_018262575.1 Pseudomonadota bacterium | reverse complement strand
CAGCGACGCTGGGGAGCGTGACGCCGTCCGATTAGGACTTGGGAACAATTTGCCATGCAGAATGCAACTCTGGTGGCGCTGTCGGGACAGGTTGCGCTGCGGCGCAAGCTGGACGTCATCGCCAACAACGTAGCCAACATGGACACCGCCGGCTTCAAGCGCGTTTCACTCGACTTCGAGGAAACGACAATGCCGAAGGCGTCGGCGACACTTTTCCAACGCCGCGACCGCGACAATCGCTTCGTCCGCGAGCTTTCCACCGTCCATGACTTCTCCGCCGGATCGGTCGAGATGACCGGCAACGATCTCGACGTGGCGATCGAGGGCGAGAACGGCTTCTTCGTGGTCAATACGCCAGCCGGCGAGCGCTACACTCGCGCCGGCGACTTTGCCATCGACAACACCGGCCGTCTCGTGACCTCCGACGGCAAGCCGGTGCTCGGCGATGGCGGCGAAATCGTCTTCGGGTCCGAGGAAACCAATATCTCCTTCGCCCATGACGGGACGGTCTCTTCCAGCGCCGGTCTGAAGGGCAAGCTTCGCATCGCCGATTTCCCCGACACCAGCGTGCTCTCCAAGCAGGGCGACAACCTCTATTCGGCCAGCGCCGCGCCGCAGGTGCCCACCTACATCCGCGTCCGCCAGGGCGCCCTTGAGAAATCCAACGTCTCGGGCGTCCAGGAGCTCACCGCCATGATGGATGTCCAGCGCGCCTATGAGCGCATCACCAACATGGTCAAGCAGCAGAACGACCTCAGCTCCAAGGCGATCGAACGCCTTGGCTCAGTCAACGCCTAACCGGCATCCGTCTTAGCTCCAGGGAGCGACCGCACATGAAAGCTCTGACCATTGCCGCCACGGGCATGAAGGCCCAGGAGACCAACGTCTCCGTCATTTCCAACAACATCGCCAACATGCGCACCACCGGCTACAAGAGCCAGCGCGCCAATTTCCAGGACCTGCTCTATCAGACGCTGCGCCGTCAGGGATCGACCACCTCGGACGCCGGCACGCAGGTGCCGGCCGGCGTACAGCTCGGTTCGGGCGTCCGTGTCGTCGCCACGCCACGCAACATGACGCAGGGCGATCCGGAATCCACCGGTAACGACAAGGATCTCGCCATCCGCGGCGAGGGCTTCTTCGAGATCACCCTGCCCGACGGCCGCACCGCCTACACCCGCGACGGCGCCTTCGAGCTGGACTCCACCGGCACGCTGGTGACTGCCGATGGCTACACCGTGCAGCCGGCCATCACCGTGCCGAACAACGCCAGCGACCTCACCATTTCCAATACCGGTCAGGTCCAGGCCAAGATCGGCAACGCCACCACTGCGACGGTTCTCGGCCAGATCGAACTCTCCCGCTTCGTCAACAAGAATGGCCTTGAGCCGATGGGGGACAACCTGTTCCTGGAGACGGCCTCAAGCGGTACCGCTCAGACCGGCAACCCCGGCGACGCCGGCTACGGCACGCTGCTGCAAAGCTATCTGGAGTCTTCCAACGTCGAGTCGGTCAACGAACTGTCGTCGCTGATTTCGGCGCAGCGCGCCTATGAGATGAACTCTCGCATCATCACGGCCGCCGACGAGATGTCCCAGACGACCGCCAGCCTCGGTAAGTGAGCACCGCCATGATGCGCGCCCTTCTCCTCCGGATCGTTCTCGCCGCGGCACTCGCCAGCCTGGCGGCTGGCTTCATCGCCACCCATCAGGCAACTGCCGCCGAACTCAGACAGCGCGTCGATATCGACGGTGCCATCGTCACGCTCGGCGACCTGTTCGATGGCGCCGGCGCGCTTGCCGATCGCGCCGTCTTCAGAGCTCCGGAACTCGGCGTCACCGGCGCCTTGCCGACCACCGTCGCGGTCAAGGCCGCCGTCGCCGCCGGCCTCAGCGTTGACCGCCTGCCGACTTTCGCCAGCGTCACCGTCGTCCGTCGCGCCGTCACGGTCGATGCAACGGCCATCAAGGCCCTTGTTGTCGACGCCGCCGCCACCCGCATGGGAGTTGCGGTCGACAATATCGATATCGCCCTCGACGGAACTCCTGCGCCGATCGCCGCTTCGGCCGCCGCTGCCACGCCGGCCATCCTGTCCAGCTTCGTCCTTCAGCCGGAATCCGGCCGCTTCAACGCCACCATCGCCATTGACGTCGGCGGGGACGACCGGACGCTGGTGGTTGTCGGCCGCGCGCTGGAGACCATGTCCGTACCGGTGTTGAACCGCCCGATCGACCGCCGCGACGTCATTCATGCATCCGACGTCACCGCCGTCCGCATCGACAAGCGGCGGGTGCCCGGCTCGGCCGTCATCGACACCAGCGATCTCATCGACATGGCGGCCAAGCGTCCCCTCCGCGCCGGCGAGATCATCGCAACCGCCGATATCGAGCCGCCCCGCATCATCCTGCGCGGTGACATCGTCACGCTGCAGTATTCGCGCCCCGGCCTGACGCTCAGCGCCCGAGGCCGCGCCCTCGGCGACGGCGCCAAGGGCGACCTCGTCTCCGTACTGAACGAACAGTCCAAGCGTACCATCCAGGGCGTCGTTACCCGCGCTGGCACCGTCGAAGTCACCGCGGCCGGCCCGGCCGTCGTGGCGAGCGCGATGAACTGAGCCCGAACCGAGGATCATCCGATGCGTTTGTCCACCACCCTTGCCATCGCCCTCCTCGGCATCGGCCTGTCCGCGTGCGGCAGCACCCTGGACCGCCTGTCGCAGGTCGGTCAGACCCCCAAGCTGTCGGCGATCGAGAACCCCACCTCCCAGGCCGGCTATAAGCCGGTGCAGATGCCGATGCCCAGCGTGCAGCCGATCGCCTACAGCCCCAATTCGCTTTGGCAATCCGGCTCGCGCACCTTCTTCAAGGATCAGCGCGCCCGCAACATCGGCGACATCCTCACCGTCAAGGTGAAAATCTCGGACAAGGCGGCCTTCGACAACTCGTCGGAGAGGACGCGCAAGTCGAGCGACTCGACCGGCGTCGGTGGCGCGCTCGGCACCGCCATCGACACCATCGCCCTGCCAGCCGGCATGGCGGCCAGCGACCTCGCCTCAACCGAGGGCGCCTCCTCCTACAAGGGCACAGGCACGATCGACCGATCGGAAAGCCTGTCGACCAACGTCGCCGCCGTGGTGACGCAACTGCTGCCCAACGGCAACCTGGTGATCGAGGGGCGGCAGGAAGTGCGCGTCAATTACGAGATCCGCGAACTGGTGGTGGCCGGCGTCGTCCGTCCCGAGGACATCGCCGCCGACAACACCATCGAGAGCACCAAGATCGCCGAAGCCCGTATCTCCTACGGCGGCCGCGGCCAGATCTCCGACGTGCAGCAGCCGCGCAACGGCCAGCAGGTGCTCGATATCCTCCTGCCATTCTGACCGGAGTCCGAGGGCAAGCCCGAACGGGGCGTCGGCCGGTCAGGCCGCAACGTCGAAACCCTGACTCTTCAGGGTTTCGAGACAGACATCAGAGATCGGCTCGCGCTCCCCAAGCATCCCAAGCGAGCCGTATTGCCGAAGGGCCGCTCCCCAATTGGCCCAAGGCGATCCCGCCGGCCCCTTCCCCAAGTCCAGGCCGGCTTCCCCAGCGGCGCGACCTCCCCCTTCCCAAGTCATCCCGGGAGGTCGCGCCCAGGCGGGGGGCCTAATCGGAAAGCATCCACGGTTCGAGACGTCGGAATACAAAAAGGGGCGCCTCAAGAGCGCCCCTTTTGTCGTTTCCCGCCAAAGACGGTTCGTTCATTCGTCGCGATAGACCTTCTCGCGCCGCTCGTGACGCTCCTGCGCCTCGATCGACAGCGTGGCGATCGGGCGGGCATCGAGGCGCTTCAACGAGATCGGCTCGCCGGTCTCCTCGCAATAGCCATAGGAGCCGTCCTCGATCCGCTTGATCGCCGCCTCGATCTTGGAGATCAGCTTGCGCTGGCGATCGCGTGCCCGAAGCTCAATCGAGCGATCGGTTTCCGACGACGCCCGGTCGGCGATGTCGGGAAGATTGGTGTTCTCGTTTTGGAGATTTACGAGGGTCTCCTTGCTCTCACGCAGGATATCCTCTTTCCACTGAAGCAGCTTGCGCCGGAAGTATTCGCGCTGGCGATCATTCATGAAC
>JAGSYU010000111.1 GCA_018262575.1 Pseudomonadota bacterium | reverse complement strand
CGCGGTCTACCATTTCCCCGACCGCGTTCCCGCGATCACCGTCGCCAGCTTCAGCAACGGGAAGGATGAGGGTCAGGCAGAGTTCGAAGCCACCGCAATCGCTTTAGCCAGATGAATGTTCAGGGCGATTTTCTATGGATAGATTCTAAATCGAGCCGAAAGACGGCGCATACCAGCATGCGCCCTGAGTGCTAAGCTGGCGATTGGGGTGGAAATCACTTCGAGGCTGCATTACGTTGCCAATAGATAGCGTGTGCTGCGTGCGCTACGGGTAGCCCGGAATTGACGGAGACTTTGATCAACCTTCCATTCAAGGGAGCGAGAACCTATGTCTTCGCCAATCTCACCACGGCGCATCCAGTCCACTCTTCGGCGTTTTCTCGATAATGAGGCGTCGGGTGGCGTGGTCCTCATGGCTGTCGCCATATTGGCGATACTGACCGCCAACTCCCCCCTCGCAGACGCCTATTTCGATAGTCTCCACGTCTACATCGGGCCACTCAGCGTCCAGCACTGGATCAACGATGCCCTGATGGCAGCTTTCTTTCTGCTCGTTGGCTTGGAGATCAAGCGGGAGATGCTGGACGGCCAGCTTTCGAGCTGGAGCCGGCGTATTCTGCCAGGCGCGGCAGCGGCGGGCGGCATGCTGGTCCCGGCCTTGATCTATCTGGCTTTCAACTGGGAAAACGCGTCTGTGCTGAGAGGATGGGCAATCCCGACAGCAACGGACATTGCTTTTGCACTCGGCGTCATCTCGCTTTTCGGTTCGCGTGTTCCCACGTCCCTCAAGATCTTTCTGGCGGCGCTGGCCATCATTGATGATCTTGGCGCCGTCATTATCATAGCGATATTCTATACCGCCGACCTGAACATGCCGGCCTTGATCGGCGCGGCTGGTGTTCTCGCCGTGCTCTACGGCCTGAACCGCACAAAGGTCATGGTGCTGTGGCCATATCTGGCGCTGGGAGTCGTCCTCTGGGTGCTGGTGTTTGCATCCGGGGTCCACGCTACGCTGGCGGGCGTCTTGCTGGCCTTGACGATCCCGCTGAAGCCGACGCCGGGAATGCCCGAAGCGCTCCATGGGGAATCACCACTCCACCGGCTTGAAAACGTGCTTCATATGCCCGTTGCCTTCGTCATCGTCCCGATATTCGGCTTTGCCAATGCCGGTGTGTCCCTGGCGGAGGTTTCCATCAGTGTCTTGGTCGATCCCCTGACAATGGGCATCGCACTGGGGCTGATGGGCGGCAAGCTCGTCGGCGTCCTGGGGACGGCGGCCTTGCTGGTGAAACTTGGCCTCGCTCACCTGCCGGCCAGGGCAAGTTGGGGTCAGATGACTGGAACCGCATTGCTGTGTGGCATCGGTTTCACGATGTCTCTGTTCATTGGATTGCTTGCCTTTGATGATCCGGACCTGCAGGACCACGTGAAGATCGGCATCCTCATGGGTTCGGTGGCCTCTGGCACACTCGGCGCAATCTTCCTGGCAGCCTTCGGACGGCGAGATGCGCGGTCCGAAGGCTGAGCGTCGACCCCACCTCGATACGTCAACGCCCGGACGGTTTCCCGTCCGGGCGCCAATCGCTCTTCCATGTCGGACGGGTATCCGAGCCTCACTTCCGCCCGAGGCCGGTGCTGCGGACGTTGTCGAGCAGCACGGCGAGCAGCAGGATCAGGCCGCGCACCAGATACTGGTAGAAGGCCTGGATGTTGAGGAGATTCATGGCATTCTCGGCAATGCCGAGGATCAGCACGCCGACAATGACGCCGACCATCGCCGCCCGGCCACCAGCCAGCGACACACCACCGAGCACGCAAGCCGAAATGGCCGACAGCTCGAGGCCGGTCGCCGCGTTGGGCTGGCCGGATGTGATGCGCGAGGCCAGGAGAATGCCGGCCACGGCACAGACGAGGCCCTGGATGGTGAAGATCCAGATACGCATGCCGTCGACATTGACGCCGGCAAGGCGCGACGCCTCGGGATTGCCGCCGATGGCCAGCGTGTTGCGGCCAAACACCGAGCGATTGAGCACGAAGCCGAACAGGCAGAACAGGATGACCATGATCCAGATCGGCGTGGGGATACCGAGGAAGCGCGACAGCGCCAGCTGGTAGAAGCCGGGGTCGTTGATACCCACCGCCCGGCCATCCGACGAAATCAGCGCCAGGCCGCGCACGATCTGCATGGTGGCGAGCGTGGTGATCAGCGCATTGATCTTCAGCTTGGCGATGATGGCGCCGTTGACGAAGCCGACAAAGGTACCGCAGGCCAGCGCAGCGATCAGACCGACGATGATTGAGCCGGAGGCGTTGGAGGCCATCACCGCCACCATGCCGGTGAAGGCGACGATGGAGCCGACGGACAGGTCGAAATCGCGCGAGGCGAGGCAGAACATCATCGTGCAGGACACGATGCCGATGGTTACCACCGACTGGAACAGGCCGAGCATGTTGCGCTCGGTAAGGAAGCTCGGCACGAAGATCGACACGGCCGCGAAGGCGATGACGAAAATGACGAGGAGGCCCTGCTCGCCGAGCAGGAGACGTTTCAGGAAGGCCATCACGATGCTTTCTTGTTCGGCTCGCCAGCCGTCCGGTCCGGCAGGGCCGAGGCGAGGATGGCGTGTTCGTTGAATTCGGCGCGGTCGTAGCGGGCAGCGATCCGCCCCTCGCACATGACGACGACGCGGTCGGAAATGCCCATCACCTCCGGCAGTTCGCTGGAGACGACGACGATGGCCAGCCCTTTCTCGGCGAGATTGTAGAGCAGTTCATAGATCTCGGCCTTGGCGCCGACGTCGATGCCGCGGGTCGGCTCGTCGACGATCAGCACCTTGATGTCGGTCTCGGCCAGCCAGCGGGCGAGCAGCACCTTCTGCTGGTTGCCGCCCGACAGGTTGACGATCTCCTGCTTGGCCGACGGCGTGCGGATACGCAGCTGCTTGATGAACTCGGCGGCCGTGTCCGCCTCGCGCTTCGGGCTCAGCACGCCGAAGGGCGAAAAGTGGCGGCGGGCGGAAACCACGATATTCTCGCCCACCGACAAGCCCTGGATGATACCGTCGAACTTGCGATCCTCCGAGCAGAGCACCAACCCCTCGCGAATCGAGCGCCGCGGGCTCGCGCCCGAGCTGTCTGCGCCATCGATCGTCACCTTGCCGGAGTGGCGGGGGTCGGCGCCATAGACGATACGCATCAGTTCAGAGCGGCCGGAACCGACCAGCCCGAAGAAGCCGACGATCTCGCCGGCCCGCGCCTCGAAATCGATGGGGCGTGGCAGCTTGGCGCCAGAAAGCGCTTCGACCTTGAGCCGCACCTCGCCGACCGGCCGGCCGCGCCAGCCCCAGATATCGGAAATCTCGCGGCCGACCATCTCCGAGACCAGACTGTCGCGCGTCACATCCGCCATGGAAACATGATGGGCGGCAAGCTTGCCGTCGCGCAGCACGGTGCAGCCATCGCAAAGGCGGAAGATCTCGTCGAGGCGGTGCGAGATGTAGACGATCACCTTGCCGGCGGCGCGCAGCTCGCCGATGATCCGGAACAGCACTTCGCTTTCCTGCGACGACAGCGAAGACGTCGGCTCGTCCAGCGCAATGACGCGGGCATCGAGCATGATCGCCTTGGCGATCTCGATCATCTGCCGTTCGCCGAGCGACAATTTCGCCACCTTGGTATCGGCATCGACCGTCAGGCCGATGTCCTTGAGACGGCGATTGACCTCTTCCTTCAGCGACCGGAAATCGATGATGCCTGCCCGGTTGGGAAAGCGGCCGAGCCGGAGATTTTCGGCCACGGTCAGTTCGGGAACCAGTTGCAGTTCCTGGTGCACCACCACCACGCCGGCCGCGAAGGCATCGCGAGTGGAGGAGAAAGTCTGGGTGGCACCGTCAATGGCAATCTCGCCGCTGTCGGCGGAGGTATCACCAGAGAGAATGCGGATCAGCGTCGACTTGCCGGCGCCGTTTTCGCCGATCAGTCCATGAACGGAGCCCTTCGCCACTCCGAAGGAGACGTCCGACAGCGCCCTGACGCCCGGATAGGTCTTGGAAATGTGGGAAAAGCTCAGAAAGTCGGCCATGTCCTCGCGCCTTGCTGGGGGAGCCGGCGACGAAAGGTCGCCGGCCCCATTTCATGCTCGCTATCTAGCGGACTTATTCGATGCCGAGGCTCTTGCGGACGTCGACATAGGTATCGCGCAGCGCCAGTTCGCCAGCGGTCAGCGTCACGGCCGGCGGCGCCTTGTCGTTGGCGACCCACTCATACATGTTGAGAGCGGTCTCGTAGCCGTGGCGCTTCGGGGAGATGATCACGGTGCCGAAGAAGCCGGTAGCGGCGGGCTTCTTGAACTCGTTGATCGCCGAATCCGCGCCACCGATGCCGACACCGATGAAGCTCTCCGGCGTGATGCCGACGGTCTCGGAGGCACGAACGGCGCCGAGCACCGCCTCGTCGTTGAGGCCGAAAGCCACCCAATGCTTCACGTCGGCATGCTTGTTGAGCACCACCGTGGCAGCGTTCAGAGCGGCTTCGGTGTCGGTCTTGGCCTGTGGCGCATCGAAGATGTTGGCCTCCGGGAAGCCGGCTGCCTTGAGCGACGACATGGCGCCCTCGACACGGTCGACCGCCGTCGGAAGCTGGTCATAGGAGACACGGATGGCGCCAACGCTGGCCATGTCCCAGCCGCGCTTCTTGATCTCGTCGGCGATGGCGGTGCCAACAGCCTCACCGATCTTCAGCGCCGAGATGCCCATGTGCGGCACGCTTTCGATCGGCGAACCATCGGCGTTGACGAGACGATCATCGACGGTCATCAGCTTGAGGCCGTTGGCCTCCGCCTTGGCGACGATGCCCGGCCCGAGTTTGACGTCCGGCGTGCAGATGATGAAGCCCTGGGCGCCCTGGGCGCCAAGGTTGTCGATGGCCGACTGCACCTTCTCGCCATCCTCGGCGCCGATCTTCACCAGCGTGAAGCCCTTTTCCTTGGCGGCGACGTCGGCGAACTTCCACTCGTCCTGGAACCACGGTTCCTCAGGCTGCTTGACCACGAAGCCAATCTTTACGTCGGCCGCATGGGCCGCCGCGGTCAGCGCGCCGACGGCGATGCCGACGGCAGCGAAGCTCTTCAGAATACGAAGCATGGCGTTTCCTCCATTTTCTCTTCAACGATCGCTCGCCGATGCGGCGTGCCTTTTCGCTACCCCAAAACGACCTTCCGGCGGACTTACCGATATCCGTCATGGACGATTCCGCGCGCCTGCCTTCGCAGGACCACCCGAAGCCTCCCTGCCGGCAGAACGCGCCGCGGCCATGCACCTCGGGGAACGGGGATGAATCGGGCAAAGATCGAGGCCGGATGCGCCCGCAGTTTCGGGACGAACCAGCCCAAAGCCTCCTCCAGATACCGCCCTTCTCCCGTCCAGACGCCTTCTCGGCTGCCACGCTTCCTCCCGGCGGCCATCCC
Source organism: Pseudomonadota bacterium (assembly GCA_018262575.1). GTDB lineage: Bacteria > Pseudomonadota > Alphaproteobacteria > Rhizobiales > Pleomorphomonadaceae > Pleomorphomonas. Next base: position 18,117 of record JAGSYU010000111.1, on the reverse strand, counting down.
ACCGCCGGCCGAACCGGTCGCGCCGCACTCTCGCCCGACAAGCAAGGACGATCGTGTGCGGCGGGAAGCAGCCTAGGTGGCGGATGTCCTCGCGGGAATAGCTGCATCCATGAATTCCATGGACGAAACTCTTAAGACGGAGGGCGTATTCTACCTTTGGATGAGAGCCTTCGGAGCCAAACCGGCAGCCTGTCGAACGCCCGGCTTGCGACGGCGGCGCCATCGCCACCCTACGCAGTTCACCCAGGCGTTCCGGCGCTCGCCGCCGTTGACCCGGCCGAGGTGACTGCCTACGCTTTGTTGTCGAGCATTTGCAGCCGGAGGACCCATCTTGACCGAACAGGCAACCGTTACCGTTGGCGTCATCGCCAAGGCGCTCGGCGTGTCCGACACCAAGGTGAAGAAGGCGATCGACGCCCTGAAAATCGAACCCGTCGGCAAACGCGGCGTCTGCAAGCTCTATGCGAGTGATGTTGTAGATGCCGTGAAGAAGACGCTCGCCTGATAGCTTATACCGCTGGTGCCTTTTCTTTCGTCGGCGCATGGCGTCACGGTTTACTGACCCGCGGCGAGGCAGTCAGCGAGCAATTTCCGCATCCAACCGGCCCATCTTCAGCGGCATTGGGCAATCCCCATTGCGGAACACACACGGAACATGTTAACTCTGTTCGTGATTTGTACCGAATCGCGCTTCGGCACGCCAGACGCGCCGGCCGACCAGCGGGGACCAGACGATGCTCACGCGCAAACAGCTCGAACTCCTGATGTTCATTCAAGAACGGCTGAAGGAGTCGGGCGTGCCGCCGTCCTTCGATGAGATGAAGGATGCACTGGATCTCAAGTCCAAGTCGGGCATCCACCGCCTCATCACCGCACTCGAGGAGCGTGGATTCATCCGCCGCCTGCCCAACCGGGCGCGGGCGCTCGAAGTCATCAAGCTGCCGGAGACCATGCAGCCGGGCATCGGCCGCGCTCGCAAGGGCTTCGCGCCGGCCGTCATTGAAGGCGACGGCGGTCGCAAGGCGCCGCCGGCCAGCGCTACGCCGTCCCTCGACAGCCGCGACACCGTGCCGGTGCCGGTCATGGGGCGCATCGCCGCCGGCGTGCCGATTGCCGCCATCCAGACTCAGTCGCATATCCTGCACGTGCCGATCGACCTCATATCCGGCGGCGAGCATTATGCTCTCGAGGTGCGCGGCGACTCGATGATCGAGGCAGGCATTCTCGACGGCGACACCGTCGTCATCAAGAAGTCAGACACCGCCGATTCCGGTGACATCATCGTGGCGCTGGTGGACGATGAGGAGGCGACGCTGAAGCGTTTGCGGCGCAAGGGCGCCTCGGTCGCCCTCGAAGCCGCCAACCCGGCCTATGAGACGCGCATCTTCGGGCCTGATCGTGTGCGCATACAAGGGCGCCTCGTCGCGCTGATGCGTCGCTACTGATCTGCCATTGAAAGCCAGGGGGCATTCGGCCGGCCCCTTCAGCTTGCCCGAAATGAGGGCGAGACGGACAAGCTTGGCCAGCCAAGCTTATCCGGCGTCTTTCGTCTGGCACCCGTCGGTCAGGTCGGCGGAATGCCGATGCCGAGGTAAAGACGTCACCCGCCTGTGCCTGAGCGTCAGCCTGCCTTTATCAGGCAGCTTTCTCAGGCTGGATGGAGCAGCGACGTATCGCCGTAGGAATAGAAGCGGTAGCCGCTGGCAATTGCATGCGCATAGGCGGCACGCATGGTATCGAGCCCGGAGAAGGCCGACACCAGCATGAACAGCGTCGACTTCGGCAGATGGAAATTGGTCATCAGCAGGTCGACGGCGCGGAAGCGGTAGCCGGGCGTGATGAAGATGTCGGTTGCCCCCGCGAACGGCCGGATGAGGCCGTCCTCGCCCGTGGCGCTTTCCAAGAGGCGCAGCGACGTCGTGCCGACGGCCACCACCCGGCTCCCAGCCGCCCGCACGGCATTGAGCGCCTCGGCGGTTTCCGCCGAGACGTGGCCGACCTCGGCATGCATCTTGTGATCGTTGGTGTCATCCACCTTCATCGGCAGGAAGGTGCCGGCGCCGACGTGCAACGTCACGAAGTGGCGGCCAATGCCGCGCGCCTCAAGGCGATCCAGAAGGCCCGGCGTGAAATGCAGCCCGGCGGTCGGCGCCGCAACGGCACCGTTCTCGCGGGCGTAGACCGTCTGATAATCGGCCCGGTCGTGCTCGTCTTCAGCCCGGCGGGCGGCGATATAAGGTGGCAGCGGAATGTGGCCGACCATCATCAGCGCCACATCGAGATCTGGACCAGCTCGGTCGAAGACCAGCGTGATCTCGCCATCCTCGCCTTTTTCCGCCACCAGGGCCCCAAGAGGAGTTGTTGACGGGGCAGAGCCCGGAAACAGCACGCGGTCGCCGCTGCGCAGCTTGCGCGCCCCCTTGACGAAGGCACGCCAGCGGTCCGGCGCCTCGCGCATGTGCAGTGTGGCGGAAAAGCGCACCGGCTCGGCGCCGGCCCGATCACGCAGGCCTTCCAACTGGGCCGGGATCACCTTGGTATCGTTGAACACCAGTACATCGCCCGGCGCCAGGAGATCGGCGAGGTCACGCGCCGTCCTGTCCTCGAAAGGCGCACCGGGCTTCACCACCAGCAGGCGCGACGCATCGCGCGGAACAGCCGGGCGCAGGGCGATCCGTTCGGGCGGCAGGTCGAAATCGAAGGCTGAAACTTGCATGCTTCTGCATAGGCACGGGAGGTGCGAAAGGCAACCGTGCCGCCAATCAGGGTACCGGAAACGACGGCTTCGGTTTGCATCCAGCTTGGCCGGTCCGCCAACCGAAACGTTTTTTTAGACTCAAGTTTATCTAAGATTTTACGCTTACCGACGGTTCCAAGGCTCGCCTTCTTACCGGCCCTCCGGGGCCGTGCTAGAAGGCCTCCAACATAAGTGAGCGCCTCTGCCCCTGACTGATCGTCGGCAGAAGTAGATCATTCTCACCGCCACTCCAGCCCAAACCTTGTTCCGGAGTATGACTGATCGTGGCCAACGCGAAACCTTCGTCGGATCAATATAACAACGTTGTCAATCAACAGCCCGTACTCGTCTTGGAGCGCCTCAGCGACGAACTTCGACGAAAACTGGCGTCGCAGGCGGTACCGGTCCGCATCCTCGCCGAGCATCCCGAACTCGCCGCACCGGCGGCGGCGATGCTGTCGGAACTGGGTTTTCGAGCCGTCTGCGACAGTGAGCCGGGCGTCGAGCCCGAGCTCGATCGCAGCCTCGTACTGATCATCGGTGACCGCTTCTCGCCGGAGTTCCTCAATCGCGTTCTGACCGGCCCATGGACGGCTCGACTGGAACGGATCGCCTTGTTCGGTCGTCGAATTGGCATCCGAACGCTGGCCGCACTGGACGAGATCGGCTTTGCCTACATCGTCAAGTCGCTGCCTACACCCGAACGCCTTGCCAGCATTCTCGCAGCGGTGGATTCGTCAACGACCGCGGCCCACCAGCCCCCCATCCGACGCCAAGCGACCTGTTCGACGATTGAGGCGGGTTACGATCGGCTCTTCGGGCATATCCGCGCCGGTGATCTCGGAGCGGCCGTCACTGAGGCGAGACACGCCTTCAATCACTTCGAGGCACTGCTGGACAGCGCTGCGGCCGCCCATTGGCTGTCGATCATCCAGGACTATCACGACGGAACGGCCCAGCACTGCAGCCTGGTTTCAGCCGTCGCCATGCTGTTTGCCCGCAGCCTCGGCTTCTCGATCGATGACCAGCGACGCCTGTTCGAGGTCGCCCACTTTCACGACGTCGGCAAGGTGCATGTCCCGCTTGCCATCCTCGACAAGCCTGGCCCGCTCGATCCTACCGAGCGAACGATCATGGAGACTCATGCCCTCGCCGGGTATGACATCCTCGCCCGGAGCGGTTTGATTGCCAGCGAGGTCGCCGACGTGGCACGCGACCATCACGAGTATCTCGATGGAACGGGCTATCCCCTGGGCATCGGCGCCGGGCAAATCGCCGACATCACCCGGATCGTCACCATCTGCGACATCTTCGCTGCCCTGATCGAGCAGCGCCCCTACAAAAGACCGAAGACAGCCCGTGAAGCCTATGCAATCCTGCAATTGATGGACGGCAAACTCGACGCGACGCTTCTCAGAGCCTTTTCAACCATCGCCGAGAGCTGCTCGTCCGATTGATCGGCGAAAATGCACGTCAGCCCGTCGTCAAACGCAGAACAGCAAAGATAACCGGCTAAAAAAGCCCGCCCCCTCGGGAACTGCGACTAGCGCCGACAGGGTTCATCGGATAAACCGCGTCCGAAAAGTCCAAAAAACAAGGACCGACCATGCTCGAGTGGTTCCGCAAGCTCCTGCCGCACGAAGAACTGTTCTTCGATCTATTCGCCCAGCATTCCGAAACGGTCGTCACTGCCGCCCACTCGCTGAACGCTCTCTTGTCCGGCGATGACCGCGATGCGCGCATCGCCGAGATCGTCGCTCTCGAGGACAAGGCCGACGGTATCACCCGCGAGGTGTTGCTGGCTGTCCGCCGCAGCTTTATCACGCCCTTTGATCGCAACGACATCAAGGATCTGATCCAGTCGATGGACGACACCATCGACACGATGCACCGCGTGGTGAAGACCATCCAGCTGTTCGAACAGCGTGTTTTCGATCCCGGCATGCGAGACATGGGCCAGGACATCGTCCAGGCTGCCAAGCTGGTCTCCGAGGCCATCCCGCTGCTGAAGAGCGTCGGCACCAACGCTCCCCGTCTGACGGCGCTGTCGGAGGAGGTGAGCCGCGTCGAAGGCCACTCGGACTTCCTGCATGAGAATGGCCTGAAAGACCTCTACCGCCGGCATGGCAACGGCAATGCCATGAGCTACATCATCGGCAGTCAGGTCTACGGCGAACTTGAGAAGGTGCTCGACCGCTTCGAGGACGTCGCCAAGGAAATCAGCGGCATCGTGATCGAGAACGTCTGATGGAGACACTCGCCCTTCCGCTGCTCGTCGGCCTGATCGGCATCGCGCTGCTGTTCGACTTCCTGAACGGCCTGCACGACGCCGCCAATTCGATCGCCACCATCGTGTCGACGCGCGTGCTCAGGCCGCAATACGCGGTGTTCTGGGCGGCCTTCTTCAACTTCATCGCCTTCCTGTTCTTCGGCCTTCACGTGGCGACAACGCTCGGCAAGGGCATCATCGACCCGGCCATCATCACGCCGCATGTGGTGTTTGCCGCGCTGATGGGCGCCATCATCTGGAACATTGTCACCTGGCTCGCCGGTATTCCCTCGTCGTCCTCGCATGCCCTCGTGGGTGGCCTGGTCGGCGCGGGCCTTGCCAAAACGGGCTTTAGCGCCATCGTCTGGTCGGGCCTTCTCAAGACGTCCAGTGCCATTTTCCTATCGCCGGCCTTCGGCTTTTTCCTGGCGCTGATGCTGGTGCTGGCGGTGTCCTGGACCTTCGTGAAGCGCACTCCATTCGCCGTCGACAAGACCTTCCGGCACCTGCAGTTCGTCTCCGCCTCGCTCTATTCGCTGGGCCACGGCGGCAACGACGCGCAGAAGACCATGGGCATCATCGCCGTGCTGCTCTACTCGCAGGGCTACCTCGGCGGCGAGTTCCACATCCCCTTCTGGGTGGTGATCGCCTGCCAGTCGGCCATGGCGCTCGGCACGCTGATGGGCGGCTGGCGCATCGTCCACACCATGGGTTCGAAGATCACCCAACCCGATGCAAGGCTTCTGTGCCGAGACCGGCGGCGCCATCACCCTGTTCGTCGCCACGCACTTCGGCATCCCGGTATCGACCACCCACACGATCACTGGCGCCATCGTCGGCGTCGGTGCCGCACGGCGCGTCTCGGCGGTGCGCTGGGGTATTGCCGGCAACATCGTCATCGCCTGGGTCATCACGCTGCCGGCCGGTGCGGCCATCGCCGCTTGCGCCTATTGGCTGGTCGACCTGTTCGTCTGACCGGCAATGCCCGGCAGGCATGAAAAAGCCCGCGTCGGCACTGGCCGGCGCGGGCTTTCCCATTCAAGCGGAAGCAGCTCAGGCGGCGTCGGCCGCCACGATGACAGAGACGATCTTGTCGGGATCGCGCACCGGCTCGCCGCGCTTGATCTTGTCGACGGTCTCCATGCCTTCGATCACCTTGCCCCACACCGTGTACTGCTTGTCCAGGAAGCGGGCGTCGTCAAAGCAGATGAAGAACTGCGAGTTGGCCGAGTCGGGGTTCATGGCGCGGGCCATGGACACCGTACCGCGCACATGCGGCTCGGCGTTGAACTCCTGCTTGAGATCGGGATACTTCGAACCGCCGGTGCCGGTGCCTTGCGGGCAGCCAGTCTGGGCCATGAAGCCCTCGATCACCCGATGGAAGACGATGCCGTCGTAAAACTTCTCGCGCACCAGCTTCTTGATATGGGCGACATGGTTGGGCGCAAGGTCGGGCCGCATCTCGATGATGACGGTGCCCTTGCTGGTTTCCATGACGAGGGTGTTCTCGGGATCCTTGATATCGGCCACGCGGGCCTCCTTTCGGGTCTGATTGCCGGCAGTGCTCTTATCACGGCCGGCAGGGAAGTTCGATTGGTCAGTTCGGATCGGAGGCGAGGCGCGCCTTGACGATCTTGTCCGGATTGGCCGGCGGCTCGCCGCGGTTGATCTTGTCGACCACATCCATGCCATCGGTCACTTCACCCCAGACGGTATACTGACCGTCGAGGAAGCTGCCGTCGTCGAACATGATGAAGAACTGCGAGTTGGCGCTGTTGGGATCCTGGGAGCGCGCCATGCCGACAGCCCCGCGCCCAAAGTGCGCCTTGGAGAATTCGCCCGGAATGTCGGGCAGGTCAGAGCCGCCCATGCCGGTGCCGGTCGGGTCACCGGTCTGGGCCATGAAGCCCTCGATCACCCGGTGGAAGATGATGCCGTCGTAGAAATGCTTGCCGACCAGCGTCTTGATCTGCGCGACATGCTTGGGTGCAAGGTCGGGCTTGAGCTCGATGGTGACCTTGCCCTTGCTGGTCTCGAGGATCAGCGTGTTGTCCGGCGAGGCGGCATAGGCACCGGTGGCCAGAACAAGGCCGGTGGCGGCAAGCGCCGCGAGAATAGTCCTGCGGATCACATCGATCTCCCTGATTCCTTGTGGTTATCGTTCAAACGGCCGGGTAGCGGTCGCGGAGTTTCGCCGCCACCTGCGGCGGAACAAAGGCGGCGACGTCGCCGCCCAGCCGAGCGATCTGCTTGACGAGGCTCGACGCAATGTGCCGAACCGAGGGCGAAGCGCCGAGGTAGACCGTGTCGATCTCCGGAGCCAGCTCGGCGTTCATGCCGGCCATCCCAGCTTCGACATCGAGGTCGGACGCGTTGCGAAGGCCACGCACCATGACGCTGGCGCCATGCTCTCGCGCCGCTTCCACGACAAGGCCGCTGAAGGCAACCACCTCGATTCGCCCACCGGTGCGGATGGCAATCGACGCCACCAGTTCGCGCAGCATGGCTTCGCGCTCAGCGGCGTCGAACTCGCTCTTCTTCTCATGATGAACGCCGACGGCCACCACGAGCCTGTCGAACAGGCGCGAGGCGCGCTCGATCACATCGAGATGACCATAGGTGGCCGGGTCGAACGAACCGGCATAAAGGGCTGTCGTCATGACCTTTGAATAGCCGTTTCGCCCGTCATTAACAACTGCACCGCACCTGACGGACCGGTCGTCCGGCGTCAGCGGCCCGGCCATAGGCATTTGGTCGTGTTAACCTATTGTTAAGCATTAACCCCGATGCCTTCAATCGTCAGGATCACATTAACTGCTGCGTAACGATCCCGCCCGAAACTCGACCTTCACAGGTGGGTCTCCCACAGGAAGGCGGACTGACATGACGACGCATCGGATACCGCGCTTGAGGAAGATGGCCCTCGTCATGGCCGGGCTTTCGGCTGCCGTTCTGTCGATCGGCGCGACGGAGCCCCTGTACCCGGACGTTGGCCGGGGCGATCAGATCTCGGACATCGGCCGCTGCGCCATTGAAACGGTTGACGGCCTGAAAGTGTGCGCCCGGGAGGCGCGGACCAACCTCGGCGTGACGGTCACAACCGTAGCGTCCGGCCTGACCATCGTCGACTGACGTTCCCAATAGAGCGAACAACCGAGGCTCATTCGGGCCTCGCCCCAAATGCGGCAAGGGCGCAAGACGTTTGGCCACCGTCTTGCGCCCTATCTTTTTGGCCGGCCGCGCGCTCATTTTCGAGCGAACTGGACGCCGGCTCGCGAAAAAATGCGAGAACTCAACATGACAGAGCGTTTCCGTATTTCTCAGAAGTACGAAAACGCTCTGGTAGGCTGGCGCCAGGATCACTCCTCGGCGCCATTTTCCTCGCTGATATCGGTGATGTGCTCGACCGACACGACCTTCTCGCCCTCCGCCGTATTAAAGATGCGGACACCCTTCGAGGCGCGCGAGACGGTTCGGATCTGGCCAACCGGCACGCGAATCAACTGGCCGCCGTTGGACACCAGCATGATCTGATCGGTCGGCTCGACCGGGAAGGCAGCGACCAGCTTGCCGATCTCGTCGAGTTTCGACTGATTGGTAGCCTTGATGCCCTTGCCACCGCGACCAGAGGTGCGGAACTCATAGGACGACGAGCGCTTGCCGTAGCCCTGCTCGGTGGCCGTCAGCACGAACTGCTGGGCCAGCATCATCTCGGCGTAGCGGTCGGGGGTGAGCGCGTCGATGCCGTTGCTCTCCTCCTCGGCTTCGTCGGCGACCACGTCCTCCACATCCGCTTCCTCGTCGCCGGCCAGCCGCTGCTCGGCCGCCCACTGCTTCTGGAAGGCGGTACGCTCGGCCGGGCTGGCATCGAAATGGCGAAGGATGGTCATGGAGATCAGTTCGTCGCCGTCGGCAAGCGAGATGCCGCGCACACCGGTGGAATCACGCCCCTTGAAGACGCGCACGTCGCCGACGGAGAAGCGAATGCACTGGCCAAGCGCCGACACCAGCAGGAAGTCGTCATCCTCGGTACAGGTCTCGACGCCGACAATGCCGTCGGATTCGTCGTCGAACTTCATGGCGATCTTGCCGTTGCGGTTGACCTGTGTGAAGTCCGACAGCTTGTTGCGGCGCACGGTGCCAAGGCGGGTGGCGAACACCACGTCGAGATCCGCCCAGCTTGCCTCGTCCTCCGGCAGCGCCAGGATAGAGGTGATGCGCTCGCCGTCCTGCAGCGGCAGAATGTTCTTGATGAACTTGCCGCGCGACTGCGGCGTGCCGAGCGGTAGCCGCCAGACCTTCAACTTGTAGGCGATGCCGCGCGAAGAGAAGAACAACACCGGCGCATGCGTCGAGGCGATGAACAGGCGGGTGACGAAGTCCTCTTCCTTGGTCGCCATGCCGGAGCGACCCTTGCCGCCACGATTCTGCGCCCGGTACTGCGACAGCTGCACGCGCTTGATGTAGCCCTCGTGCGAGACGGTGACCACCATGTCCTCGCGGGCGATGAGGTCTTCGTCCTCCATGTCGGCGTCGGATTCGACGATCTCGGTGCGACGCGGCGTGGCGTAGGCGTTCTTGATGTCGAGAAGTTCGGTGCGGATGATTTCCTGCACCCGCTCGCGCGACGCGAGAATCTCCAGATACCCCTTGATCTCCTCGGCGAGCTGATTGAGTTCGTCGGAAATCTCGTCGCGGCCCAGCGCGGTCAGGCGCTGCAGGCGGAGGTCGAGGATGGCGCGCGCCTGCTCTTCGGAGAGGTAATAGGTACCGTCCTCATTCACCTCGTGGCGCGGGTCGTCGATGAGGCGGATCAGCGCCTCGACATCGGCGGCCGGCCAGCGGCGGCTCATCAGCTGTTCACGGGCGGTGCTCGGATCCGGCGCGTTGCGGATGACGGCGATCACCTCGTCGATATTGGCAACAGCGATGGCGAGGCCAACCAGGACATGCGCCCGGTCGCGCGCCTTGCCGAGCAGGAATCGCGTCCGCCGCGTGACCACCGTTTCACGGAACGCGATGAAGGCGGTGAGCACGTCCCGAACGTTCATCAGCAGCGGCCGGCCGCCGTTCAGCGCCACCATGTTGACGCCAAACGACGTCTGCAGCTGCGAGAAGCGGTAGAGCTGGTTGAGCACCACGTCGGCGACGGCGTCGCGCTTCAGCTCGATGACGACACGGATGCCGTCGCGCGAGCTTTCGTCCCTGAGGTCGGCGATGCCCTCGACGCGCTTCTCGCGCACCAGTTCGGCGATCTTCTCGACCATCACCGACTTGTTCACCTGGTAGGGAATCTCGGTGACGATCAGCGCCTCGCGGTCCTTGCGGATCTGCTCGATGGTCACGCGGCTGCGCATAATGACCGAACCACGGCCGGTCATGAACGCCTGCCGAATGCCGGAGCGGCCGAGGATCATGGCGCCGGTCGGGAAGTCGGGGCCTGGCAGGACCTCCATCAGCTCCTCGACATCGATGTCCGGGCTGTCCATCAGCAGAATGGTAGCGTCGATCACCTCGCCAAGATTATGCGAGGGGATGTTGGTCGCCATGCCCACGGCGATGCCGCCGGACCCATTGACCAACAGATTCGGGAAGCGAGCCGGCAACACCGACGGCTCCCGCTCGGAACCATCGTAGTTGGGGTTGAAGTCGACGGTATCCTTGTCGAGGTCGTCGGTCAGCGCCTGCGCGACCCTCTCGAGGCGGACCTCGGTGTAGCGCATGGCGGCGGCGCTGTCGCCGTCGATGGAGCCGAAGTTGCCCTGCCCGTCAACCAGCGGCAGCCGCATCGAGAACGGCTGGGCCATGCGCACCAGGGCGTCATAGATCGAGCTGTCGCCGTGCGGATGGTACTTACCGATGACATCGCCGACCACACGCGCCGATTTGCGATACGGCTTGTTCCAATCGTAGCCGTTCTCGCTCATCGAATAGAGGATGCGCCGATGCACCGGCTTCAGGCCATCGCGCACGTCTGGCAGAGCGCGAGACACGATCACGCTCATGGCGTAATCGAGATAACTGCGCTTCATTTCCTCGATGATCGACACCGGCTTGATGTCGGTCGGCTTGGCACCATCGGGTGTCTTCGTCTCTTCAGCCAATGACTTCAACTTCCTGAACTACTCCGCCGTCCGGCCAAACGACCTGAAGGCGGCGGGATTGTCTTTGCGGTCTCACCGGTCGGTCGGAGAACATTTTGTCCTTGGCAACCGGGTCTTCTGGATATGCTTCGTTCTAGCCGATTCTGGCGGCGGAAGCCATGGCGACTCGCCCCTGTCAACAGCCATCGGCCCGAGTAAATTTACCGTTTCACATCAACAGATTATTCGGGCTTTTTGTTGACCGCGAACAGGGTGCCGAACAGCTGGCCCAAACTTCGTTCGGCGAGCGAGGCGTCCATCGTCCCGTGGGGGACGGAGGACGCCCGTAACGGGGGGCGAGGAGCGACCTCAGCGGATCTCGGTGACGAACCGTTCCTTCGGTCGGCGTACCTTCTTGAGGTTCACCAGCCAGTCCTTGTTTGCCTCGCGATAGCCGAGCGGCAGAATGGTAACCGACTTGAGACCGCGCGCCCTGAGGCCCAGCAAATCGTCGAGCGCGTCCGCATCGAAGCCTTCCATCGGCGTCGCATCGACCTCCAGCATCGCCGCCTCTGCAATGGCCAAGCCGAAGCCGATATAGGCCTGGCGCGCAGCGTGCTCGAAATTGGTGCGCGCATCCCTCGGCACGTAGGCAGCAAGAAGCCGCTGCCGGTAGGCGTTCCAGTTGGCCAGCCTCTCGCCATCGAGCGTCCGCTCGGCGACAACAAAGTCGAACGCCTCGTTGATGCGGTCGGCCGTGTAGGTGTCCCAGGCGGCAAACACCAGGAGATGCGAGGCGTCGACGACCTGGGCCTGACCGCTGGCGATCGGCAGCATCTTCGCCTTGACGTCTGGACTGGTGATGACCAGCACCTCGTAGGGCTGCAAGCCGCTCGACGTCGGGGCGAGACGGGCCGCCTCGACAATCCAGTCGACCTTGTCCTGCGGCACCGCGCGCGCCGGGTCGAACTTCTTGGTGGCGTAGCGCCAGTTGAGCTTTTCAAGGAGCATGGAGGGAATCCCTGGAGGAGGAAGGGACTCCCGCGGCGAAGTCGGCGCGGAAAAGCGTCGGAAAACCCGCCGCGGAAGGCGCCGTGACAGTGAGCCGGCACCGCGGCACGTTTCAACCACTTCGCACCAATGTCACCGAGATGTGACCGTTCCGCCTCGGTTCGCGATCAGTCCTTCTTGTCGTAAGGATTGTCGCCAGAGCGCATCTGGACGCGGATCGGCGTCCCCGGCATTTCAAAGGTTTCCCGGAGGCCGTTGGAAAGATAGCGCATGTAGCTCTCCGGCATGGCCTCCGGCCGCGAGCCGAAAATGATGAACATCGGCGGCCGCGTCTTCGCTTGGGTGATGTAGCGGATCTTCAGCCGACGGCCGGCGACGGCCGGCGGCGGATGATGTTCGATGAGGCTGGTCAGCCAGCGATTGAGGCGCCCCGTGGAAATGCGCGTGTTCCAGATGTCGTAGGCGCGCACCACCGCCTGCATCAGCTTGTCGAGGCCCTGACCGTTGAGGCCGGACAGGGTTACCAGTTCGACGCCGCGCACCTGTGGCAACAGGCGCTCGCATTCCTCGCGCAGTTCCCTGAGCTTGGCGCCGCGATCGTCGATCAGATCCCACTTGTTGAGGCCGATCACCAGCGCCCTGCCCTCGCGGACGATCAGATCGACGATCTGCAGGTCCTGCTTCTCGAAGGGGATGGTGGCGTCAAGCAGCACGACGACCACTTCGGCGAACTTGATGGCCCGGAGCGCATCGGCCACCGACAGCTTTTCCAGCTTTTCCTGCACACGCGCCTTGCGACGGAGACCCGCGGTGTCGAACAGCTTCACCTCGCGGTCACGCCACGTCCAATCAACCGAGATGGAATCGCGGGTGATGCCGGCCTCGGGGCCGGTGAGCAGCCGATCCTCGCCGATCATGCGGTTGATCAGCGTCGACTTGCCGGCATTCGGCCGACCGGTGACGGTGACACGCAGTGGCCGCTGTGGCTGCGGGTGTACGAAGTTGCCTTCTTCGTCGACGTCGAGGTTGACAACCGCCTCCTCGCTCTCCGGCTCGGCAAAGCCGAGGCGCCCCTCGAGCGCCTCGCGTAGCGCGTCATAGAGGTCGGCCATCCCCTCGCCATGCTCGGCCGAGATGGCGATCGCCTCGCCAAGACCAAGCTCGTAGGCCTCCATCAGCCCCATCGCGACGCCGCGCCCCTCGGCCTTGTTGGCAACCAGGATCACCTGCCGGTCCATCCGACGGATCATGTCGGAGAAATGCTTGTCCATCGGCGTGATGCCGGAACGGGCGTCGTAGAGGAACAGGATGGCGTCGGCGTCGCGGATTGCCGTCTCGGTCTGGGCACGCATGCGGCCCAACAGCGACTCTGGATCGGCCTCTTCGAGACCGGCCGTGTCGATCACCTGGAAGACGAGATCACCGAGCCGACCGCTGCCGACGCGGCGATCGCGCGTCACGCCGGGCGTGTCATCCACCAACGCCAGCTTCTTGCCGACGAGGCGGTTGAACAGGGTGGACTTGCCGACATTGGGGCGGCCGACGAGGGCAACGGTCGGTTGCGCGGGCATGGTCGAGACTTCCTTCAATAGACATTGCGGCGCCGGATCACCCGATCCGCCGCCGCCCGTCCGTTTTCCTATGGCGCCGTACTCAGTTCACGGCGATGAGCGTACCGTCTCCGGCAAGAACCATCATCTTGCCAGAGTTCAGGATGGGCGCGATGGCGCCGCTGAAACCAATTTCGGTGGCAACGCCAAGCGCACCGGTGACCGCATCCACCGAGGCGATACGGCCATCGTTGGAGGAAGCCCACAGCTTGCCAGCCGCCAACACCGGCCCGGCCCACGATCCCTTGCGATTCGACGATGGCTTGAGCGGCAGCGTCTGCGCCCAAATCGCCTTGCCGGTCTTGAGGTCGATGGCGATCATCCGGTTCTCGAGATCGATCAGGAACAGGCTACCGCCGGAGACGACCGGCGTCTCGGCGCTGCCGATCGGCTGCTGCCAACGAACGTCGCCGGTCTTGAGGTCAAGGGCGACCAGTGCGCCGCCGATGCCAGTGGCATAGACGGCGTCGCCGTGGATCACCGGGCTCGCCGAGGCGTCGCGCAAACCGGTGATCGCCGAGATCGAGCTATTGCCGCTGATCGACGCCTGCCACTTCACGGCACCGGTAGCGAGATCAAACGCCTGGATCTGGCCAGTCGAACCGGCGACCACCACCGTATCGGCGGATATTGCCGCGCTACTGGCACCGAGGAGCGCCGCGCCGGAAACGTCGGTCGAGGCCCGCCACCCGGCAGCGCCCGTCGCCGCATCGAACGCCTGGACGACGCCCGACTGCGCAGTGATGACCACCTTGCCACCGCCGACGGCCGGGGCCGAACGGGCGGGCGCGTCGAGCTTTGCCCGCCACGAGATGGAACTGGTCGCGACATCGATTGCCACGAGTTCGCCATAGCCGGTTGCCGCAAACACGCGGCCACTGGCCACCGCGAGGCCGCCGCCGCCAACGGCATCCCGCGCACTCGCCGGATAAACGCCGACGTGCCAGGTTGCGCCGCTGTTTGCCACCTTGAAGCCTGAGACGACACCGGTGGCATCATAGACATAGACGATGCCGTCGGCCGCCACGGGACGGGCCGAAATGCCGCGCCCCTTGCTGGTCGAAAGACCCATCATGCCGTTGCCGAAGCCGGACTTGCCGCCCTTGATCGACCAGTAATGCACGCCTTGCAGGGCACCGGCTACGTTGCCGGGATCGTTGGTCGCCGTACCGCCGGGCTGCGACCACGCGGCAAGCGCCGTCGCTGCGCCGATGGTCGCCCGGCCATTGATGATACCTTGCGTCGGGTCCGACACCGCCAGGATAGAGGTGCGGTTACCCTCAGCCACCGGCTGGTCCTTCTTGAAGGGATTGAGCGAGGACAGCTGCTCCATCGCCGAATCCGAGCCACAACCGCCGAGCGTCGCGGCGACGACCAGCGCGAGAACAGCCGAGGAGAGGCGCAGGAGAACTGTCATCCAGCCGCTCCGCCGTCGATGTTGCCTGCCTCGGAGATCGCAAGATCACGCAGGATGCGAGCGCGGGCGCGCACATCCGCTGGCGTGGCCGGATCGTCGGTCAGCTTGCGAGCCTCCGCGCTGACACCCTTCCAGTCCTCGGCGCGGACAGCGGACAGCGCAATGATCTCGCGCGCCGCGTGGCGCCAAGGCGAGATGTCGTTGTTATAGCCGGAAACGCGGGCCTTGATCTGGTCGAGACCTTCCCGATCGACGGCGATCAGCGCGGCGCGGACAGCGGCGAGGTCGCGGAAAGCCTGGTCGACGCCCGGCGCCTTGGACAGATCTTCAAAGACCGCAAGCGCGTTATCGGTTTCGCCCATCGCCGCATGCTCTGAAGCGGCACGGAAACGGGCCAATACCTGATACTGCGACGGCGCGCCGCTAGCATAAACGATGAGTGACTCGGCAAGCGCCTTGTGGTCACCCGCCTTGGCGGAGGCCAGCACCTGAGAATAAGAATCACCCGCCGCATTGGCCCGGCTGGTCGCCCAATAGTCATAACCGCGCCAAGCGGCCGTAGCGGCGACGACAAGGCCGGCCGTCAGATAGAGAACCCAGCCATAGCGCTTCCACAGGCTGGTCAGCCGATCACGGCGCAGGTCATCGCCGACTTCGTCGAAAATATCAGACATCTTCTATCCAACTATCGTCCCGCAACCCGCTGGTGGCGAGCCCTGGCACGGCCCACGTCAGCCGGGGGCCGACGCAACTCATCGACGCCGTTTACAGCCTTTTTCGCAGCGGCGCCACCTCTTCATGTGGACGACACAAGCGCCTTCACAGCAGCGGCATGCCGATCAGCCAGTCGTGCACCACGAACATCAGCGCCGCCCAAACGGCAAGGCCGATCGCCACGGCGATCCAGTCGTTCATCGGCTCGGGTGTTGCCGCCGCCGACGCCGTCATCGGCCGCGCGATCAACGAGAACCGCGCTGCCAGCGCCCATACAAAAAAGACAGCGCTGAGCAGCACGCCGGCAAGGGTGCCAATGGCCAGCGCATGGGCCAGTGACCAGAGCGTCACCGACATCAGCATCGGGTGACGAACGAAGCGGCCGATGCGCGTCGGTACCGGGAAAAACGAAGCGATGAGCAACGGCAACGCCACCGCCATCAGCACGAAGGAAAACCCGCGCGCCCAAGACGGGGGCTCGAACAGCAGCACCGGATCCTGTCGGGCGAGGCCATAGCCATAGATCGTAAGGACGAGCCCGGCGAGCGAAACAAGCGAATAGACGCCGCGCCAGGGATTGTACCCGATGCGAGCTATCGCTGCGTCCCGCGCACCGGGAAGCAGGATGTAGATCGAGTGCATGCCAATAAAGAGAGCGAGACCGACGAGGAAGATGGACATTCCGGCTCCCTGGATGACCAGCGGGGATTTGACGCCGAAGACCCGGCAAACGCGGACATCACCGGCAAGGCACAAAGTCAGCGTCCGAATTCCCGAAAAATCGGCTAAAAATCAGAGCATCCTGCCAAGACACTAACGACCATAATCAATTAACGCTTGCGTGCAATAGTGATCCGCATCTTTACGGGGGATGTCATGTATCGCGTCTTCGCCCTGTTGGGACTGTCCCTGTGCCTGGCCGGGGCATCCACAGCCCACGCCGCCACCGCCGACGACCTGAGTCTCGACACGATCACGATGCGGCCGTCGCTGTCGCCGGGCCAACACTCCGGCGAAATGGCGATGACTCTGCCGCCGGCTGCCGACATCGCGGAAGCGCTCGGCGCCGGACCTGCGACACGCCAGGCCCTCGGCCCGAAGGTCATGGTACGCGTCGACATCTCCTTGCAGACCATGACCGTGCTGGTACGCGGCAAAGTCGCCCACGTCTGGAAGGTGTCCACCGCCCGGCGCGGCTATATAACACCGACCGGCTTCTGGACGCCCTATCGCATGCACACCATGTGGCACTCGCGGAAATACGACAACGCGCCGATGCCCAACTCCATCTTCTTCCACGAGGGCTACGCCATTCACGCCACGCCCTACGTCAAGCGTCTCGGCAAGCCGGCCTCGCATGGCTGCGTTCGCCTGCATCCCGACAACGCCAAGACCCTGTTTGCTCTCGTCCGGGACTACGGCCGGGCGGCCGTGCGCGTCTCCATCGAGCCGTGAAGCCACCGGCCGGCGACCTGCCCGTCACCCGGGCGCGTTGCAATGCCGGCCAGCCCCAAAGCGGGTCGAGCGAATCTGAAAGATCGCGATACGCTTGACCGCTGCGGCCAGCTCCAACTCATTCGGGTCTTCAAAATCCACGCGCCGCCGGCAAGCCGGCGGCTTTTTCTTTGCCCTCACCCGGCAAGGTCAGCCCATCACGTCTGCCGCGATGGCCCCATCTCGCCCCGACATCTGCGTTACGCCGGCCTTTCCCGGGCATCACGGCAGAATCGTCCATGACACCGTTGTCATGCCTGGAAGATCATCCATAAGGGCTGCGGTCGGCATGGAAAACGATTCAATAAGAAACGACCAACCGGCTCCTAGGTCCATAAAACCGATTCAGGGCCATTCGGGCATTTACGTAGTTTTTTTTGAGACCTTCCAAACCCGGACCGCGCTCCTATAACCACCTCCCCGATTCAAAATTTCTTTCGGTGGGTTTTAGCGGAGGTTTGTGCTGCAGTGCAGCAATTCGGTGTTTTTGACCTGATTACCTCAAAATGCCCGTCATTCGAGCCAATCAATGGCAATTTTGCGAAAAGCGTCGCGTCTAAAGTCGTATTTTAGCCGTATTGCAGCTCCCATCGGACCAACGATCTCGGGCTCAAATGCTGCTGCGCGAAAACTGCATTCCTGACATGCAGCCCACCCTCTAGCCCCGCATGGCTCGTTGGCCTAAATGTCTACTCGTCGAGAGCGAAGCGCAGCAGACAAGAACTGAAGAGCGCAGCGCCTCACAACCCGAATGGATGAATGAAATGCTGGACACCGTTGTC
>JAGSYU010000110.1 GCA_018262575.1 Pseudomonadota bacterium | reverse complement strand
GCGGTTGACGCCCTTCACCTCGTTGATGATGCGGGTGGCGGCGCGGCCGAGGAAGGCCATGTCAAAGGGGTAGAAATCGGCGGTCATGCCGTCCACCGAGGTGACGGCGCGCAGCGCCAGCACGCGGTCGTAGGTCCGGCCATCGCCCATCACGCCCACCGTCTGCACCGGCAGCAGCACCGAGAAGGCCTGCCAGATCTGGTCGTAGAGGCCGGCTTTGCGGATCTCGTCGAGATAGATGGCGTCGGCCTTCCTGAGGATATCGAGCTTCTCGCGCGTCACGCCGCCCGGCAGGCGGATGGCAAGGCCCGGACCCGGGAACGGATGGCGGCCGATAAAGCTCTCCGGCAGCCCGAGTTCGCGGCCGAGTGCCCTGACCTCATCCTTGAACAGTTCGCGCAGTGGTTCCACCAGCTTCATGTTCATGCGCGCCGGCAGGCCACCGACGTTGTGGTGGCTCTTGATGGTGACGGAGGGACCGCCCGAGAAGCTGACGCTCTCGATCACGTCCGGATAGAGCGTGCCCTGGGCAAGGAAGGTCGGCGCGCCGCGGCCATCGGCAGCGATCTTCTTGGCCTCGGCCTCGAACACCTCGATGAACAGGCGACCGATGGTCTTGCGCTTCTTTTCCGGGTCCACCTCGCCTTCGAGCTGGCCGATGAAAAGATCAGATGCATCAACATGTACGAGCGGGATATTGTAGTGATCCCTGAACATGCCGACCACCTGTTCGGTCTCCCCCTGGCGCATCAAGCCGTGGTCGACATAGACACAAGTGAGCTGTTCGCCGATCGCCTCGTGGATCAGCACGGCGGCAACCGAACTGTCGACGCCGCCCGACAGCGCGCACAGTACGCGCTCCTTACCGACTTGAGCGCGGATCTTGGCGATCATCTCGGCCCGGTAGGCCGACATGCTCCAGTCCGACTTCAGACCGGCGATCCGGTGCACGAAATTGGAAAGAAGCTTGGCGCCGTCTGGCGTGTGCACCACTTCCGGGTGAAACATGGTGGTGTAGTAGCGGCGCGTCTCGTCAACGGCGATGGCGAAGGGGGCGTTCTCGGAAATGCCGATCACTTCGAAGCCGTCCGGCGCGTCCGTCACGCGGTCGCCGTGGCTCATCCACACCGGATAGCGCTGGCCGACGTCCCACAGCCCCTCGAACAGCGGCGATGCCTTCAGGATCTCCACGTCGGCACGGCCGAATTCGGCGGCGTGGCCACCTTCAACGCTGCCGCCAAGCTGAACGGCCATGGTTTGCTGGCCATAGCAGATGGCGAGGATCGGAACGCCGCTGTCGAAGACCGACTGCGGCGCTCGGGGCGAACCCTCACGGGTCACCGAATCCGGGCCACCGGAAAAGATCACGCCCTTTGGCTGCAATTTTTCAAAGGCGGCTGCCGCCGACTGATAGGGGTGGATTTCGCAGTAAACGCCAGCCTCGCGCACCCGGCGGGCAATGAGCTGCGTCACCTGGCTGCCGAAATCAATGATCAGCAGGCTGTCGTGGGCGGGCTTTTCCATGGGGAGGAACTCTTTCCGGTAAGGGGCCAGAAGGATCAAGCGGTTCCGCTAAGCCGAATCCGGTCGCCGGGCAAGCGGAAAGTCGCGGATATCTGGCAGCTTCGGCGCAATACCGACCGTGCCGGCGAGCGATGCCGAATTACAGCTCGCCAACGGGATACCGATTGTCAGTTCCCGTCCCGCATTATCCACAGCTTACCAACAGGAAGTCGCAGGACGGTGCACAGCAAGGCGCACGGCTTTCCCACAGGTCAGCCCACAGGGCCATCCACACTTTTTCCCCAGCCTATCCACGCCCGGTCAACACGGCTTTCCCCAGCTTGACCCGATGCTCGGTCACGCGGTGTCCCCAGCTTGTCCAGGCACCGACCACAGGCCTTTCCACAGCCTGTCTACCCTCAGGCCACGCGGTTGTCCCCAACTGTCAGACCGGGCAAGGCGGCTGCGCCGACCCGTGTCAGATCGTCGGTGGCAAATTCGGCGAACCGCATGCCGCGCACGGCGCCGCCCGGCACGTCGACCAGAAGATTGCCGGTTATGACGGTGGCCTGCTCCAGCGCCAGCACCGACACACCAATGCCGGTTCCGGCCCGGCGAATGACGTTGCCGGACGCGACGACATTGCCGAGCGTCGCCCCCCAGCCGAGCGACAGGCCGAGATGCGGCGCGGCCTCCACGACATTGCCGGTCACTGACCCATGCGTTTCGACATGGATGCCGACACCGCTTGGCCGGCCACCGGCCACCCCGACCAATGTTTCGCCAACAAGGTTGCGGACGATATTGCCCTCGACGAGCGACAGTCGGTCGCTGGTGCCGCCGAGAAGCACGATGCCGAGCGTTGCGCTGTCAATGGTATTGCCGCTGACCGACGCGCCCACGGATGCCGCATCGGCGACGATGGCCGGCCCCTCGATGGCATGCAGATCGTTGCCGGAGATGCGGACATTGCCGGCCGACGACAGGCGAATGCCGACGCCACCGACCTGATCGACGCGGTTGTCGCGCACCGTCGAGCCATCGTCACCCGCCGTCCAGCGCCGGAGATGAATGCCGCCGCCGAGGCAATCGGCCACCGTGTTGCCGGCTATGGCGAGTGCCCTGCCCTCGGTCGAGAGGATGCCTGCGCCGGCAGCACCGGAAACCCGGCAGTCACGGAGGCTGCCGGCCACCCGCGTCAGCGCGATGCCATGGCCCGCACTGCCCCGTACAGCGAGGCGGGCAACGTCGAGATCCTCGACGAAGGCGAGCGATAGGAGCCCGTCGTCCTCGTCGGCCAGCACCCGGTTGGCGCCATCAAGCGTCAGGCCGTCGAGCGACAGCGTGCGGGCGTCTTCCGAATAGAGGAGCCGACCGCCGCCCGAGTAGACAAGCCGCGTTTCTCCGGGCACGCCGACGAGGCGGGCACGATCCGGCAGGCGGATATTGGAGACCTCGTAGCGGCCAGCCGGAATGTGGAGCGGTCGCCCGGCAACCGCAGCCCGGTTGATGGCCGCCTGCAGCTCAAGACTGCGATCGCCCGTCCGGCGGGTGACCGGCCTCGCCTCGGGCACCATCATCAGACTGCCGCGCAATTCGGACAGGCCAAGCGTGCCAGAACGGGCCACCGCCGGCATAGCGAGGCAGGTGATCGTCCCAAAGAGGAACGCGCGGCGGTTCATGGGCGGCTCCAGCGGGCAGACATGCCGTCCGCCGAGCAAGGCCCGTTCCAACCCGAGCGAACCTTCTGCTACTGGCCGACGCGCAAAAGGCGCAGCGCGTTGGCGGTGACCAGCACCGTTGCCCCGGTATCGGCGAGGATGGCCGGCCACAGCCCGGTGATGCCGAGCACCGTCGTCACCAGAAAGAAAACCTTGAGGCCGAGGGCAATGGTGATGTTCTGCCGGATGTTGGCCATCGTCCGGCGAGAGAGGTCGATCATGGCGGCGATGTCGCCAACCCGGCCGTAGAGAAGCGCCGCGTCGGCCGCCTCGAGCGCCACGTCGGTGCCGCCGCCCATGGCGATGCCAACATCAGCCGAGGCAAGTGCCGGGGCGTCATTGATGCCGTCGCCGATCTTGGCAACGATCAGCCCCTTGTCCTGCAGAGTCTTGATGGCGTCCTGCTTGTCGGCCGGCAACAAACCGGCCCGCACGTCGTCGATGCCCAGCTCTCTGCCGATGGCGGCGGCAGCGCGCGGATTGTCGCCGGTCAGCATGACGGTGGTGATGCCCCGGCGCCGTAGATCGGCAACGGCGGCCATCGCGTCCGGCCGCGGCGCGTCGCGCAAGGCGACAAGGCCGATGACCGCGCCATCGACGAGCAGAAGGCAGATGGTCTTGCCTTCGGCGCCGTGGCGCTCGGCGGCAGCGAGCACCTCGGCCGACAGTGTTGTCCGCTCGACGGCCGCCTCGGCCGAACCAAAGAACAGGTCTCGCCCCTCGACGCGGCCGGTGACGCCCTTGCCGGGCACCGCTTTACCGTTCTCGACCGGCAGGAGAACCACACCAGCGGCGGCGCCGACCATCGCCTTGGCCAGCGGATGGCTTGACGAAGCCTCGAGCGAGGCGGAGAGGCGCAGCACCGTGTCACGGTCGGTGCCGAAGGTCTCGACGTCGGTGACCTTTGGCATGCCTTCGGTCAACGTGCCGGTCTTGTCGAAGGCGACGGCCGTCACGTCGCGCAGGCGCTCGAGCACCGATCCGCCCTTGATCAGCAGCCCGGTGCGGGCGCCGGCGGCCAGCGAGGCGGCAATGGCGGCCGGAGTGGAAATGACCAGCGCGCAAGGACAGCCGATCAGCAGGATGGCGAGGCCCTTGTAGACCCAGCCGCCCCAATCGCCATCGACGAGCGGCGGCAGCAGGGCGACGGCGGCACCCACTGCCACCACGGCTGGCGTGTAGTATTTGGCAAAGCGGTTGATGAAGCGCTCGACGGGCGCGCGGGTTTCCTGCGCCTCGGTGACCAGACGGACGATGCGGGCGATGGTGTTGTCGCTGGCCGGCGCCGTGACGCGCAGGGTGAGCACGCCGTCACCGTTGATGGTGCCGGCATAGACGGGAGCCCCCTCGCCGCGCGTCACCGGCACGCTCTCGCCGGTCACCATGGATTCGTCGATGGAACTGGTGCCGGCAACGACGACGCCGTCGCATGGCACGCGGTCGCCGGGACGGACCAGCACTTCATTGCCGACGGCGAGTGCCGACGCGGCAACTTCACGCGTGGCTCCTCCGGTGACGAGTTGGGCCGTTTCCGGTACCAAGCCGGCCAGCGCCCGGATGGACGACCTCGCCCGGCGGGCCGCCAGGCCCTCCAGAAGTTCGCCGACCAGGAAGAAGAACACCACGGCCGCCGCTTCCTCTCCGGCGTCAAGGAAGACGGCGCCGACTGCGGCGATGGTCATCAGGCTTTCGATGCTGAATAGCTCGCCGACCCGCACCAACCGGAGGGCACGAAGGGCGATCGGCGCCAGGCCAACCAGCATCACCGCGAGGAACAACCAACGCTCCGCCTCCGGCACGATCCGGCCAAGCGCGTAGGCGGCAACGATGCCGATGCCGACACCGATCGCCTGCTGGCCCGCTCCCGATTTCCACCAGGCCCCCTCGACCTCGGCATGAACATGGCCGGCGTGGTCGTGATCGGCGTGGCCACTTTCATCGTGGGTGAGGTGGTCCTGCTCGCGATTGTCGTGATCGTGATGGTCGTGCCCGGCCGCGTCGTGGCCGCAGCAGTCACAAGCGTGGTCTTCATGGACATCGGCAACGCCTTCCCGGCGATCGGCGCTGATGCCGTAGCCGAGGCGACTTACCACGCTCTCCAGCGCCGTGAGATCGGTGGCTTCGCCATGATGGACCAGCATGGAGCCGGTCATCACCGACACGGACACGTCCTCGACGCCATCGATCCTGGCGACCGCTCCCTCGACGCGGGCAGCGCAGGCGGCGCAATCCATGCCGTCGACCTTGAAGCGGGTTTTCAGAGCTGTATCAGTCATCGCGAATCCTTGAAGTCCGGTCTTCTTGCTTTTGCTGTCTCAAGGCTGCATCCTCTAGTCGCTAGAGGAGCAAGTACGCAAAATGACGGATATACCGATCGGCGAAATCTCCAGACGCAGTCAAGTGAAGGTGCCGACCATCCGCTATTACGAGCAGATCGGCCTGCTGCCGGCGCCACCGCGCAGCGAGGGCAACCGCCGCCTCTACGGCTCGCGCGATCTCAGGCGTCTTTCCTTCATTCGCCACGCACGCGACCTTGGCTTCGAGATCGACGCCATCCGCACGTTGCTGACATTGCAGGACAATCCGAACCAGCCCTGCGCGGAGGCCGACGGCATCGCCCGCGAAAAGCTCGCCGAGGTCAACGCCCGCATCGACAGTTTGATGGCCCTGAAGGACGAACTGGAGGCGATGGTCGGCGGCTGCGAGCATCGCTGTGTCGGTGAGTGCCGGGTGATCGAGGTGCTGGCCGATCACCACAAATGCTTGCACGCCGAACATTGAACGCCAAGTTGTCCCGCGCTCCTCGCCAAGGCGCTCTGGAGGCGGACCGATGCCCACCGTTCCGTTTCCGTGCTGAGGGGCTTGCCGAAACGTCGCCGGCCTGCGAAACCGCTATACCGGTGGTTCGGTTCCGGCGGTGCCCCGGCTTGATTTAGGCCTCCGGGCAAATGTCGGAACCATGGATCCACTAGCAACTTTTGTTTTCAGTGGAGCTTCAGAATTTGACATGTGTTCTTGCGAACTGACGTCCGCCGGGATTCCAATGTCAAATTCGCTCGACTGGTGACGTTTGCGCTTCGGAGCCGACAATGACCGCGCCCATCATCACCGTTACGCTCAATCCGGCGATCGACCTCACCGTCACGCTCGATGACCTGACGCCCGGCAAGGTTCATCGCGCCCGCGCGGCGCAGTCGAACGTTGGCGGCAAGGGCATCAACGTTGCCGGCTGCATCGCCGACTGGGGCATACCGGTGGTGGCCACCGGCGTGCTTGGCCGCGGCAACGATGCCACCTTTACCGACTTTTTCAAGGACAAGGGCATCCAGGACCGCTTCGTCCGAACAGCTGGCGACACCCGCACCAACATCAAGATCGCCGACATCGTTACCGGCACCACGACGGATATCAACCTGCCCGGCCTCACGTTCGATGACGAGACCTACGACATGGTGCTCGACGTGCTCAGGAGCGAGGTAGTGGAAGGCGCGCTGGTGGTGCTGGCCGGATCTCTGCCGCTCGGCCAGCCGGCCAGCGTCTGGGCGAGGCTCACCGCCGACCTCTGTCTCCTCAAGTGTCGCGTCGTTCTCGACACGTCGGGCTCGCCGCTCGCCGCCTCGCTGGCGGCACCGCGCGCAAGCTTGCCCTTTGCCATCAAGCCCAACCGGGTGGAGCTGGAGGCCTGGGCCGGCCGGCCGCTGAATGAGGTGGCCGACATCGTTGCCGCCGCCCGCGACGTCCAGGCGCTTGGCATTGAGGTGGTGGCGGTCTCGCGCGGCGAGCAGGGCGCCATCTTCCTGCGCGGTCCCACGGCGTTGTCTGCCCGCCTGCCGGTCGTCAACGCATTGTCGACGGTCGGAGCCGGCGACGCCATGGTGGCCGGCATCGCCTCCTCGCTCGCCGACAATCTTGGCCTCGAAGCGCTGGCCCGCCGGGCCGTGGCGTTTGCGACGGCCAAACTCGGTCGAATCGGACCGCATCTGCCCTCACCCGACGACGTGCGTCAGCTGGCGAGACGGGTCGACGTCGCCGTGCTTGCCAGTTGATCTCCGGGGCAGTATTTTGCCCATGGAGGAAAACACGACGTTTCAGGCGAACTATCAATTGCGTTCACGTTTTTTTGGCGCAACGAACGGCCTTGACCGGACTCGCCTCTGGTAAATGGTGCTAAAGTCGTAGATATGAGCCAGTCTGTTTCGCCAGTCGCACGCGATAGGCGGGAAGGGCTCGGGATCACATAAGAATTCGCGAAGGAGTTCCCATATGGCGCTGGTTTCACTGCGGCAGCTGCTCGATCATGCCGCCGAACACGGCTACGGCATGCCGGCCTTCAACATCAACAACATGGAGCAGATGCTGTCCGTCATGGCCGCGGCCAAAGAGACCGACAGCCCGGTGATCATGCAGGCCAGCCGCGGTGCCCGCGCGTTCGCCAATGACATCGTGCTCAGCCATCTGATCAAGGCCGCCATCGAGCTCTATCCCGACGTTCCGGTCTGCATGCATCAGGACCACGGCAACTCGGAAGCCACCTGCCTCTCGGCCATCACCAACGGTTTCTCGTCAGTGATGATGGACGGCTCGCTCAAGGCCGACGGCAAGACCCCCGCCGACTTCGACTACAACGCCAATGTCACCGGCCGCGTGGCCGAGATGGCGCATTTCGTTGGTGCCTCGACCGAAGGCGAGCTCGGCGTGCTTGGCTCGCTCGAGACCGGCATGGGCGACAAGGAAGACGGCCATGGCGCGGAAGGCGTGCTCAGCAAGGAACAGCTTCTGACCGATCCGGACGAAGCCGTGAAGTTCGTCAAGCGCACCAAGGTCGATGCCCTGGCCATTGCCATGGGCACCAGCCATGGCGCCTACAAGTTCTCCCGCAAGCCGACGGGTGACGTGCTCGCCATCTACCGCATCAAGGAGATCCACGAGCGCATGCCGAACGTGCACCTCGTCATGCACGGCTCGTCGTCGGTTCCGCAGGACCTTCTGGACATCATCAACGCCTACGGCGGCAAGATGCCCCAGACCTTCGGCGTGCCGGTCGAGGAGATCGTCAACGGCATCAAGCACGGCGTGCGCAAGGTCAACATCGACACCGACTGCCGCATGGCCATCACCGGCGCCATCCGCAAGTTCTTCGCCGAGAAGCCGGGCGAGTTCGATCCGCGCTCCTTCATGAAGCCGGCCATGGCCGCCATGCAGAAGGTTTGCAAGCAGCGCTACGAAGAGTTCGGCGCCGCCGGCCACGGTTCGCAGATCAAGGTGATCCCGCTCGCCGACATGGCCAAGCGCTATGCTTCGGGCGAACTCGACCCCAAGATCGCCTGAACGGTTCGCCATCGATCATGAAGAACGGGGCGCTTTGGCGCCCCGTTTGCTTTTGGAAGGATGAGTTCCGATCCGACTAGCAAATATTTTCTAGGCGGCGACATCCGTCGCCGGGTCCCGGATCAGGAAACGGACCACGCCCTGCTCGGCATCAGCCGCGGCGATCCGCACACCAACCTTGCGACGACCAGCACCAATGCTAATGCGACCGCATACGCCGATGAGGCAGGTGAAGTCCTCGTTGACGTCGGCTTCTCCCTCGACAGACAGGCTTCCATCGCTTCGGAAGCCGGCCTGAACGCGGCAGACAACTGGAATGGGCGGCAGGCCCTCAAACTCCAGATGGGTCGTAAATCCTTGTTTCGACGGTACAACCACCGCTCGTTCCTCCTGTAATGGACGGATGGCACGACGGGTAACGTTCGAGCTAAAAAATGGCTCAAAACTACGACTTTTTTTAACAACAATCGTATATTTGCTGATATCCAATCATTTGAAAAGTACAATTTTTGGTGGGAATTTCCTGCCGCCGATTTTGCCTTTATCTCGGTGGGTTAGCGACATCTCAGGATCGGCGACAAGGCTTGGCCCTCCAGCCGACAGCCTCGCGGACTGAAAAATCCGGAGGCAAGCCCCTCAATCTGGCTTATCTCTGCGCTCCCCTTGCCCTTGAACCGAGGTGGGGAGATAACCGCAATATCTACCGCTGGAGACCGTCCGATGACCGCTGTTGCCGTGGGATCCCCTGCCCCCGATTTTGTTCTGCCGACCGACGAGGGTGAGGTTTCGCTTAGCGCCCTTCGGGGCCGGCCGATCGTCGTCTATTTCTATCCCAAGGACGACACCTCGGGCTGCACCCGCGAGGCGATCGGATTCTCCTGTCTTGCCGACGAATTCGACAAAGCGGGCGCGACGGTCATCGGCATTTCGCCAGACACGGTGGAAAAGCACGGAAAATTCCGCGTCAAGCACAAGCTGACGGTGGCGCTGGCGTCCGACCGAGAGCACAAGGTCGCGGAAAGCTACGGCGCCTGGGGCGAAAAGTCGCTTTATGGTGTGAAGTATGTCGGCATCGTCCGCTCGACATTCCTGATCGCTCCCGATGGGACCATCGCGAGAGTCTGGCCAAAGGTTAAGGTGGAAGGCCACGCCGAAGACGTGCTGGCTGCCGTCAAGGCGCTGTGAATTGCGCAGCTCCTAACCTTGCGGACCTAGCTTCAAGCCTTCATTAACCCTAACGGTTTCTAATCGCTCCAACGGTTTCCGTCCGCTGCGCGTCGGCGTGCGGCCGTTTCCCGCCTGGAGCGTCGCGTTGATGATGAGACCACAAGCCGCAGATCGATATCGCAGCCAGGATTCGGCGAGACGGATCGTCATCATCAGCCGGGACAACACCCGCACCTACACGTTCAGCCCGCTGGCTCTGTTCGGCGGCCTCACCTTATTCCTGACGGTGTCGCTCGGCTTCCTGGCTGCGACCACCTATCTCGTCTTCCGCGACGACCTGTTCGATCTCGTCCGCGAGCGCAACGCCAACATGCAGCAGGCATACGAGGATCGTATCGCCCGCCTGCGTTCGGAAATCGACCGCATTTCCAGTCGCCAGATCCTCGATAGCGTCGCGATGGACGAGAAGGTCGAGAAGATCATGTCGGCCCAGCAGGGCATCGCGGATCGCCAGCGGGCGGTCGGTGACCTGATCGACAAGGCGCGCAGCATCGGTCTCATCGATGACGGCAACGCCGCGGTGCGCGGCGACAGACGAGCCGCCCTTGACCCGGCCGACGTGACCGGCTCCATCAACGCCTATGCCGACGCCGCCCCCAATCTGATCGATCGCCAGTTCGACGCCCTGACCTCGGCGGCGCCAAAAGCTCCCGGATTTGCCACGGTGATAAGCACCGCAGACGGCAAGCCCGACTTCAAGGCGATCTCCAACCATCTCGCCGCTGTCGACGCCGAACAGGCAAGAGCCGTGGAAGCCATCGCAGACGCCGCAAACTCCCGCGTCGACGCGGCGGTCGAGGTGGTCGCTGACGCCGGTCTTCGCGTCAACGTGCCGGAGGCGCCGACGGATACGGACGACGCCGTCGGTGGACCCTACATTCCGGTGGGAGGCGCACAGGCCCTTGCCACCGCCCTGCAGGACGCCGACCGGGCTTTCGGTCGCATTGCGCTGGTAAAGGCTGCGACGGCACGCCTGCCGCTCATCCGCCCTCTGCCCGGTGGCGACATGACCTCGAACTTCGGGTCGCGCCGCGACCCCTTCCTCGGCTCTCTGGCCTTCCACGCCGGCATCGACTTTCGCTCGCCCACGGGCACCGACATTCGGCCTACGGCGCCCGGCGTCGTCACCGTGGCCGGCTGGTCGGGCGGCTACGGCAATCTCGTCGAGGTTGACCATGGCAACGGGGTCACGACGCGCTACGGGCATATGTCGCGCATCGTTGCCCGTGTCGGCGATCGGGTGAGCCGTGATACCGTCATTGGCGAGGTGGGCTCCACCGGTCGCTCCACCGGCCCGCATCTTCACTATGAGACGCGCCTCAACGGCGCACCGCTCAACCCGGTCAACTACATCAATGCGGGAAGCCGCTTGGCAAGCCTGCTACCCTGAGGGTCACCCCTTCAAGTCGAAAACCCTGAAGTAACTTGCAAAAAAGGCGGGGCGCACCAGCACCCCGCCTTTTTCAAGTCTTGCCGCGGCGATCGTTCAGTCGATGTCCGAGATTTCGGCTGGTTGCTTGCCGAAGGCGCGTTGGGCGAGTGCCGCCTCCATGAAGGGATCGAGGTCGCCGTTGAGAACGTCCGACGGCGCCGTGCTCTCGACACCGGTCCGGAGATCCTTGACCAACTGATAAGGCTGCAGCACGTAGGAGCGAATCTGGTGACCCCAGCCGATGTCGGTCTTGCCGGCATTCTCGGCGTTGGCCTTTTCCTCGCGCTTCTTCAGCTCGGCTTCGTAAAGGCGCGCGCGCAGCATGTTCCAGGCTGTGGCGCGGTTCTTGTGCTGGGACCGCTCGGCCTGGCAGGACACCACAATGCCCGAGGGACGATGGGTGATGCGCACAGCCGAGTCGGTGGTGTTGATGTGCTGGCCGCCGGCGCCCTGCGCGCGGTAGGTGTCGATGCGGCAATCGCTCTCGTTGATCTCGATCTCGATCTTGTCATCAACGACCGGATAGACCCAGACCGATGAGAAGGATGTGTGCCGCCGCGCCTGGCTGTCAAAGGGCGAGATGCGGACCAACCGGTGCACGCCCGACTCGGTCTTCAGCCAGCCATAGGCGTTGTGGCCCTTGACAAGCACCGTGGCGCTCTTGATGCCGGCCTCCTCGCCATCGTGAACCTCAAGCAACTCGACCTTATGGCCGTGCTGCTCGGCCCAGCGCGTGTACATGCGCAGGAGCATGTTGGTCCAGTCCTGGCTCTCGGTGCCACCGGCGCCGGAGTTCACCTCGATATAGGTATCGTTGGAGTCGGCCTCACCGGATAGCATCGACTCCACCTGTTGGCGGGCGATCTCGTCCTTGAGGCTCCGGAGGGTGTTCTCGGCGTCGGCGACGACGGTGGCATCGTCTTCCATCTCGCCGAGCTCGATCAGCTCGACGCTGTCCTTGAGGTCGCGGTCCAGCTTGAGATAGCCGTTGATTCTGGTCTCGAGATCGGTCCGCTCGCGCATGATCTTCTGCGCGCGCTCGGGATCGTTCCATAGGGTCGGATCTTCAACGAAACCATTCAGCTCGGCCATACGCTGCTGGGAGGCATCCCAGTCAAAGATGCCTCCTCAGCAGGGCCATACCCTGCTTGATCTCGTCGACGATGGCCTCGATTTCGGCTCG
>JAGSYU010000236.1 GCA_018262575.1 Pseudomonadota bacterium | reverse complement strand
CCGGTTGGGCCGGCGGGCGGTGGCGGTGATCCAGTTGGTGATGTCGCCGACCAGGCCCGGCACATGCGTCAGCGCAGCGGGGAATTCGACGGCGGCGCGAGGGCGTTTGCCGGCCGCCGCGCCGGTGTCGGTGACGGTGTTGTCCTTGGCGAGCCGGCGGGGCGCCTCGCGAGGGTGAGCCTTGCGGATGGTGGCGAGGCAGGCCGGCAGACCGTCGTCGGCGGCGAGGCCGCAGTCTTGCGCCGCCGAGGTGAGCGCCGCCGTCGCCGTGGCCTCGCTGATCCAGCCGGCGCCGACCATCTGCCCCAGCGCGAAGGCGGCGCGGTTGAGCTGGTTGTTGCGGCCGCCCTTGCCGGCGGCACGCAGGCCGGCGATCTCGGCGTCGATGGCCTTGTCGACATAGCGGCCGAGGCGGGCGTCCGGCGTCGCCGCGCGTGGCTCCGGCCTCGGCGCTGCCTCAGACCTGTGGCTCGGAGGGGGATCGATCAGCGCGTAGAGCCAGTCCGGCACCAGCGGCGCCGCCATCAGCTCGCCGGCCGGCACCGGCCCATAGGCGCCCTCGCCGTCGGCGCGCAGCGCACCGGGCGCCACCACATAGCCGCCCGTCCCGCGAATGTTGATGCCGCGCCCTGTCAGCGCCCCCTCGCGGTTGCCGTGGGCGCGGCCATCAGGCTGACGGAAATAAAGGTGGCGACCGCCGGCCGGCGTATCGACAGCCGGCGCGGTCCCCCGGCCTTGGCTCACCTCGTCCCAGGCGGCCAGGCCGTCGGCGCCGCCATCGTGCCGGTCGAGATCGACGACCAAAAGGCCCGAGCGCCCCAAGTGGATGGCCGGCATGGCATCCGGCCAGCGCCGCCACCACGCCTCGATGGTCGGGGCCTCGCAGGTGGCATCCTCCCCCCAGCGGATGGACGGGCACGGCTTCTTGGCGTCCGGCCCGGCGCCGCGCACCGGAAAGACGGCAAGGCCGGCCCGCGCCAGATCGAGCGCCAGCGCCCCGTTGGGGGCGGGCGGCAGATCGGCCACGTGAAAGGGGATCGTCAGCCGCGCCATGGTCAGTGCGGCGCCTCGACCAGCCGGCGGATTTCCTCGACGAAATGCGTCTGGAAGGCGCGAAGAAAGGCCTCGTATTCCTCGGTCGACAGCACCGCCAGATCGGTCTTGCCGATGGTATCGAGGAATTGGCCGGCCCGCCGCGCCGCAACGGCAAACGCCCGCCGTTCGATGATGTCATAGTCGCCCATGCGGGCCACCGTTCGGGCGCGGCCGGGCCCGCACGCCGCGCACACCCAGACGATCGGCGGCCGGCCGGTCGGCGAGGAACCGATGCCGTCGGCCCGCCGGCCGCAGATGCCGCAGGTGGAATAGTGGCGCGAGGCGGGTCTCATGCCGCCCTCCGGCGGGTGCCTGAGATCCACCCAAAATTGCACTTCCCTTTTAAAAAGAAGTAAGACATTGTTAACAAGTCAGCGGAAAACCGGCGTTTTGCCGGCTTTCCGAGTGTCGGCCCCGCCACCATGCCGCCCGCCCTCTCGATGGAGGAATGACCGCTGGTTGTGCCAGCCGCGTAAAAAAGCAAGGCGAATCCTGAACTTGGCGAGCGCTCGCTTCGCCTGCCCGCTGTCCGGGTCAACGCATGGTTCACGGGGCGGCGGATCGTCACAGCCAAGGCCGGGCAGAACCCGGCATCGGCACCCGAGCGCGGCGTCGCGCGTTTTGTCGTCCAACCAGGGAGGCTGTCATGATGGAACCCTCCGAGACGATCACCCCGAGACACGCCATCGCCCGCGTCGAGGCGCTGGCGGCGGCCAGTTGCGGCCCGCTCGGCACCGTGCATTTCGAGTTCATCCCCCTGCCCGAGGGCAACGATATCAAGTCCAACTGGGACCTGGCGTTTCGCCCCGCCCCGTCCAATCCGGACGCCCTCGACGAGGCCAAGGCCAAGGCCATCCAGCTGGCCGTCGAGCGGGTGCGGGCGGAATATCCGATGGTTCGCTGGCCCTGACGGTCGGCGGGGCCGCCGGGGGCACGCCGTCACGGCGCGCCGCCGATCCGCGCCCTGAGCTGGCGCTTGCTCTCCTCGGGCATGGCGTAGCCCTGGCCCCAGATGGTGTCGATCCGCACCTGAAATGTCCGCAGTTTCGCGCGAATCTTGCAGACGAACACGTCGATGATCTTCGGCTCGGCCTCCGGCGCGATGACGGCGTGCAGGTGCGGCTTGGTGCAGGCCGGCGCTTGCAGCAGGCAGTGCAGCAGCCGGCCCTCGGCGGGCGTCAGGCCGAACAGCGCCTTGCAGGTCATCAGAAAATCCGGCCGGTCGTCGAGCCGCACCGGCGCCGTGGTCGGGCTGCGAAAGCCGCGCCGCGACGCCGTCGGCCAGTCGGCGGCCGGCATTTCGACGATGACGCCGTCGGTCAGCGCCTGCCGGACGATGCCGTGGGCGCTGTCATAGGGGATCTTGAAGGTGCGGCTCAGCGCGCCGATCGGCACGCCCTCGTCGGCGAGGCGGACGATGGCATTGCCGACGAAGGTGCCGCGCAGGGGATGGCTCATGGCTGCGCCTTTCCCTCATCCGTCAGCGCCGCGTCGGCCAGATCCAGCGCCTCGTCGAGGGTGAAGGCGCCGAGGCCGTGCGGCACGCGATATCTGGTGGTGAGTTCGAGCAGGCAATAGGGCCGGATGGCTTCGAGCACGGCGGCGGTCACCGTCAGCGCGGTTCTCAGCTTGTCGTCAGGCATGGGGTCAGCGGTCATCGTCACGCTCCGTGCGATGTCGGGTGGATCGGGGTGTCGGGAAGGCCGGCTTACTGGTCCCAGGGGCGGCGGCCGTCACTCGCCCGTGGTGGTGGCTGTGCCGGTCGGCGCGCGGGGCCGGCCGGACTGGGGCGGTAGGTCTTGATGGTGGTCTGATCGCCGTAGTCGCCGCTGCCCGGCCGGATGGCGACGCGGATCACCACGGGGATGAAGTGCAGCGCCTCGCTGTCATCGATGCCGGCAAGGCCGGCGGCGGCGCAGAGGCGGCCGAGCGCCTGCTGGGCGATGCGCTGCGCCGCGGCGTTGGCGTTGACGATGTTGAGCCGCTCGGTGACGCGTCGGCCCTTATGGGCGCCGGCCGTCACCTCGAAGGTCAGCTTCAGCATCTCGCCACGGCCCGAGGCGGTGGGCACCACCTCGCTCTCCACCACGTGCGCCTCGTAGTCGCCGGGTGGCAGCAAGGCGTCGGGATTGCCGGACGGACGGTTGAACCTTGCCATCGGGATCTCCTTATCAAGCCGGCGACCGGGGACAATGGGGGAGGCGCTGCCGGAGCATCCGCCTCCCCCGCCCCACGACGTGCCGTGTCGGCCGTCGAATTCTTCGGATGTCAGAGACCGGGTCTCAGGATGGGGTCCCCGGCGAGCCGGGAGGAGGCTCGCCGGGGTCGGGCGTGGCTGACAGGGCCGCCTCGACACGCTCGAAGGTTCTGAGCGTCATCGAGCCGCCGGCCTTCAGCCGCGCCACGAATTTTCCGTCGTTGACGACGTATCTGCCAAAGGTGCTCTCGGTGATGCCGCGGACGGCGCAATGCTGCTCAATGCGGAAGAGTAGGTGGGTGATTGGGTTCATGCGGTGATTGTAATGGTCAAAAGCCCATTCTGTCAATGGGCAATAAACCGCTTGACGAGCCCATTGAAATGGGCATAATCCCACCCATGGACCAGACCTGGAAACTTCGCCTGGAGATCCTGATGCGGCAGAAGGGCTTCAACATGAAGTCCCTGTCGCTGGCGGCCGAGCTCGGCGAAACCTATGTGCGGGATATTCTGAAGCGCGGGCGCGATCCGGGCGTCGAGAAAATGCGCGCGCTGGCCGACGTCCTCGGCGTCCGCCTGAACGAGATCATGAATGAGTCCATCAGCATGGCGCCGACCGATACCGGGGGAAGTGGCGGCGGGTTCCGCGACGGCGACACGCACGAGCGCGTCCCCCTCGACGAGGCCAACGGCAACGGCTGGCAGGAAGGCTGGCAGGCCCGGCTCCCCGGGGGCTCGGCCGAGGTCGACGCCCGGGTCGGTGCCGGTGCCGGCTCCTCGGGCCAGGTGTTGACGCTGAAATCCGGCGGCATCCAGTCCGGTCATCTGGTCACCGGCGAATGGGTGGTGCCGCGCGTCCACCTCGGCGCCAACCCGGCCCGCGTCATCTTCCTGCCGGTCATCGGCACCTCGATGCAGCCGATCCTCAACCCGTCCGACGTGGTCGCCGTCGACACCACGGTCAGCGACGTCAAGGACGCCGAAATCTACGTCATCGACGAAGGCGATGG
>JAGSYU010000235.1 GCA_018262575.1 Pseudomonadota bacterium | reverse complement strand
GCAAGGCTACCGGCTTCCTCGAGTTCGAGCGTCAGGAGCTCAAGTACCAGAAGGTGGAGGACCGCGTCCGCCACTACAACGAGTTCACCATTCCGCCGCAGGAAAGCGACATGCAGACCCAGGGCGCCCGCTGCATGGAGTGCGGCGTGCCCTATTGCCATCGCGGCTGCCCGGTGAACAACCAGATCCCCGACTGGAACGATCTGGTCTACAACGGCGACTGGGAGACCGCCTCGCGCAATCTCCACTCGACCAACAACTTCCCCGACTTCACCGGTCGCATCTGCCCCGCTCCCTGCGAGGCGGCCTGCACGCTCAACCTGTTCGAGACGCCGGTGACGATCAAGCAGATCGAATACACCATCGTCGAGAAGGCCTGGAAGGAAGGCCGGCTGCAGCCGGAGATCGCCAAGGTCAAGACCGGCAAGACGGTGGCGGTGATCGGCTCCGGCCCGGCTGGCCTCGCCGCCGCCCAGCAGCTCGCCCGTACCGGTCACGAGGTGCACGTCTTTGAGAAGAACGCCCGGGCCGGTGGCCTGCTGCGCTACGGCATCCCCGACTTCAAGCTCGACAAGCACATCGTCGAGCGGCGCGTGCAGCAGATGGTGGCGGAAGGCGTGATCTTCCACTTCAACGTCAACGTCGGCGTCGACGTGAAGGTCGAAACCCTCACCGCCGACTATGACGCCGTGCTGCTGGCCGGCGGCTCGGAGAAGTCGCGCGATCTGCCGGTGCCCGGCCGCGAGCTGCGCGGCGTCCATTTCGCCATGGAGTTCCTGCCGCAGCAGAACCGCCGCGTCGGTGGCGAGCCGCTCGGTGCCGTGGCGCCGATCTCGGCCGAGGGCAAGCGCGTCGTCGTCATCGGCGGCGGCGACACCGGCTCTGACTGCATCGGTACCTCGGTGCGCCAGGGCGCCACCGGCGTCGTCCAGCTCGAGATCATGCCGAAGCCGCCGGTGAAGGAAGACAAGCTGACCACCTGGCCGAACTGGCCGCTGAAGCTCAGGACCTCGTCGAGCCACGAAGAAGGGGCCGAGCGTCTGTTCGGCGTCACCGCCACCGCCTTCGAGGGCCAGAATGGCGTCGTCTCCAAGGTGCATTGCGTCAAGGTCGATGCCAGGTTCCAGCCGGTTCCCGGCACCGAATTCACCATCGACGCCGACCTGGTGCTGTTCGCCATGGGCTTCGTGCATCCGATCCACGAGGGCATGATCGACGAACTCGGCGTCGCCAAGGACGGCCGCGGCAACGTCAAGGCCACCGAGGTCGACTATCGCACCTCTGTCGACAAGGTGTTCGCGGCCGGCGACATGCGGCGCGGCCAGAGCCTGGTGGTCTGGGCGATCCGCGAGGGCCGGCAGGCGGCGCGCGCCATCGACGAGTTCATGATGGGCTCCACCGTCCTGCCGCGCTGAGCGGCAGACGGATATCAATCAAGCGGCCGGGTTTCCGTGAGGGAACCCGGCCGCAATTGGTTTCGGCTGCGTTTGCTCGGACGAGACGCTGCATCAAGGATCGAATGCCGCTTCCCGCATGCGGTCTTCCATGAAGCGGCGGGCCCTGATCAGCTCGGCCACTGGTTCCTCGGCCTTCTCGGTCCACATTTCAATGAGGAAGGCCCCGCGATATCCGAGCCGACCGAGCTTGCGGAACACCCCGGTGAAGTCGACGCAGCCCTCGTCGAACGGCACGTCGCGGAACTGGCCGGGGAATGCGTCGGTCACCGCCCTGGTATCCTTGAGATGGATGGCGGCGATACGGTCGATGCCGAGGCCGAGCTCGGCGGCGACGTCGTTGCCCCAGGCCGTGAGGTTGCCGACATCGGGATAGACGGTGAACCACGGCGAGCGCAGCTTGTCGTCCCACGCCTTCCAGCGGCTGATCGAGTTGATGAAGGGCGTGTCCATGATTTCGACGGCCAGCATCACCTGGGCGGCGGCGGCGCGCTCGACGGCCCAGCGCATCCCTGCTTCAAAGCGGGCAAGCGTGCCTTCGTCCTGCTCCTCGTAATAGACGTCGTATCCAGCCAGCTGGATGGTGCGGATGCCGCAGTCGCGGGCAAGGCGAATGGCCTTGTCCATGATCTCCCGGGCACGGGCGACGACGTCCGGATCGTGGCTGCCGAAGGGAAAGCGACGGTGGCCGGACAGGCACATCGACGGCACCGGAATGCCGGTCTCCAGCGTCGCCCGCACCAGGGACAGACGTTGCTCGAGGTTCCAGTCCAGGCGGGACAGGCGATGGTCCGTCTCGTCGATCGACATTTCGACAAAGTCGAAGCCGCAGGCCTTGGCCAGCGCCAGCCGCTCCGCCCAGCTCAGCCCGGCCGGAAGCGCCTTCTCGTAGATGCCGAGGGGATGGCTGCGCATGAGATTCTCCAGGATAAGGGGGGCGCTCAAAGCGCGGGCGACAAGCTGTTGAGGGCGCCGGCCAGTTCGAGGAAGCGTTCGTATTTGCGCCGGTAGGGCTCGGCATGGGCGAGATTCGGCTCGATCCGGCTGGCGGCCGGGCACATGGCGGCCATCGCCTCGACAAAGGACGGATAGGCGCCCGAACCGACGGCGGCGGCGACGGCGGCGCCGAGGCAGCCGGATTGCTCGACGTGGACGACCTCGATCGGCAGCGCGGCGATATCGGCGACCATCTGCATCCAGGGGCGGGATCTCACCGGCCCGCCGGTCAGGCGCAACTGGCGCTCGCGACCCGACAGGGCGAGGATTCGATCGAGATGAACCTGCTGGGAGAAGCAGATGCCCTCGTAGACCGCCTGAACCACCTCGGCGAGGCCGTAGGCGTTGGCCAGGCCATAGATGCCGCCGAGCAGGTTGTCGCCGAGGTTGGACGAGAAGAGATAGGGTAGGAACTGAACCGGTGTCGAGGCTGGAGGGATGGTGCCGAGCAGCCGATCGCATTCGGCGTAGGGCCTGTCGTGACCGGCCATGAAGGTTCGCACGAACCATTCGAGGTTGGAGGCGTTG
Source organism: Pseudomonadota bacterium (assembly GCA_018262575.1). Lineage (GTDB taxonomy): Bacteria > Pseudomonadota > Alphaproteobacteria > Rhizobiales > Pleomorphomonadaceae > Pleomorphomonas. The sequence continues at coordinate 3,336 of JAGSYU010000235.1, read as the reverse complement.
GTCGGGCTGCCCTCGTGGACGAAATAGCGGCCGGGAATACAGTACCGCCCCCAAGTGTAGGGATAGTCGCTGGCCGGAATATGGTCGGTGGTCCAGGTGGCGATGGTCCAGGTGCCCATGGTGACGTTGATGCGGCTGTCGTCGGCGAGGCCCGAGCAGACGGCCGCCGAGACGACGTCGAAGAAGCCACCGAATACCGGCGTACCGGTGCGCAAACCCGTTTCGGCGGCGGCGGCGGCGGACAGGCCGGCCGGACTGTCGATCGAGCCGACCGGCTCGGGTATGCGGGCGCCGATGTCCTCGATGCCGAACAGGGCGAGCAATGCCGGATCGTAGGTGCCGGTATTGACGTTGAGAAGATTGCTGCCGGAGATGTTGGTGACCTCGCAGCCGAGGTGGCCGGTCATGCGGTAGCGAATCCAGTCGTGGGCCATCAGCACGTGGCCGATGCGACTGTAGGCATCGGGGTCGTTGTCCTTGAACCAGCGCAGAATGGCGGCCGGATGGCTCGGCCACAGCTGCTGGTAGCTCATGGGATGGATCTTTTCCGGCACGCCGGCCGCCCTGAGGGCGCGGACCTCGGGCATGGCCCGGTTGTCGGAGGAGATGATGCCATGGCGGAAGGGCTTGCCGTCGCGGTCGACCAGATAGAGTCCTTTGCCGTGGGCCGAGAAGCTGATGCCGGCGATGTCGGCCGGCGGTACCTTGGTGCTGGCGAGGAGTTGACGGATGGTGCCGCACACCGAGCGCCACATGGCCTCCATGTCGCGTTCGCTCCAGCCGACGTGCTCGGCGATCGCGGCATCGCTCATCGACGCTACACCGACCTCATGGCCGGTTTCGTCGTAGAGACCGCTCTTGATGACGCTGCCGCCGATGTCGATTCCGAGAAAATGGGGCATGCTGGCGTTCCTCCGGGAGACTTATTCTGATCGATCCGCCGCCCATGGAAGTCGCCGCCGCTTGCCGCCGCCTCTGACGGGCAGGCTTATCGGTTCGCGGCGGCGGCGCTTCTCGGGGGGGGGGCTCGGGACGAGCAACGTGCGTTCTGACGAACGCAAATCGTTGCCCTAGGTCTTTGTTGTCGCATTGCTTTTGCGGAAAACCGGTTCCCACTTTTCCGCACAATGCTCAAGGCAGGGACCGGCTGGTCCCATCGGTCATTCGCGAACGGGCACGACGCCCTTTTTCAAGATGATGTTGCCGTATTTGACGCGCTGGCCGGTCACCACCACGGCATAGGCCTGGCGAGCCCGCTCGTAAAAGGCGTAGCGCTCGATGCGACGGATCGGCGGCGTCGCCGGCCAGTGCCGGTCGATCTCGGCGCGATAGGCCTTCTCGACCTTCGGGTCGAGGCTGTCGCCCGGCACGGCTTCCATCATGATGACGGGATCGTCGACGAAGTCATCGATGTTGATCAGACGCAAGATGCCGTTCAGCAAGTCGGGTATGCCGATGCCATCGGCACGTATAACCCGCTGCGAAAAAGTATCCCCGGGGAAGAAAGAATCTGAAAGAACGATTTCATCACTATGCCCCATTCGGTGGAGGGCGGTGAGCAGGTCCGGGGATATGTAGGGTGAAACACCGATAAGCATGAGAGGCTCCTTGTCGCATTTGCGCGGTATTGCCGCGTAATGTTCGCTTCTCTATCCGCCCGTCATTGTTGGCTTGTCAAGTTTTGGAAAACGTTTGCCTGACTGGAATCGATCAAAACAGCATGGCTAAATATCAGTCAGATCAGGGGTCAATCGATTTATAAGGGCGCATTTAGGCCTTCTCATCCCTTCGTATAATCGGGAGAAAGCTGATTGACAGCTATTCGGGTCGGGATCATAACGCCGCCCACGCCAATTGCTGGCCTGTTTAGGACAACGATTGCACAGAGTGCCGGACGGGAGGGCAAAACATGGCTTCAGAGTGGCTTCTCGAGATGGTTGGAATCTCAAAAAGCTTTCCTGGCGTCCGTGCATTGGACGACGTTTGCCTGCGGGTTCGTGCCGGCAGCGTCCATGCTCTCATCGGCGAGAACGGTGCCGGCAAGTCGACGCTGATGAAGGTGCTCAACGGCATGTACCGACCGGATGCCGGCGAGATACGGCTGCGCGGCGAGCCGGTGCAGATTCACGGGCTCAAGGGCGCGCTCGATCTCGGCATCTCGATGATCTACCAGGAGCTCAATCCCATCCCGGCCATGACGGTCGCCGAAAACATCTTCATCGGCCGCGAGCCGGCCTATGGCCGCTCCGGTGTCGTCAACCGCCGCAAGATGAACGCCGATGCCAGGCGGCTGTTCGAAACGCTGGGACTGGACATGAACCCGTCGGCCAGGCTGTCGAGCCTGTCGGTGGCCGAGATGCAGATGGTGGAGATCGCCAAGGCCATCTCGTTCGATTCCGAAATCATCGTCATGGACGAGCCGACCTCGGCGATCACCGACCGCGAGGTGGAGAAGCTCTTCGAGATCATCCGCACGCTCAAGGCCGCCAACAAGGCGGTGATCTACATCTCTCACAAGATGAACGAGCTGTTCCAGATCGCCGACGAGATGACGGTGATGCGCGACGGCCGCTATATCGACACCCAGCCGACCGACAAGCTGACGACGCAGAGCCTCATCTCCATGATGGTCGGCCGGCGCATCGACGAGATGTTCCCCAAGGAGGACGTCCCGCTCGGGGAAGTGGTGCTGTCGGTGGACGGACTGACGCAGGGCGATCGGGTTCGCAACGTTTCGTTCGAGCTCAGGCGGGGTGAGATTCTGGGGATCGCCGGCCTGATGGGGGCTGGACGGACCGAACTGGTCGAGACGATCTTCGGCATCCGCAAGCCGACGGCCGGACGGATCCAGATCGGCGGGCAGCCGGTCACGATCGCCAATCCGAGCGACGCCATCCGCAACCGCATCGCGCTGGTCTCCGAAGACCGCAAGCTGATGGGCCTCAACCTCCGCGCCTCGGTGAAGGACAACATCTCCCTCATCAATCTGGCCCGCTACTGCAATCTCGGCGGTGTCATCCGTGCCCGTCAGGAAGTGGAAGTCGCCCGCCGGCAGATCGACCGCTTCAAAATCAAGGTGTCGTCCTACCGGCAGATCGTCGACACGCTGTCGGGCGGCAACCAGCAGAAGGTGGTGATCGCCAAGTGGATCCTCACCAATCCTGAGATCATCATTCTCGACGAGCCGACGCGCGGCATCGACGTCGGCGCCAAGTCGGAAATCCACAAGATCATGGTGGCGCTGGCCAGAGATGCCATGCTCATTGTTCTCCTCCTAGTGGCTTCCGGTGGCGGAAGCCATGACGGCTTCCTGGCTGAAATCCGCCCGCGCGTATT
>JAGSYU010000234.1 GCA_018262575.1 Pseudomonadota bacterium | reverse complement strand
TCGCGGCCATAGTCATAGACGAAGTCGTCGATCGCTTGCGTGGTCACGCCCGGCTTGACGATATCCACCAGTTCATCGAGACAGGCGGCCGTCAACTGGCAGGCCTTGCGCATGCCGTCAAAGTCGGCGGCGGCGTAAAGGCGAATGTCTCCGGTGTTGCGCAACGGAGCGACCGTCGCGTCGACGTAATTGATCATCGGATCAACCAACCTATGTCTGGCATTGGAAGCCGAGCGGCTTCGTGTTTTCGTCGTCATATACCCAAGCACCGCGCCAAGTACACGGCCCTGGCTCGCTATTCTGTCAGAAATCGGGCCGGATTTCGATTCCCACCGGTGTGACTTCGGCCCGCACCACCAACATTTCGACACCGGCGGCGCGAGCCGATCCCGCCGCGGCGGCATAGACGGGATCGATGTCGGCGGCGATCTCGAAGTGGTCACAATCGCCGCGCTGCACCAGATAGACAAGCACGGCTCGGGCGCCCGCCTCGACCATGGCGGCAAGCTCGGCAAGATGCCTTGCGCCACGCGCGGTCACCGCGTCGGGAAACTCGGCCATTGTCGGCCGGCGCGACAAGGTGACGGACTTTACTTCCACATAGCAGGGCGGACGTCCCGCGTTTTCCAGCAGCATGTCGACACGGCTTCGCGCGCCGTAGGGCACTTCACGGCGGAGCGTTTCGTAACCAGCGAGTGCGGGAATCCGGTCGTGAGCGATCGCCTCGGCAACGATTCGGTTGGAAAGGCCGGTGTCGATGCCGACCAGGGCGCCATCCACCTCGACGAGCTGCCAGCTCCAGGCGAGCTTGCGCTTCGGATCGTTGGAACGGGCGAGATAGACGCGGGAGCCGGGCGTCGACAGGCCGAGCATGGAGCCGGAATTGGCGACGTGGGCGGTTACCTCCTCGCCACTGTCCAGGAGACAGTCGGCGAGGAAGCGTTTGTAGCGGCGAACGAGCTGGCCGGAAACAAGAGGAACGGGAAAGTGCATGATGCCTTGTTCCCCGTTCCGGCCACTGTCGTCAAGGCGTCGTGGCCTGTGCCTCCACGGCCGCAGCCGCGGCATCCGGCGGAACAAGGCGGTCGAGAATATCCTTGGCGACCGGCTTGTAGTCGTCGTTGAAGTGATGACCACCGGGATGGACGAGCAGGCTAAAGCCCTTGTCTTTCGGCAGGCGAGTGCAAGCGGTCTCGTCGTCCTCGCTGCCATAGATGCACTGAACCTTGGCCGGTTCGATCTTCTCGACGTCTGGCAGTGTCGACGGCCCGTTGGGATCAGTCTTGCCGCCGAGAATGCCGGAGACCTGAATCTCGAACTGCCGCGCGCCGGTAAAGGCCAGCAACGAGACGAGATTGACGCTGGCCTTGTGATCCGCCGGCAGTGCCTGATAGATGGCCGGCAGCGCATCGGCGCCGAAGGAATAGCCGACGAGCGCCACCTTGTGGACGTTCCATTTCTTGGTATAGGCGTCCATCACCTTGGCAAGGTCATCGGCCGCATCGGCGGGGTCGATATTGTTCCAGAAGTAGCGCAGCGAGTCGATGCCGACCACCGGCACGCCGGCCTTGGCCAGGTAGCCGCCGATCTCGGCGTCGATATCGCGCCATCCGCCGTCACCGGAATAGATGATCACCATGGTGTCGTGGGTTGCCGCGGCAGGCACCAGGGTAATCGGAATGCCGGCCAGCGGCGACCCGCTGTCATCGGTCTTGACCAACTGCTCGAACACGGCGCCGTCCAACGTCCGACCGGTGCCCTTCACGCTCTTGGCGGTGGCAATGGCAAAGCCGGATCCAACCAGTTCATTGACATGCGCGGCCCCGGTCGGGTCGGCATGCTGGGTCAGATAGACGTCGATGGGATCGGGAAGGTGTCCCTTCTGAAGCTCGTAGACCCAGCCGTTACCGTCCGCAGCCTTGACGTGCTTTGCCTCGCTGCACAGCTCCTTGCGCAGCGGCAGAGCAGCGCGCGGATCGACGGCGATGGTGCGGCCGATCGTCGCATCCGGCGACTGGGCGGCCAGCGCCAGCGCGAAAGTGCCGCCAAGCTGGTCGCCGACAATCAGCGGCGAGTGATAGCTGTCGACATCCAGCGCGCGTTGGATGTTCTGGCTGACCTGCTCAACGTCGGAGACGAAGTAGACGCAATCGTCGGGCAGCTTTTCCGCCTTGGCAAAGGTGGCGGGCGTATCGATGCCAACGACCACCGCGCCACTTGCCGCATAGCGGCGCGCCGTCACGCGGTCCCAGAAGCCATAGCCGGCTTCGCCGGACAGCAGGAAGACGATACCGGTCGGCTCGCTACGCGGCGTGATCACCTCGGCGATGCCGAGGGTATCCGTCTTGTCCGGTGGCAGGTGTGGGAAGAGATAGAGAAAGGCGCCCGTCGCGATGCCGGCCACCATGAGGACGCCGACCATGACGAACAGTATGAGTCGCTTCATTTGGAAACGGTTCCCTTGAGGCCACCTGAGATAACGAAGGTCACGTCGGCAAGCGCCAGCAGCGGATTGAGACCGCCGGCCACCGCCATGTAACGCTGCCGCCAGACCGGATCGAACTTGGTCTTGAAGGCGCGCAGACCATAGAAATTGTAGAAGGCGTTGCCGTGCTCGAAGGCGGCCCGGCCGAGCTTGTGCCAGAGCGGTGCCATCGGACTGTCGGAAAGGCCGGCCAGCGGCGCCATGCCGAGGCTGAAGGTCGCAAAACCGGCCGCCTTGAAGTGCAGCAGCACGCGGGTGAACAACAATTCCATGGTGCCGTTGGAAGATTTCGGCGTGAAGCGCATCAGGTCGATGGCTGCTTCCCGGCCATCGCCAGAAATCATCAGCGTCGCGAAGGCAAAGATGCGCCCGGCCTTCCTCAACACCGCCACCGGCTGCGAGGTGACATAGTCCGGGTCGAAGGCGCCCATGGAAAAGGCCTTTTCCCGCGCCTTGCGCGCCTTCAGCCAGCTCTCCGACACGGCGGCGAGTTCGTCGACAATGGCCGGCACGCCTTCCGGCGGAACCACCTCGAAAACAATACCCTCACGCTCGGCCTTGTTGATGGCATTGCGCAGGTTGCCGCGTCGCGTGCCCTTGATGTCAAAGACGGCGAGGTCAACGACGGCCTCCTCGCCGAGCTTGAAGGCGGAAAGCCCGGCGTCGGCATAAAGCGACAGGCTCTCGGCCGGCACCTGGTAGAACACGGCTCGGCCGCCATGGGCGCGGGCGGTTTCGATGAAACGCCAGATCAGCTCACGCACGCCCGCTTCGGCGCCGACCGGATCTCCGAGCGAAATCCACGAGCGGCCGCGCTTGGCAAACATCAGGAAGGCGGCGCCATCGTCGGAGAAGATCAGATTCTTGTCGCCCATCCGCACCAGATTGGCCGAGGCGTGATCGGTTCCGGCAAGGATGGCCACGGCGCGGGCCAGATCGTCGGCGCTCGGCGGCTCGATGCGCCCGGACGGCGGCCGGATCAGCAGCCAAGCCGCGACGGCGGCGGTAGCAAGGCCGATGCCGACAGCGGCGCGCAGCGAGCGCGGGGCGGCGGCCGACATCTCGAACTGCCACCAGAGATCGTGGCTATAGGGCACTTCCTTGTAGACAAAGAACAGGATGCCGGCGGCCAGCGCCAGAACCGAGGTGATGCACAGCCACCAAGCCGGGCTGAGCCGATCATGCAGCAACGAGGCAGGCCGCGTGTAAAGATGGCGGCTGGAAACCAGTCCGACGATCAGGATGGCAAACAGCACCGCCTCGCCCACCGCCAGCGCCTTGAAAAGGGCGAGCGGAATGGAGAGCGCCGTCAAGACCAACGCAACCCACCAGGCCCCATCGAGCCGATGGACGAGCCCGCGTCCGGCGACGATCAGGAAGACACCGATCACCGAGCCGATAAAATGGGCGCCTTCGACCAGAGGCAGCGGGATGAAAGCGTCCATCAGATCGAGACGCGTATCGGCCGGCGGCGTCACGCCGGAGAATACCAACATGGCGCCGAGCACGATGGCCAGCGTACCGAGCATGACGGGCGCAATGCCGGATACCGCCGCCGTCAGCGCCGGGCTCGCCATCGTCGCTCGGCGCGCTTCGCTGACGATCATCGCGGCGACTGCCACGACAAGCGGCACGACGTAATAGATGACGCGATACA
>JAGSYU010000014.1 GCA_018262575.1 Pseudomonadota bacterium | reverse complement strand
AGAACATCCTCTCCGGCGGACGCGCCGCCGGAGAGGAGAACGAAAGCCAGCGTGTGCAACGCGGTCAAAGCCTTCCGCATCCGCCTTACCACTTGTACTTCAGCGTGGCGGTAACGGTGCGACCGGCACCGACGAAGCAGGCATAGGCGCTGGCGCAGGACGCCGTGTAGAACTCATCGGTGAGGTTGGTGGCATTCACCTGCAGCGATACGTTCTCGAAGTCCTTGTCGAGCGCACCGAAATCGTAGGACAGCGAGGCGTCGAGCAGCAGCGTGTCCGGCACCTTGAAGGTGTTGGTGGCATCGCCCCAGCTCTCGCCGACGTAGCGCAGGCCCAGGCCGAGGCCGAGACCAGCGAACGGGCCGTCATCGAACTCGTACTTGCCCCAGATCGATGCCTGATTGATCGGAATGCGGGCCGGCGTCTTGCCGAGGATGTTGGCCTGCGCCGATTCCGTCACCTCCTGGTCGGTGTAGCTGTAGGCGGCGAGCAGACTGAGGTTATCGGTGATCTCCGCCCGGCCCTCCAGCTCGAAACCGCGGGTGCGGATCTCGCCGGTCTGCTGCCAGGGGCTGGCGCTCGTCTCGCGATAGAGGACGTTCTGCTGGGTGAGCTCGTAGACGGCGGCGCTGAGGTTGAAACCGTAGCCCTCCGGCGAAAAACGCAGGCCGGCCTCGTATTGGATGGCCGTCGACGGATCGAAAGGATCGGAGCCGGACGGCGCCGCCGTCAGCACCGGCTCGAAGGACGTGGCAACACTGACGTAGGGCGAAAGGCCCCAGCCGAGATCGTAGACGGCGCCGGCGCGACCGGTGGTGGCCGACGCATCCAGGCTGGTCGTCGCACCGGTGAGGTTGTTGTCGATGTCGGTGGTTGCCCAATCATGCCGGCCGCCAAACAACAGGTTCAGCCGGCCGACCTCGATCTGGTCCTGCAGATAGACGCCCACCTGCGACGCCTTGGTCTTCGTGTCGCTGCGACCTGAGGAGAGGTTGAGGCTGGTGACGTTGTAGACGGGATTGGTCCAGTCGATCGACGGCACCGTGTAGTCATAGCCCCAGGCGTAGTCGACGACCGAATAGCGGTAGTCGACGCCACCGATCAGCGTGTGCTCGAGCGGGCCAGTGGAAATTTTGGCTTCGGCGCTGTTGTCGACGACGAACTGCAGCATGTCCTCGGTGCCGCCGGAGCCGGTGCGGGTGATGGTCTTGCCGTCGGCCTGCAGGGCGCCCCAGGTCAGGGTCTGATAGGCAGTGTCGATGTCGGTGAGGCGGGCGTTCTGGCGCAACGTGACGCCGTTGTCGAAGCGGTGTTCGGCCTGATAGCCGATCGAAGCCTGCTGGCGTTCCGATTTCTGCACATTGGGATCGGAGATCAGGAAGTCGCGGGGCACGTAGCCGTAGGCGGTCGGGGTGAGAGACCCCTTGGCCTCGCGGAAGTTCCTGAATCCGGCTTCCGGCTCGTTCTGGTAGACGGCGTGGAGGGTGACCTTGGTCTGGTCGTCCGGCTGCCACATGATCGACGGCGCCACGGCGAGACGCTTGGTGTCGAGGCCATCCTCCATGGTATCAGCGCGCGCCGCCTTGCCGACGACGCGGTAGGAGACGGTATCGCTGCCCGGCAGCTTGTCCATCAGGTCGAAGGCCGCCTCGACGCGACCATCGGTACCGACCGTCGCCTGCACCTCGCGCGCCGTCTCGCCGGTCGGACGCTTGCTGACGAGATTGATGAGGCCGCCGGGCCGGGCCTCGCCATAGAGCACCGATGAGGGGCCTTTCAGCACCTCGACGCGCTCGAGAAGATAAGGATCGATCTGGCCGAACGAGTTGGACCCGAACAGCAGGCCATCGAGAAACCGCGGCGCGTAATAATAGCCACGCAGGAAGGTCTCGTCCTGGAGATTGGAGGCGCCGCGGTATTCGGCAAACACGCCCGGCGTGTAACGCAGCGCCTCGGCCACCGACTTGACGCCTTGATCGGCCATCTGGTCAGCGGTGACGACGGACACCGATTGCGGCGTCTTCTCGAGCGGCACATCTGTCTTGGTGGCTGTCTTCGACCGCTTGGCGATATAGCCCTTCACCGGACCATCACCCGCCGCGCCGCGTCCTTCGACAACGATTGGCTCGAGCGTCGCGGCGCCGTCCGCCGACTGTGCCTGTGCGCCGTCGGCACCAGCCAGACAGACCGTCGCCATCAACGTAGCGCGCAACAAGCTACCGCACCGATACCGGACTCGACGCGGATGGCCCTCGGCGGAAAACTCCACTTTCTCAGTCATTTACCCCTGCCCCAATTCCCAATTTGCGATTGCGAGCCAATCGCATAAGGGATTTCACTTAAACTTGACTAACTTTGTCATGTATATAAACAGGGGGACTGAAAGCTGTCGACGGTCAGGGCTTCAGCGCAAACGGCGGTTTCTTTTTCGTAAACAGCCAGGGTCGTCAGGCGTGTTGTCGGCCGGCGTTGCGAGTGGCATTGGGTGCGTTCATGGAACTGTCCACGGCGGTATCGGAACATGACGGCATCTCGCTTGCCTGCCGGCTGACGCCGGTGGTCGCCGGTCAGCGTCCGGTGCGGGAGATTCGTCCGGGCTTCCGGCTATTCGTCTATCTGCGCGGCTGGCAGCGCTTCGACATCGACGGCCAGCGGTTTGACGTTTCCGCCGACAGCGGCCCGGTGGCGCTGGCGCTGGCGCTCACCCGCCCGGCGCGCCTGACTCAGGTCGCCTGGTCGGAAGACCGGATGGGCAAGCTGATGATCACCGCGCCGAGCGACTGGGCTTCGGCGCTCGACCTCAAGGGAGCCGGCCACGGTGACGCGCTGGCGACCTTCCTGGCCGGTCATGGCAACAACCATCTTTGGCGTCTCGACGAAGAGAGCATCCGTCTCGCCCATCTCGCGGCGGAGCCGCCGGCCTGGGTGCCACGCGAGGCGCTGTCGCTCTATCGTCGGGCCCGTGCCTTCGACCTGATCTGCCTGATGCTCAGCACGCTGGCGCTCCGGCGCGAAGAGAATGCCCTACCCCGGCCGGCCCAGTCTCTGCTCGGCGAGCGCATCCGCATCTTCCTGCTCGACCACCTCAACGAACCGCTGACCATTGATGCGGTCGCCCAGGCGGTGGGAGCGTCGGTCAGCGTCGTACAGCGCTGCTTCAAGGAGCTCTACGGCATGACGGTGTTCGACTTCGTGCGTCGGCGCCGACTCGACGCCGCCCGCGATGCCCTCGACAACCGTGGGGTCAGCATCGCCTGCGCCGCCTTCATGGCCGGCTACTCGGCGCCATCGAGCTTTGCCACCGCCTTCAAGAAGGCCTATGGCGTGCCGCCGAAGCTGAGGCGGCGGCAGGCGGTGCCATTCCGCGAGGCGGCCGAGTGAACGCGTCACCCCGTCCGCTTCTGGTGTGCGCCATTTTCGTCGCAACCGCCGTCCTGATCGCGGCGAGCCTCGTCACCGGCGGCGGCTACGCCTGGTCGGATGTTCTGGCGATGGAGGGGGATGGCGCGCTCGTGCTGGCGGCGAGCCGGGTGCCGCGTACCCTCGCTCTCCTGCTTTCCGGTGCCGGCCTCGCCGTCTCCGGCATCCTGATGCAGATGATCGCCCGCAACCGCTTCGTCGAGCCGTCAACGGCCGGGACGGTGGAATCGGCCGGCCTCGGCATTCTGCTGACGCTGCTTCTGATGCCCGGTGCGCCGGTGGTGGTGCGCATGCTGATAGCGGCCATGGTCGCGCTGGCCGGCTCGGCACTGTTCCTGATGTTGCTCAGCCGGCTGCCGCTCGGCTCGGCGCTGATGGTGCCGCTGGTCGGCATCATGCTCGGCGGCATCTTCGACGCCGTCACCAGCTTCCTGGCCTATCGCTTCGATCTCCTGCAGTCGATCGGCGCCTTCGGCAGTGGTGATTTCTCCATCGTGCTGCGCGGCCGCTACGAGTTTCTCTGGATCATCGCCGCCCTGGTGGCCGCTGCCTATGCCACCGCTGCCCGGTTCACCATTCTCGGCATGGGCGAGGCCGTGGCGATCGGCGTCGGCCTCAATTATCGCCGCCTCGTCGCCTTCGGCCTGATCATCGTCTCGGTGGTGACCGCCGTGGTGGTGGTCACGGTGGGCGCCGTTCCCTTTGTCGGCCTGATCGTGCCCAACGTCGTCAGCCTGATCCTCGGCGACGACCTCAGACGCAGCCTGCCCATTGTGGCGACCGGCGGGGCGCTGCTGGTGCTCGGCTCGGATGTCGGCGGACGGCTGATCATCGCCCCTTACGAAATTCCGGTCGGTACCATCATGGGCGTCATCGGCAGCCTGGGCTTCCTGGTGCTCATCTTCGGGCGACGCGGCCATGCCACCTGATCGCGCCCGCGCCATCCGCCGCGTGACGATGATCGTCACCCTCCTCGCCGTGCTGTCGGCGCTCGCCTTCATGACGGTCGGCGTACGCGGTTCCTGGGGCTTCGTACTCGCCCATCGCGGCATCCGTCTCGCCGCCCTTGTCACCGTCGCCTATGCCATCGCGCTGTCGACGGTGCTGTTCCAGACGCTGACCGGCAATCGCATCCTGACACCGGCGGTGATGGGCTTCGATGCCTTGTTCATTCTGCTGCAGACCGCGCTGGTGACGACGCTCGGCGCCACCGCCACCGGCGCGCTCGACCCCCGGCTGCTGTTTGCGGCGGAATGCCTCGTCATGGTCGGCCTTTCCGGCCTGTTGTTCCGCCTGCTGTTTCGCGGCGAGGGTGGCAACCTGCCGCTGGTCGTGCTGTCAGGCCTGTTGTTCGGCGCCCTGTTTCGCAGTCTTTCCAGCTTCCTGCAGCGCATCATGGACCCCAACGACTTCCTGGTATTGCAGGGCCGCGCCTTTGCCTCCTTCAATGTCGTCGATCCGACGCTGATCGGCGTCGCCGCCCTGCTGGCACTGGCGGCGACGGCAATCGTTCTGCCGCGCCTGTCGGCCCTCGACGTGCTGGTGCTCGGCCGCGACAGGGCGACCGGTCTCGGTATCGACACGACACAGCTGTCGGCGACCATCTTTGCGCTGGTCGCCGTGCTGGTGTCGGCGTCGACGACGCTGGTCGGACCGACCACCTTCTTCGGCCTGCTGGTCGCCAACCTTGCCTATCTCATGGTGCCATCGGCCCGGCACGCCGACGTTCTGCCCGTTGCCATCGGCCTCGCCGTCGTCACGCTGGTCGGCGGTCAGATGCTGCTCGAACGTGTGCTCGGCTTCGGCACGGCGCTATCCATCGTCATCGACTTCGTCGGCGGCGTCGTGTTCCTCTTCATCCTGTTCAGGACCGGTCGGCGATGATCGAAATCGACAAGATCAGCAAGCGCTACGGCCAAACGACCGTCATCGACGCAGTCAGCCTTGCCATTCCGCGCGGCGGCGTGGTGGGCATCGTCGGCCCCAACGGCGCCGGCAAGTCAACGCTGCTATCGATCATGAGCCGACTTACTAAAACCGACGCCGGCCGTGTGAGCATCGACGGGCTCGATGTGACCAAGGCGCCGGGTCGCGAGCTGGCCCGCCGCTTGTCGGTCATGCGGCAGGAGAACCACGTCGCCGCCCGCCTGACGGTGCAAGATCTCGTCGCCTTCGGTCGCTTCCCGCATAACCGTGGCCGCCCGACACGCGAGGACACGGAGCAGGTGGCGACGGCGATTTCCTTCGTCGGCCTGGAGGCGATGGCCGATCGGTTTCTCGACCAGTTGTCCGGTGGCCAGCGACAGCGGGCGTTCGTTGCCATGACACTGGCCCAGGATGCCGATTACGCGCTGTTTGATGAGCCGCTCAACAACCTCGACATCCACCACGCGGTATCGATGATGCGGTTGTTCCGCCGCATGGGCGACCAGCCGGGCAAGACGGTGGTGATCGTATTGCACGACCTCAACGTCGCCGCCGCCTATGCCGACCGGATCATCGTCATGCAGGACGGCCGGATGGTCGGCGACGGCCCACCGGCCAACGTCATCAACCGGCGGCTGCTGTCGGAGGTGTTCCGGGTCGAAGGCGACGTTATCGACATCGACGGAAGGCGGGTGGTCAGCGTCGCCCGTTGAAAAGCCAACCGTTAGACCGTCTCGCCCGCCCAGCGTTCATACACCGCGCCGACGTCGCCGGAGAAATAGTCGGGGTTGAGGTCGCGGATCGGCGCCAGGCTGACCCTGAGACCGTCGAGGTGACGATTCATGGACGCCACCGCCACGGTCGTGTTGTGGCCGGCGATGGCATCGACGATCGCCTCGTGCTCGGCGAGCGCCCGCTCCATGCGATGCGGCTGCGGCAGGGTGAGGCGGCGGTAGCGGTCGAGCTGAACCTTGATCTGCACGACCATCGCCCAAAGCCCCGGTAACCTGCCGGCCTCGGCGATCGCCCGGTGCATCAATTCGTCGGCGGCGTGGAAACCGTCGATATCGCCGGTGGCCAGCGCCTCGCGCTGACGCTCGATGATCGCCCGGAGGCCGGCAACGTCCGACCCTCTGGCGCCCTCGGCGGCAGCCCGCACGGTGACCGCCTCAAGGGCGGCGCGGGCAACGATGATTTCCGGCAGGATCTCGGCCGGAATGCGCGACACCATGGTGCCGGACTTCGGCACGATCTCGATCAGCTTCTCGTCGGCAAGCCGGAGCAGCGCCTCGCGGACGGGGGTACGGCTGACGCGGGCCTCGAGGGCGATTTCCTTCTCAAAGATGACGTCGCCCGGCCGGCGACGCATGGAAACGATGTCGTCGCGCAGGCGCCGATGGAGCAGTTGGGCGGCCGTCTCGCCTGCCAGCTGGCTGCTGGCGGGGGCCCGCCCGGCATCGCTCATCGTCCACGCCGTCATCGGGTCTGCTCCATGGGCCGCTTTTCGGGATGATGCGCTCATCGACTGCAGGTAACGACCCGATGGAAGCATGGCTTATCCTGCCGCGTCGTTTGCACCGAGATCGCCAGCAGCGACTCGAGTTCTGTATATCAGATATATGAAAAATGATCAGAGCGGGTTAGTACCGAGCTGGTGCGAGCGGGCATGATCGGGACCGATACGTATGCCCCCCGAATGCGGTGCCAACGGGCAGGCCCAGCAAAAGTCTGCGGCCGGAAAGTGCAACGTGACGAGCAGGCGACAGCGCAGCTAGTGTGACGCAGTTTTTCCAATTTGTCCAAAATGTGACTTCGCCATGCGTCCATATATATTCGCCATCATATACCTTATATATCTTATATACAAGAACGTATATATTGTGACAACCCGTCGCATATCGCGATTTAGTCTCTCTTTATCGTGTTATAATCTCAAATTAATTCCCAGTATTTCTTGATAATAAACTTTCGTATACGTGTAAATCTCATCATTTAAACGTGGAATAATGCGTATTGACTTGTAGATCCAAGACTTAGATGTTTCGGCCAACGAGATGTGGCCGACGCGCCGGGAAAAAGCCCCAGCCAGACGACGGACCGGCAGGAGCGGAGGATGACGTGACCAAGGATATCCGCGTGGCAGCCATCGGTGAGTGCATGGTCGAGCTGCAAGAGCGGCCCGACGGTGGCATCACCCAGTCCTTTGGCGGCGACACGTTCAATACGGCGGCCTACATGGCGCGGCTCGGCGAAGGTCTTGGTGCCTTCGTTGATTATGTCAGCGCCATCGGCGACGATCCGTTCAGCGACGCCATGGCCGCCTTCTGGCGCGCCCAGGGCGTCGGCG
This sequence comes from Pseudomonadota bacterium, assembly GCA_018262575.1. GTDB lineage: Bacteria > Pseudomonadota > Alphaproteobacteria > Rhizobiales > Pleomorphomonadaceae > Pleomorphomonas. The sequence goes on along the minus strand of JAGSYU010000014.1, from coordinate 29,282 downwards.
ATCGCCTGGTGCTGCGCCGTCCGGGACGTCGCCCCGGTCTCTATTTCATCAAGACCGACGCAGCCGGCGAGCGTCGCTTTTTCTATTGGCGCGGCGAAGCCGCCGTTCGCGAGGCCTTTGAGACCGCCGGCTCCGAGGACATCCTTGCCGCGCTCGCCGGTTACAGCAGCATCTACCTCTCGGGCATCAGCCTCGCGGTGCTGAAGCCGCAAAGCCGCACCCGGCTGATCGCCCGCCTCGCCGAACTCTCCCGCGACGGCGTTGCCATCGACTTCGACTGCAACTACCGGCCACTACTGTGGGAGAACGTCGAGACAACGCGCGCCGTCTACGAACAGGTCATCGCCCTGGCCAGCCGCGTCATGGTGACGGTCGAGGAACTCGAGGTCCTCGGCGTCCTGCCGACGCCGGAAGCCGGCGCCGCCCATTTTGCGGCGATGCCGCGCCTTGAAACGGTGATCAAGGATGGCGCCAAGCCGTGCACGCTGATCCACGGCGGCGTGGTCGAGACCGTCGCCGCCACCACGGTCCACACGGTGGTGGACACCACCGCCGCCGGCGACAGCTTCTCGGCCGCCTACCTCCTTGGCCGCAACCTCGGCCTCGTGCCGGCCGAAGCTGCCTGCCGCGCCCACGTCGTCGCTGGCGCTGTCGTGCAGCACCGCGGCGCCATCATTCCCAAAGACGCCACCCCCGACGTCTTCGCCTCCGAGATCGCCCGGCGCCAATGATCGGCCGCCGCCCGCGCAACCCCTATATCTTTTAGCTGGAGAGGACTGGTTCCATGAACATCAAGAAGACGATCGACAGAATTCCAGGGGGCCTGATGCTGGTACCGCTGATCCTCGGCGCGCTGTGCAAGACCTTCTACCCGGGAGCCGGCGAGTATTTCGGTTCCTTCACCAAAGGCCTGATCTCCGGCACCGTGCCGATCCTCGCCGTCTGGTTCTTCTGCATGGGCGCCACCATCGACCTCCGGGCCACCGGCACGGTGCTGCGCAAGTCGGGCAACCTCGTCGTCGTCAAAACGCTGATCGCCTGGGCCGCCACCTACGCTGCCGCCCAGTTCCTGCCGCTTGAGGGCGTGCAGGCAGGCCTGTTCGCCGGCTTCTCGGCGCTGGCCATCTGCGCGGCCATGGACATGACCAACGGCGGCCTCTACGCGGCGGTGATGCAGCAGTACGGCAGCAAGGAAGAGGCTGGCGCCTTCGTGCTGATGTCCATCGAGTCCGGTCCGCTGGTGTCGATGTTCATCCTCGGCGCCGCTGGCGTCGCCACCTTCGAACCGCACCTGTTCGTCGGCGCAGTGCTGCCCTTCCTGATCGGCTTCCTGCTCGGCAACCTCGACAAGGACCTGAAGGAATTCTTCGGCAAGTGCGTGCACACGCTGATCCCGTTCTTCGGCTTCGCCCTTGGCAACGGCATTGATCTGCACGTCATCGCCCAGACCGGCCTCGGCGGCCTGCTGCTCGGCGTCATCGTCATCATCATCACCGGCATTCCGCTGATGCTGGCCGACAAGCTGATCGGCGGCGGCAATGGCACCGCCGGCCTCGCGGCCTCCTCGACCGCCGGCGCCGCCGTCGCCAACCCGATGATCATCGCGGAGATGGTGCCTGCCTTCAAGCCGGCCGCCGCCACCGCCACCTCGCTGGTCGCGGCCGCCTGCCTCACCACGGCGATCCTGGTACCGATTTTGACCGGCATGTGGGCCAGGCGTATCAAGGGCGCCACCCCCGCCGCCCCGGCCGAAACGCTGCAAGTGGCGGAGTAATCGCGGCGGGGCCGGCACGCCGGCCCCGACCGCATCTCCAGGAGAAAGCACGATGTATCTCAGCCATATCGCCACGCTCGACCGCGACGCCGCCAACCTGCCCGAGGACATCCGGCGCGGTCTCAGGTTCCTTGCCGGAACCGACATCGCCGCCCTGCCGGCCGGGCGCGTCGACATCGACGGCGACCGCATGTTCGCGCTGATCCAGGACTACGAGACGGCGCCGAAGGCCGACAAGCGTCCGGAATCGCATGCCCGCTACATCGACATCCAGTATGTGGCGAGCGGCCGCGAGGTGATCGGCTACGCGCCGCTTGCCGGCGACAATCCGGTGGCCGAGACCTTCTTCGAGAGCCGCGACGTGCAGTTCTTCGCCGCGGTAGCCGACGAGACCGACCTCGTGCTCGGCACCGGCGCCTATGCCGTTTTCCATCCCACAGACATCCACCGGCCCGGCTGTGCCGCCGGCACACCAGGCAAGGTGCGGAAGGTCGTGGTCAAGATCCTGGCCTGACCTTCCGCCGTCACCATCGGAGACAACAATGGACATTCGCTATTCGGCCAACCAAAAAGACTTCAAGCGCTATACCACCGGGGAAATGCGCGCGGAGTTCCTGATCGAGAACCTCTACATCGATGACACGGTGGTTGCCGTCTATTCCCATGTCGACCGCATGGTGACGCTCGGCTGCAAGCCGGTGAATGAGGCGGTGCCGCTCGACAAGGGCATCGATTGCATGAAGAACTTCGGCACCACCTACATTTTGGAGCGCCGCGAGATCGGCATCTTCAACATCGGTGGCCCCGGCTCGATCGAGGCGGATGGCGAGACCTTCCGCCTCGGTTTCCAGGACTGCCTCTACGTCACCAAGGGAACGAAGTCGGTCGTCTTCAAGAGCGACGATGCCAAGGTGCCGGCCAAGTTCTACATGGTTTCCGCCCCGGCCCATAAGGCCTGCAAGACCACCTTCCTGTCGCTCGGCGACGCCAAGAAGAAGCCGGTCGGTGACGAGGCCACCTCCAACAAGCGCGTCATCAACCAGTTCATCCACCCGGACGTCCTGGAGACCTGCCAGCTCTCCATGGGCCTCACCCAGCTCGCGCCGGGCAGCGTCTGGAACACCATGCCGGCGCACACCCACGAGCGGCGCATGGAGATCTACACCTACTTCAATATCCCCGAGGGACAGGCGGTCTTCCACATGATGGGCGAGGGCAATGAGACCCGCCACGTCCTGGTGCAGAACGAGCAGGCGGTGATCTCGCCGTCCTGGTCGATCCATGCCGGCTGCGGCACCGCCGCCTACACGTTCATCTGGGCGATGGGCGGCGAGAACCAGACCTTCGACGACATGGACCACATCGCCATCAGCGACCTGCGCTGATCGCTCTTTTCGCCCGCAAGGACAGACTGCAATGACCCATCCGAACGCATTCTCGCTCGAAGGCAAGGTGGCGCTGGTCACCGGCGCCTCCTATGGCATCGGCTTCGCGCTGGCCAGCGCATTGGCCGAGGCCGGCGCCACCATCGCCTTCAACGACATCAACGAGGAGTTCCTGGCGAAGGGCCTTGCCGCCTACAAGGCGGCCGGCATCGATGCCCGGGGCTATATCGCCGACGTCACCGACGAGCCGGCCGTTCAGAAGCTGGTGGCTGACATCGAGACGGATCTCGGCTCCGTCGACATCCTGGTCAACAACGCCGGCATCATCAAGCGCATCCCCATGCACGAGATGGACGTCAAGGACTTCCGTCAGGTGATCGACATCGACCTGACGGCGCCGTTCATCGTCGCCAAGGCGGTCATTCCCGCCATGATGAAGAAGGGCAGCGGCAAGATCATCAACATCTGCTCGATGATGTCAGAACTCGGCCGCGAAACGGTGTCGGCCTACGCGGCGGCCAAGGGCGGCCTCAAGATGCTGACCCGCAACATCGCCTCCGAATACGGCGCCTTCAACATCCAGTGCAACGGCATCGGTCCTGGCTATGTCGAAACGCCGCAGACCGCGCCGCTGCGGGCGCCCGGCCACCCGTTCGACGCCTTCATCCGCGCGAAGACGCCGGCCGGCCGCTGGGCCACCACCGACGACCTCAAGGGACCGGCGGTGTTTCTCGCCTCGTCGGCATCGGATTTCGTCAACGGCCACATCCTCTACGTCGACGGCGGCATCCTCGCCTACATCGGCAAGCAGCCCTGACGCTCAGAACATGTCGAAACACGGCGGCCGCGTCCCCCAGGGGATGCGGCCGTTGCCGTTGGCGGTCAGGATAACGGCTCTCTTTCGCCGGGCGCGCGCAGCGCCTATCCTGGCACGATCATGTACGATATTCTCGCCGACTTCCTCGCTCGCCCTCTTCCATTCGCCGTTTCGACCACAGAAACGCTGTGGACCGATCCGCATATCGCAGGCGAGATGCTGCGCTTCCACCTTGATGGAGAAAATGATTTCGCCTCGCGGCGGACAAGCGCCATCGACGCCTTCGTCGGTTGGCTGGACCGACGCTTTCCCGTTGCCGGCGCGGCCGTGACCGATCTCGGCTGCGGGCCGGGCCTGTACACCAGCCGCTACGCCAAACGCGGCGCGCAGGTCACGGGCCTCGATTTCTCTGCCAATTCTCTGGCTCATGCGCGCAAGGCGGCAGAGGCGGCCGGCCTTTCCATCGACTACCGGCAAGCCGACTACCTCCGGGATACCCTTGCCAGTGGCCAGGACCTCGTCACCATGATCTACGGCGACTTCTGCGCCCTGGCGCCGGACAGACGCCGTCTGATCCTCGACAAGGTCAAGGCCGCGCTGAAGCCGAATGGTGTCTTCGTGTTCGACGTCTTCTCGACGGGCATGTTCATGGAGCTGCGCGAGGCCACGACCTTCGAATCGCGCCTTATGAACGGCTTCTGGGCAGCTGGCGACTATGTCGGCTTCAAGACGACGCAGCTCTATCCGGACGAGGCGATCGGCCTCGATCGCTATCTTATCGCCACGCCCGACCGTACCTTCCAGGTCTACAACTGGATGCAGTACTACACGCCGGCCACCGTCACCAAGGAAGTGCTGGCCGCCGGCTATTCTGCCGTGGAGATTGCCGACTTCAGGACCGGCGGGTCATGGGCAGGCGGCGCGACCGCCTTCGCGGTCATCGCTCGCCCCTGATAGCCGGGCCAGAACTCCACCGAGTCGGACTCCGAGGCGTCACCGATAGACGCGATAGTAGCGGCGGCCGAGCGAGGTCAGCACCTCGTAGCCGATAGTGCCGGCGGCGCGCGCCACCTCGTCAGCACTCTGGTGCGGCCCGATCAGCTCGAGGAGATCGCCCTCGGCGAGCGTGCCGGCCGGCAGCGCGCTCACGTCCACCGAGAAGCTGTCCATGGAGACACGGCCGACCGACGGCAGGCGCGTGTCGCCGAAGTAGGCGGCACCGGCACCACCGGAAAAGCGTCGCCACCAGCCATCGGCATATCCCGCCGCAAGCGTGGCGAGGCGGGTCGTCCGGCTGGCCCGGAAGCTGTAGCCGTAGCCGACCGAGGTGCTCGCCTCGATCTCTCGGAGCTGGAGGACGCGGACCCTGAGATCGACCACTGGCCGGATGCCCTCGGCGAGCGGGCTGGTCTCGATCCCGTAAAGCGAGGCGCCGGGCCGGCAGAGATCGAAGTGATAGTCCGGCCCAAGAAAGATGCCACTCGAGGCGGCCAGCGAGCCGGCAAGACCGGGCAGTCGGGCGCGGGCAGCATGGAAGGCGGCGAGTTGCTCGCCGCTCGCCGGCTTCACCGGCTCGTCGGCGCAGGCGAGATGGCTCATGATCAGACGCGCGCCGGTGGCGGCGAAAAGGCCGGGATCACTGGCGAGCGCCTGCTGCTCGGCAGCATCGAGGCCGAGGCGCGACATGCCCGTGTCGACCTGAATCACTGACGGCTGGCCGCGCTTGGCCCCGGCCCAGGTCCGGCACTGGGCAAGCGAGTTCAGCACCGGCAGGACGCCATCACCATAGGCCGCCACGGTCCCCGGCAGCAACCCGTTCAGCACGTAGAGCGTCGCGTCGGACGGCAGCAGCGGCCGGAGCGCCTCGGCTTCCGACAGCGCCACCACGAAAAAGTCGCGGCAACCGGCATCGTAGAGCGGCCTCGCCAACGGCGCGGCGCCAAGGCCGTAGGCGTCGGCCTTGACCACGGCGGCCGAGCGGGCCGGCGCGATGCGGGCGGCAAGGCTCTGCCAGTTGGCGACGACAGCGCCAACATCGATCGCCAGAATGCCACCAGCGGCGGCCGCGCCCGAAACGTCCAGAGAAACCGACACCCTTCCCTCCGTAACTCCGTAGATCGCCGGTTCAACGGCTTAGTCCGCCTTCCGCCGAGCCGCAAGCCGGTCCTCCGAAGAACCGGCACCAACGTGGTTAACAGAACCTTGAGATGATTGCGGAAAAGCCACGAACCGATTGAACCGGCCCTTATCGTAAAGCTGCTAGCTTGGCTGCATCCGGGGAAAGTGATCCGATGCGCGCCAATTTCAAGGTCATGATCGTGCTTGCCATCGTCTGCGGCGGCGGTGCCGTCTGGGCGGGGGGCCGCTGGCTTGACAATACCTCGGCAGCACGGCTCAGGGAAATCGAGGCGACGCGGACGACAGTGACCTTCGGAACGCTGGTGGTGGCGGCCGAGGCGCTGCGCTTCGGCGCGCCGCTCTCCCCAAAGGCGGTCCGGGAGATTCCCTGGCCGGACGGTGAACTGCCGCCGGGCGCCTTTGCCACCACCGACGACCTGTTCAAGGACGGCGATCGCACCGTGCTCTATCCGCTGGAGCAGGGCGAGCCGCTGTTCGCCTCCAAGCTGACCGGCCCCGGCGAGCGGGCCGCCCTGTCACGCCTGATCTCCGACGGCAACCGCGCCGTGACGCTGCGCGTCAACGATGTCGCGGGCGTTGGCGGTCTGGTACTACCGGGCGACCGGGTCGACGTGGTGCTGACCACCGCCGAGGTTGCCGAGGTGATCCTTCAGGACGTGCGGATCCTGTCGATCGATCAGATGGCCGACGAGAAGAGCACAGAGGCAATCGTAGCGCATACCGTTACCGTCGAAGCTTCGCCGGAAGCGGCGCAGAAGCTGGTGCTGGCCCAGAATATCGGCGGCCTGTCGCTGGTACTGCGGCGGGCCGGCGAAGTGCGCGCCGCCGCCTTCCGGCCGATCGGCGTCGCCGACCTGACCACCGCCCGCAAGACCGAAAACGCCAAGGCCGAGGTGACCCCCACCCCGCCACCCGCCACGGACGCCACGGTATGGGTGCGGCGGGCAACCGAGCTCACCCAGTATTCCGTCCCAGCGAGGGATGGCGGGCCGAGCCGCCGCGTGACGCCGCTACCGGAGACGACACCCGCCGCCCCCGCAGAGACGCCCCCTCCTTCCTCCGCCTCGATCGCCGCCGGAGAACCGCAATGATCCCCTCGACGCGCGCGGCCCTCCGCCTCGTGGCGCTCCTCGTCCTCATGCTGGCCTCCAGCCTACCGGCCGACGCCGCCCGACCGATCCGCATGACCTCGGCGACCTCCGGCCAGTCATTCTCGATCGCCAAGGGCGTACCGCAGATGATCGAGACAACCGCCGCCTTCTCGGAAATCGTGGTCGGTGACCCGGCGCTGGCCGATGCCTGGCCGCTTACTGACAAGTCGTTCATGGTGCTCGGCTCGAAGGGCGGCGTTACCGGCATCGTGCTGTTCGACAAGGAGCGCAATGTGGTCGGCGCCGCCGATTTCGAGATTGCCCTGCACACCGACCGGCTGCAGTCGGCGCTCGAGCGGAAGTTGCCCGACGCGCAAGTCGACGTCTCCTCGGCCAACGGCTCGATCGTGCTGTCCGGCATGGCGGCCGACCAGAAGACCATCGATGAAGCCGGTGCCATCGCCAAGGAATTTGGCGGTGAAAAAGTCGTCAACACCGTCGACATCGGCGGTGGCAGGCAGGTGCAACTCAAGGTGCGCTTCCTCGAGGCGACACGCTCGGCCAACCGCGAACTCGGCCTAGGCTGGGCGGTACAGAGCGATGGCATTGCCATCGGCGTCGGCTCGTCGACGCTTGCCTCGGGTTCGACGCCGTTCGGCGAGATCGTCAGCCAGGTTCTGTCCGGCGGTCTTTCCGTCGACATGGTGGTGCAGGCGCTTGAGGCGCGCGGTCTCGCCCGGTCGCTGGCCCAGCCCAATCTGGTGGCTCTCTCCGGCCAGACGTCGAGCTTTCTGGCCGGCGGCGAATTCCCTGTGCCGGTCGCCAGCGACAACAGCTCGATCTCCGTCGAATTCAAGAAATACGGCATCGGCCTCGACTTCACGCCGACGGTGGCACCCAACGGCCTCATCCACCTCAATATCAAACCTGAGGTCAGCGAGATCGACTACTCGGCGGCCGTCACCATCAACGGCATCACCATTCCCGGCCTCAAGGTCCGCCGCTCGGATTCGACGCTGGAATTGCGCGACGGCCAGAGCTTCGTCATGGCTGGCTTGCTCACCAATTCGCGCTCGGTGTCGAACAACCGCGTGCCCTGGCTCGGATCGGTGCCGGTGCTCGGCAACCTGTTCCGCTCCACGGCCTACAAGCGCTCGGAAACCGACCTGGTGATCATCGTGACCCCCCACATCGTTGACCCGCTCGGCGCTGGCAGCACCATCGCCACGCCTTTCGACCGGGCGCAGCCGGGCAGCGACCTCGACGTCTTCGCGCGCGGCAACGCCGAGACGCCACCTGATACCGCCGCCTATCTGGCCGCCAACGGGGCGTCGACCGGCGGCTATATCCTCGACCTGCCGGTACGGTGATCCATGGGAGAGCCCTCAATCAGCTTCGGGACCGTCGTCGTCGTCACCACCGACAAGGATTTTGCCGTTCTGGTGGCTGATGCCCTGCGGGAGTCCGGTGTCAGCGTCGGCGACCTGAAGGTGCGGGCACCCGACAACCTTGATGGCGAACTCGCCGACCCGGCCTGCGGCCTCGTCGTTCCCGACCTCGACGGCTTCCCGGACGGACCGGTGGCCGGCCTGTCCGAACTCTACCGGCAAGCCGGTCCGTCGGTGCGCTTCCTCGCCGTGACCGGCGTGTTCGATGCCGAGGTGGCGCGCGGCTTCCTGCGGCTGCGATTGCAGGATTTCCTGGTGAAGCCGGTGGTCCCGTCCGACCTCGCCCATACGCTGGCCCGCCTCGGCCGCGGCGACGCCGACCCCTATCCGGATTCCCGGATCTACACCTTCCTGCCGGCGGCCGGCGGCGTCGGCAACACGACGCTGGCGCTGCAGGCCGCCGTGTTGCTGCATCAGACAGCGGCGCGACGCCACCAGACGACCTGCGTCGTCGACCTCAATCTCCAGCACGGCTCCTGTGCCGAATATTTCGACCTCGAGCCGCACTTCGACATCGCCGAGATCGAGAACCAGCCGGATCGGCTCGACCGCAAGCTGCTGGACGTCATGCTGAGCCGGCACAAATCCGGGCTTGCCATCGTATCGGCACCGCCCTGCCCGTGGGAGATGCGCAGCTACCGGCCCGACCTCGTGACCCGGCTGCTCGATCTCGTCGCCAGCCATTTCGACAACGTGGTGATCGACCTGCCGCGGACCTGGTTTCCCTGGACGGATTCGGTGTTGCAGGGCTCCGACCACGTCTTCCTCACCACCGAGATGACGGTGCCGGCGCTAAGGCATGCGCAGCGGCTCGCCCACGCCGTCAAGGAACGCGTCCACAAGGATGCCCGCTTCGGCGTCATCATCAATCGCGTCGACGCCAAGGGCAGTCCCAGCGTGTCGCTGGCCGAGGTCAAGGAGCTGTTCGGCGACGACTTCGCCGGGTCGGTTGCCAACGACTACAAAGCGGTGCGCGAAGCGCTCGACCAGGGCCGTCCGCTCGGCGAGATGGCGCCCAACTCGCGGGTGATTGCCGACCTCAGGGCGATCATCGCCGATCCCGCCGATATCGTCGTTTCCTCCTGGACGGCGCCGCTGCTGGCGCTGCTCGCCCGGTTGAAGCGGTCCGACACTCCCTCCGTCAACAAGGGCAAGCGTCATGCGTAGCCGCTTCCAGAGCTTGCAGTCGGGCGAGGTGGCGGTTGCGCCACCGGTCGATCGTCCACCGATGTCGCTGATCCAGGTGGCGCCGCTGCGCGAGATGGAGCCGCTGCCGCTGCCCAAGCCGATCAACGAGAAGCTGATTGCCGCCAAGGACAAGCTGCACAAGCGCTTGATCGAGGACCTCAACCTGTCCCAGCTCGAAAAGCTGTCGCCCGACGCGGTGATGCGCGAGCTTTACGGACAGGTCAGCGCCTTTGCCACCGAAGAGCGGCTCGCCCTCAACGAGCTGGAGTTCGGCGAATTCGTCACCGCCGTCTATGACGAGATGATGGGGCTCGGACCGCTCGAGGCGATCATGCGCGACCCCACCATCAACGACGTCCTGATCAACGGCCACCAGAACTGCTTCGTCGAGCGCTTCGGCAAGCTCGAGCCGATCAACATTCCCTTCAAGGACGAAGCGCATCTTCTCCGCATCATCAACAAGATCGTCGCGGCCGTCGGCCGGCGCATCGACGAAAGCCACCCGACCTGCGACGCCCGCATGCTCGATGGCTCGCGCTTCAACGCGGCGATTCGACCGATTGCCGTTGACGGGCCACTGGTTTCCATCCGCAAGTTCGCCAAGAAAAAGCTGTCGCTCGACCGGCTGATCGACGTCGGCGCGATGGCCAAGCCGATGGGCGAATTGATGGCCGCCGCCGTCAACGCCCGCGTCACCACGCTGATCTCCGGCGGCACCGGCACCGGCAAGACGACCATGCTCAACGCCTTCTCGGCCTTCATCGCGCCGGACGAACGCCTCATCACCATTGAGGACGCCGCCGAGCTGCAACTGCAGCAGCCACATGTCGCCCGCATGGAGACGCGGCCGGCCAATACCGAAGGCCACGGCGAGATCCGCCAGCGCGACCTGGTCAAGAACGCGCTGCGCATGCGGCCCGACCGCGTCATCCTCGGCGAGTGCCGCGGCGAAGAGGCCTTCGACATGCTGCAGGCCATGAACACCGGCCATGAAGGCTCAATGGCCACCATCCACGCCAACACGCCGCGCGACGCCATCGGCCGTCTCGAGCAGATGCTGGGCATGACCGGCATGCCGATGACCGTTGCCTCCATTCGCTCGCAGATCGCCTCGGCCATCCGACTGATCGTGCAGCTGACCCGCCTGTCCGACGGCAAGCGCCGCGTCACGTCCATTTCCGAGATCACCGGCATGGAAGGCGACATCATCCAGATGCAGGAGATCTTCCGCTTCAACCGTCTGCGCACCGAGGCGGACGGCACGGTGGTCGGCGAATTCCGCGCCACCGGCATCCGGCCGCGCTTCCTTGAAGACCTCGTGGCCAAGGGGATTTCCGTGCCGAGCGCCTATTTCGACCCCACCAAGCCACTCGTGTGAGGCCGACATGAACGAGATGTACGTGTTTTATGCCTTCGCCGGCTTTGCCGCCGCCTTCCTCGCCGAAGCGGTGTATCTCTTGACGGTGAGTGGTGGTGCGGACCAGCGCCAGCTCAACCGCCGCCTCCGGGTAACGGCGCCCGACGCCAACCGGCAGGAGGTGATGGTGCTGCTCCGGCGTGAACGCGGCCTCTCCACCTCGGGCGGCATGCCACGCCACCTCGCCTGGCTCGGGCAACTGATCGTCCAGTGCGGCATCACTATCGGTCTCACCAAGCTGATGTTGCTGTTTGCCGCCACGGGCGTTGTCGTCGCCGGCCTCGTCTTCAACTTCAGTGACCACGACCCCATCAAGACCGCGCTGGCGCTGCCGGTCGGTGGCTTCCTGCTGCCGGTGATGGCGCTCCGCATGCGGAGAAACCGGCGGCAGGCGAAATTCGCCCTGCAGTTTCCCGAGGCGATCGAGCTGATCGTCCGCAGCCTGAAGGCCGGCCATCCGGTGCCGGTGGCCATGTCCATGGTGGCGCGCGAGATGCCCGACCCGATCGGCACCGAATTCGGCATGATGACCGACGAGGTGACCTACGGCGCGGATCTCGTCACGGCGCTCGTCAACATGCAGGCGCGCGTCGGCCAGGAGGATCTGCCGCTGTTCGTCACCGCCGTGTCGATTCAGTCCTCGACCGGCGGCAATCTGCGCGAAATCCTGCAGAACCTGACCGACGTCATCCGCCAGCGCATCAAGATGCGGCGCAAGATCCGCTCGATCTCCGCCGAAGGGCGCATCTCCGCCATCTTCCTCACCGCCATGCCAGTGCTGCTGTTCGGCGCCCTCAACGTGATGTCGCCGGACTATTACGGCTCGATCTGGGACAAACCGATGACCACATGGGGGCTGGCCGGCGCCGTCGCCTGGCTCGGCGTCGGCAACCTGATGATGAAGAAGATGATCAGCTTCCGCTTCTGAGGCACCAATGCCCGACTTTGCTCGCCTTCTCCTCGACATCGTCACCGCCCGCCTCGACCTCGTGGCGCTGGCTGCCCTCATCGCCATGCTGGCGGCCATCGCTGTGGCGGTCGCCGGATCGGTGGCACGCCGCCGCCACGTGAGGCGACGGCTCCGGGTCGATCTGCCGGCTTCGCGACACGAGGCGGCAGGGGAGGAGCCAGCCGACGACCCGCTGTCGACCCTCGGCCTTACGCCGGATGGCGACCGCCTGCCGCCGGCGCTGGAAAGGTTCGTCGCGCAGGCGAACGGCATCCTCAAGAGCGGCGACGCCGGCAAGATGAAGCTGGCCCGCCAGCGGATGATCCGGGCCGGCCTGTTCTCTCCGCACGCCGTCGTGCTGTTCTTCCTCGCCCGGATCGCCGGTGCGGTCGGGTTGCCGCTCGCCGTCCTGCTCGGTATTGTCGTCACCGGCTTCGAGCCCAAGACGACCACCCTTCTTCTCATCCTGCTGGTTGCCACCATCGCCGGCTATCTCGGCCCGAGTTTTTACATCGACCGACGCGCCAAGGCCGTGCTGCGCCAGAACCGCATCGCCTTTCCCGACTTCATGGACTTGATGGGAATCTGCGCCAATGCCGGCCTGTCGATGGAGGCTGGCCTCGAGCGGGTGACCCAGGAATTGTCGCCGATGTATCCAGCGCTCGGCGTCAACCTGCAGGTACTCTGCCTCGAGATCCGGGCAGGCCGACCGCTGGAGCTTGCACTGCAGACGCTGGCCGACCGCGTCGGCGTGCCGGAAGTGCGCGCCTTCGCAACTCTGTTGCAACAGTCGCGCGAACTCGGGTCGAGCCTTTCTGACGCACTTCGCGTGTTTTCCGAAGACATGCGCCACCAGCGCCTCGCCGCCGCCGAGGAAAAGGCCTATGCGCTGCCGGCCAAACTGTCGGTACCCGTCACCGCCTGCATCCTGCCGGTGGTGCTGTTTATCGCCATCTGGCCGGTGGTCGTGAAGTTCAACAGCTGATCAGGCGGCAGCGACGTCGTCGAGGAAGGATCGCACCAGCCGGCGTAGTTCAGCGGTCTTCGCCGTCACGTCGGCCGAGGTGGAGAACACCGAGCCGGCCGCGGTGCGCGACTTCCCGGCCGCTGCCGTCACGCCACCGACGCTGCGCGTCAGATCGGCGGCGCCCGACGATACCGCGCCGATGTTGGCGGCAATCGAGCCCGTAACGACGCCCTGTTCCTCGATGGCTGCCGAGATGGCGGTGGTATAGGACCGCACCTCGTTCATCACCACGCCGATCGAGCGGATGGCCTCAACGGTGTCGCCGGTCGACGACTGGATGCTCTCGATCTTCTCGGAAATGGTGCTGGTCGCCGTGGCGGTCTGGGCGGCCAGCGACTTCACCTCGCTCGCCACCACGGCAAAGCCCCTGCCGGCCTCACCGGCACGGGCGGCCTCGATGGTGGCGTTGAGGGCCAGAAGGTTGGTCTGGGCGGCGATGTTGTCGATCAGCGTCACCACTTCGCCGATGGCGACAGCGAGTTCGGCCAGCTCCCCGACCCGTCCGTTCGCCCCCTCCACCATCTCGGCGGCGCGTGAGGTCACCTCCGACGTCTTGGCGATCTGTTGCGAGATTTCAGAGATGGCACCGCGCAATTCGTCGGACGCCGAGGCGACAGCCGACGCGCTGGTCGCCGACTGGTCCGCTCCCTGCGCCGCCGCGCCCGCCAGCCGTTCGGTCTCCTCGCCAGCGGTGGACAGATCACCGGCCAGTCGGTCGAGACCATTCATTTCGGAAATCACTGCGTCGAGTTGCCGGCCGACATCACCGCCGAAGGTGGCAATCAGCCTCTCCACCGCTTCCCGGCGACGCTGGACGTCGTGCTCGGCCCGCTCCTGCTCGTTACGCAAGGCGTCGCGTTCCTCGGCGTTGCGTCGGAAGACGTCGACGACGCGCGCCATCTCTCCCACTTCATCGCTGCGTTCAATCCCTGCAACAGCGGCCTGCCGTCCCTCTGCGATATCGGCCATTGAGACGCGCAACGCCCGCATCGGGTGGGTGATGGTACGGGTGAGCAAGCTGGCGACGAGCACCAGAAGCGCGGCGATCACCAGCGTGGAGACAGCTGCCCAGATAACCGACGATCGATTTTCGGTAGCGATATCATCGACATAAACACCAGTGCCGATCGCCCAGCCCCAGGCGGGGAAGGGCAGCACATAACTGGTCTTCGCGACCGGCTGCTCGGCGCCGGGGCGTGGCCACAAATAGCTGTAGTAGCCGCCGCCGTTCCTGGCGAGTTGCGCCATGTCCTTGAATAGCGGCGCACCGGCCGGATCGGTGGAGGCGGATAGATCTTTGCCATCAAGCTCGGGCTTGATCGGATGCATGACCATGTGGGCGTCGAAATCGATGACGAAGAAGTATTCGTTGCCGTCGTAACGCATGGCGGACAGGGTGGCGAGCGCCTCTTTCTTCGCCATGGCCTCGTCGAGGGCGCCGCTCTTTGCCAACTCCGCAAAGCGACCGACTGACGACAGCGCTGTGTCTGTCAGCGAACGCAACGTCTCGGTACGATGGGTGCGATTGGTCGCCGTAAGCTCGTAGGTCGACAGCCCGGACACGCCGGCAATCGCCAAGACAGCCAGCACGATGAGAGCGTGGAATCGTCCGGCAATGCTGTTGAGCCTGATCATTTTTCTTGCGCCCTTCCCCAGAGAACACTCCGAAACAATGATCGATCAAGCCTATGAATAGGTCATTAATGAAATCCGGGGCCAAGCAGTTGTTTTTACAACTATTGTGCGAACCCGTCTTCGTAAAATTGAACAGGAATTCTTGACGCAGATTTATGCCGTGCCGTCTACGATGTGATGATCCACCAAGGTGTGCATCATGGTTCCTCGCTTTCTCCTGCCGGCCCTTGTTCTTCTCCTCTCAGTGCCACTCGGTGCCTGCAGTACGGCCTTCGAGGATACGTTGATTGACGACGGGCCGGAGTATTCGCAGTTCGCCAGCCAACAGGCGACCTTGCGCGACCGCGCCAAGGCGACGTTCCGGCAGAACGACTTTGCCGGCGCCGAGCGCACCTTCCGAGCGGCGCTCGCCAAAGACCCGCTCGACCCCGAGGCGTGGCTTGGCTTCGCCGCCGCTTCCGACCGGCTTGGCCGGTTCGAGGCGGCTGACAAGGCCTACGCCCAGGTGATCGCCATTGCCGGTCGGCGCGGCGAGGTGGTCAACAACATGGGCTGGTCGCAGTGGCTCCGAGGCAACCGCGAGGCAGCAAAGCTGCTGTTCGCCGAGGCGCTGACACTTGCCCCCGGCAATCCGGTGATCGCCGCGAACGCGTCATCCCAAAGCGCCGCCGGGGGCGCCACAGAAAGCTGATCAAACGCGGATCGGCCCCTTGAAGATGAAAAAGGCACCGAGGGCGATGAAGGCGAAGCCGACGAGGTGGTTGAGCGTGACCGGCTGCTTGAGATAGAGCGCCGAAAAGACCATGAAGATGGCAAGCGTGATCACTTCCTGCATGGTCTTGAGTTCGGCTGCCGAGTAGATGCGGAAGCCGTAGCGGTTGGCCGGCACCGCCAGGCAGTACTCGACCAAGGCGATCGACCAGGAGATCAGGATCACCATCCAAAGCGGCTTGTTCGGGTACTTAAGGTGCCCGTACCAAGCGAAGGTCATGAAAAGATTGGAGGCGACCAGGAAGACGACGGGGAGCAGCGTCGGTGGAATGAAGGACATGGTAGGGATCCTGTGAGGGAAATCGCCTGCTGAGACCTCATAATTTTGGCGCCACGACGGCAGCCTTGATTTCGACATGCGGGCGGCGCATCGACGCGCCGCTTCGATCGTCAGGAACCGAGTGATGCGGCCCGCCCTTTTCGTCTTCTCTCTTTTCGCCCTGGCGGCATCCTCGGCGGCAGCCAGCGACGTTGAGCCGCGCCTGACGCTGCCGGCTGGCGACTGGGCAGTCGCCCTTACCTTCGATGCCTGTTCGGGCGCCGTTGACGACCGCATCCTCGACGAACTGATCGCCGACCGCGTTCCCGCCACGATATTCGTCACCCACCGCTGGCTGAAACGCAACGCGGCCGCCACTGAGCGTCTCCTGGCGCATGCGGACCTGTTTGAAATCGAGAACCACGGCGAAAATCACGTGCCGGCCATCACCGACCAGCCGAGCGTGTTCGGACTGCCAACCGCCGGATCGCTGGCGGCGGTGTCAAAGGAAGTGACGGGCGGCGCGGCCGCCGTGGCCGCCGCCTTCGGCCGCGCGCCCCTTTGGTATCGCGACGCGTCGGCTCGCTACAGCCGTGACGCCGTGCAACTGATCGGCGATCTCGGCTTTCGGATCGCCGGCTATTCGCTCAATGCCGATGTCGGCGCCTCACTGCCGACGGCGGCGGTGACCAGGCGCATTGTGTCGGCAAGGCCGGGGGATGTGATTATCGCCCACATTAACCACCCCGAGCGGCCGGCGGGCGCCGGCGTTGCCGCGGGAATCCGGGCGCTTGTCGCCAGAGGCGTTCGCTTCGAGCGGCTCGACGCCGCCTTCCCGCTGCCGACCGGGTGACGGCATTCGACCGCTCTTCAGAGCCAGCCGAAGTCGCCTTTGGCCGAAGGGTCGGCAGCGCTTGCGGGAGCACCGGTGGTCGGCCGAAATGTTGGGGCGGTAACCGTGCCACAGGCGACCGTCAGCCCTGCGCCATCGGCAAGGTCGAGATCGATGCTGCGGCTCGGCGTTACGTCGAGCTGTGACCACGGTGGGGACCCGTCGCCGGCCCCAAGGCCGACCAGGCAGACGGGAACGGCCTGTCGGGCGACCGAAGGAGGCTCGATGACAGCAGCCGTCGAGGCAAGGACAGAGACAACCATGGCGGAGGCGGCAACCGTCAGGAAGGCCGCAAAGCTCAAGGTGCGCGCCATGTCATTTCTCCAAGGGCGAACCGGCCGCCAAGGACTCCGAGGAGATCGACGGTCGTTGCTCTCAACAACGCGGTGACAGGCACTGGGTTGCACGGTTGCCAGCAAAAAAGCGCGTCAGGACGCCGCCTTCTCCCCCGGCTTGGCCTGCCAGATGTTCTGACGGTTGCGGATCTCACGCGGCGCCGGGCCGAAGTAGGTCGGCGTCTTGACGAAATCGCGCGGGGCCAGCACCACGGACTGGATGCGCTGGTAGAGCGACTTGGCCGAGATCGGCTTGCACAGCAACTCGTGAATGCCGAGCCGGCGCGCCTCGATGATCCGGCTGCGCTCGGTATGGCCGGTGACCATGATGATCGGGATGTAGGCGAAGGGGTTGGAGGGCACGCGAATCATCCGCACCATGTCGGCGCCATCAAGGATCGGCATCACCCAATCGAGGATGAGAATATCCGGATTGGCGCGATCCATCGCCTCAAGGCCAGACGCGCCATCTTCCGCTTCCACGATGCGGCGCGCACCGAAGCCTTGCAGCATCGTTCTGAGGATCGTGCGCATGTAAGCGCTATCTTCCACGACCAGAAAGGTCAGGGATGACAGATCAAGCTGCACCGGCATACTCCTTCGCTTACCTCCCTAGCAGGCAAAGGTGAAAAAGCGGTTAGGCGATGCCGCTTAGGCGACTGCCGATTCGAGCTTCGACCAAAGACCGAGCCTGATGGCTGGCCGGGCAGCAGCCGGCCCTTTCCTGATCGGGGGCCAAGGAAACTGCTTGAGACTTCATCGACGCCGTGCTTTAAATTCAGACAGATGCGTCGGGTTTTTGGACCCGTTCAAAAAGCCCTGACCGCGCACGGACTTCCGGAACGCCCTCGTTTTTTCGTCAAAAGCATGATCAAGACTGCGCATGGTTTGATCGTGATCAAGGGCATCTCGCGGCGAAGTGCGTAGGTTATCGTAGGTGAAAAGACGACGGACCGTCGGCCGGAAGCAAGGCGATCCGTTCACTGTGAGACGCGCGGCCCGCCGGGCGTCGAAGGGATTGGGTCGATCATGAACTATGATGCCGTGTTCGAGAGTGCCGTCCAGGCCCTGCAGGACGAGAAGCGCTATCGCGTATTCGCCGAAATGGAACGGATGGCCGGACGGTTCCCGACCGCTCTCTGGCATCAGGGCGGCGGAACACGTGAGATCACCGTCTGGTGCTCCAACGACTATCTCGGCATGGGGCAGCACCCGAAAGTGATCGGTGCCATGACGGCCACCGCCGAGGCGATGGGCGCCGGCGCCGGTGGCACACGCAACATTTCCGGCACCAATCATCCGCTGGTCCAGCTTGAGCGCGAGCTCGCCGACCTGCACGGCAAGGAAGCGGCGCTGGTCTTCACCTCCGGCTATGTCTCGAACGAAGCCGCAATCTCGACCATCGCCAAGCTGCTACCCAACTGCCTGATTCTGTCCGACGCGCTCAATCACGCCTCGATGATCCACGGTGTGCGCTCGTCCGGCGTTGCCAAGCAGATCTGGCGGCACAATGATCTCGGCCATCTCGAGGAACTGTTGATCGCCGCCGGTCCCGACCGCGCCAAGCTGATCGTTTTCGAGAGCGTCTATTCGATGGACGGTGACATCGCGCCGATCGAGAAGATCGCCGACCTCGCCGACAAGTACAACGCCTTCACCTACATCGACGAAGTGCACGCCGTCGGCATGTATGGCAACCGTGGCGCCGGCATTTGCGAGCGTGACGGGGTGATGGACCGCCTCGACGTCATCGAGGGCACACTCGCCAAGGGGTTCGGCGTGATGGGCGGCTACATCACCGGCAAGAAATCGCTGGTCGATGCCGTTCGCTCCTACGCGCCCGGGTTCATCTTCACGACGGCGCTGCCGCCGGGCCTGTGCGCCGCCGCCACCGCCTCGATCCGCCATCTCAAGGAGAGCTGCGACGAGCGCGACGCGCATCAGCGGCAGGCCGCGCGCACCAAGGCGGTGCTGAGGGCTGCCGGCCTGCCGGTGATGCCGTCGGTGACGCACATCGTGCCGGTGCTGGTCGCCAATGCCGACCTGTGCAAGAAGGCAACCGACATCCTGCTGGAAAAGCACGGCATCTATATCCAGCCGATCAACTATCCGACGGTGCCACGCGGCACGGAGCGGCTCAGGATCACCCCAACGCCCTTCCACAACGACGTGCTGATCGAGCACCTGCGCGACGCGCTGGTCGACGTCTGGCAGACCCTCAGCCTGCCCTTCTCCGAGCCAAGCGTGCCGGAGGTGGAAAAGAACGTTCGCCAGCAGATCTTCAGCGCTGCCGGCGGCTGACGCCTTGACGTGAGACAAACGACAGGCGGGACCGGCGGCGACGTCGGTCCCGTTTTCATTTGGGGCAGATTTCAGACGTCGTCGGGGTAGAGGCGCTCAGCCCCTGCGCCGTTCCTCGCCCTCGGGGACGCGGCCGCGCGCGCCTTCCGGCTCGTCGCCGGGCACATCTTCGACATCGTCATCCTCGAGGATGCGCCAGGCAGCGCCCTCGAGATCCTCGTATTGGCCAGTTTTCAGCGACCACATAAAGCCGGCAAGGCCGAGGAGACCCAGCAGCAGGGCGGCCGGAACAAGGAAGACCAGAACGCTCATGCCGTCTCCTCGCGGGCGGCGGCGACCGCCGCCGGTGGCCGTTCGGCCGGTGGTGCCGCCACGCGGCGCAGACGTAGCGCGTTCAGTGTCACGATCAGCGACGAGCCCGACATGGCAGCCGCAGCGATCAGCGGCGTGACGTAGCCCAGCACAGCGATCGGGACGGCGATCAGGTTGTAGACCACCGCTGTCCAGAGGTTTTCCTTCATCAGGCGGTAGGCAGCGCGCGACACGTCGAGTGCGGTCACCACCGGCTTCAGGCGTTCGCCAAGAAAGACGGCGTCGGACGCCGCCTGCGCAAGATGGGCGGCCGAAACCGGGGACAGCGACACGTAGGCGGCTGCCAGCGAAGGCGCGTCGTTAAGGCCGTCGCCGACCATCAACACTCTCCGCCCCTCGGCCTTCAGCGCATCGAGTCGGGCGATCTTGCCAGCCGGATCGACCTCGCCCTGCCAGTCGGTGATGCCGAGCTTTTCCGCCACCGTGGCAACGGCGGCCTGCCGATCGCCCGACAGGATCATCAGGCGGCAGCCTCGCGCCCGGAGTTCGGCGGCAACCTCGGCGGCATCCGCCTTGAGCCGCTGCGCAAAAGCAAAAACGGCCATCCGGTCGCCGTCGGAGAAAGCGATCAGCGAGGCATCGGGATGGGCGGCGCGCACCGGATCGGCAATATCATCCGCGACGCCGCAGAAGGAAAGCGAGCCAAGCCGCAGCATCCACCCCGCTGCCTCGACCATGACGCCCTCACCCGTCATCTCGCGGGCCCCGTCGACCGGGCCGGTGGCACCAGAGGCGCGCGCCAGCGCCTCGGCCAGCGGGTGGCGGCTCGATCGGGCAAGCCGCCCGGCGAGATCGATGAGATCATCGGGTAGATCGGCGCGGTTGGCCAGCAGCGGTTCCGGGCTGGTGAGCGTTCCCGTCTTGTCGAAAACGACCGTGTCGACGCGGGCGAAGCGTTCGATGGCATCGCCCGCGTTGAGCAGGATGCCGTTGCGGAAGAAGCGTCCGGCGGCCGTCACCTGCACCGCCGGCACGGCAAGCGCCAGCGCGCAGGGGCAGGTGATGATCAGCACGGCGATGGCGTTGATCAGCGCCGTGTGCCAGCCGGCGCCGGCCAGCAGCCAGCCGGTGGCGGTGAGCAGCGCCGAGGAATGGACAACCGGCGCATAGGCGCGGGCAGCGCGGTCGGCGAGGCGAAGCGCGCCGGACTTGGCCGATTGCGCCTCACCGATCAGCCGCTCGATCTCGGCCATCAGCGTTCCCTCGACCGCAGCGGTAACCACCACCGTCAGCAGGCCGACCCCATTCAGCGTGCCGGCGTGGATGACGTCGCCGGGCGCCACCGACACCGGCAACGTCTCGCCAGTGACCAGACTGCGGTCGACATCGGACCGGCCGGACAGCACCTCGCCGTCGACCGGCACCCGCTCGCCGGGACGCACCACGACAATATCGCCGGGACGGACGGCACTGAGCGGCACGCGGACCAGATCGCCATCCTCACCGCGCTTCAGCGCCGAATCGGCGCGCAGCGTCGCCAGCGTCTCGGCCTCAACCGCCGTGCGGCGACGCATGTTCTCGTCGAGGAAGCGGCCGAGCAGCAGGAAGAACAGCAGCATCAGCGCACTGTCAAAATAGGCTTCGAGAGCATGGGTCAGCGTGTTGAAGATGGACAGGCCCATGGCGAGACAGACGCCGATCGAAATGGGCACATCCATGTTCAGCGAGCGGCGGCGGATGGCGGCGAACGCGTTGCGAAAGAACGGGCGGGCGGCGTAGGCGACCGTCGGGATAGCAATAAGCGCGCTCATGAAATGGAAGAAATCGCGCGTCTCAGGCGTGATGTCGGTGACATTGCCGGACCAGACCGACACCGACATCAGCATGACGTTCATGGCGCCAAAGCCGGCGACGCCCATGCACTTCATGAGGTCGCGCGCTTCCGCCGAGCGGTTGTCACGCCGGAGCGCCGGATCAAAGGGCTGCGCCGGATAGCCGATCGCCACCATGCGCTCCAGCACGGCCTCGGGCGTCACACTGTCGGGCGAGAAGACCACCGACGTGCGGCGGCTGCCGACGTTGACGCGCGCGCTTATGATGCCGGGCAGACGACGGAGGCCGCGCTCGATGTCGGTAAGGCAGGCGGCGCAGGTAATGCCATCGACCGCGAGTTCCATGCGGCGGGCGCCGTCCCGGTCGGCCACCGTATAGGCGTCCCAGTCGTGACTGACGGGTTGCCCCCTGGGGTTACCCTCGAGAGGGCCGACATTCACCGCAATGTTCACGATGCCTCCCTTCGTCAGCGGACGAGACGGAGCTGGTTGCGGCTCATGAACAGTCGCTCACCGCCCCTGTAGGCCTCGATGGTGAGATTCCACATGCCGGCCTTCACGTTGGAAAGAACGGCGCGATAGGTGCCGCTGGCCACCTCCGGCAGGACGGCCGAGTGATCGTGGTTGGGATCGACGGTGTGGGTCAGGCGGACGCGCACGTCGAGGCCGTGAAGGTCGGCCCCCGCCTTGTCGCGGAAGTGGATTTCCACGGAAGCGTCGTCGCCGGCCGGCCTGACAGCGGCATCCACCGTCCAGGCGCGCTCAGCCTGCGCCTTGCCGGCCGTCACCTCGCCCTCGAATTGCTGGCCGGCCTTGTAGCTCGACGCCACCTCGACGCCCGGAAAGGTCGACACGGCGAAATAGATGAAGACGCCGTTCACCGCGAAGGTGATGCCGAAGAACGCGAAAAGCCAGACAAGGACACCCCGCCCGGTCAGGCGGCGGCCGGGCGCGGCTTCCTCGGTGGTGGCGGTCATGCGGTCGGTCTCCATCTCGTTCATATGCAAGCATCCGCTTTTCGCGAGCCATTCGCAACCTGTCGGACGCAGCTCCGGCGACTCAACCTGGGGGCTTGGCCCTGAAGAAGTCTGACGTTGAGGCCTTCTCGCCGTTTTCGGTGTCGACGATGTAGAAATCGATCGGTGTCGACGCCGGCAGCGCGACGCTGCCCGGCACCATGACCAGCACACGCACCTCGCGCGTCGTGTCGGGCGGCACCGTGACCACCGGCTTGCCGCCGGCCGCAGCCACGCCCTGCGCTTCCACGGCAAAGCCTTCCGGCAGGCCGGACACGGTCAGTGCAAAGTGCCGCTCGTGAGGGCGTTTATTGATGAGGCGCACGGTGTAGCCGTTGCGGGCGCCGCCATCGGACAGGGTGACATAGAGCGGATTGCGGTCGTGCAACACGCTGACGCCCTGGAAGGCACGGTTGGCGAGCGTATAGGCCATGATACCGCCGATGATGACGATCAGCGCCGCGTAAAGCACGGTGCGCGGCCGGACGATACGGTAAATCGCCGGCTTGCCCTCCTGGCGGCGGGCGATGTTCATATCGGTGTCGTAACCAATCAGTCCCGGCTCGCGGCCGACCTTCGTCATCACCGTATCGCAAGCGTCAATGCACAGGCCGCACTGGATGCAGCCGAGCTGCATGCCCTCACGGATATCGACACCGGTCGGGCAGACCTGAACACAGGCCTTGCAGTCGATGCAATCGCCGACCGACGCGCCCGCCTCCTTCGCCCGAGCGCCGGTTCTTACCGACATGCGAGGCTCGCCACGGTCGAAGCGGTAGGTGACGTTGAGCGCCCACTCGTCGGTGAGCGCCGCCTGAATCCGCGGCCAGGGGCACATGTAGACGCAAACCTGCTCGCGCATGAAGCCGGCCAGCGAATAGGTGGTAAAGGTGAGGATACCGACCCAGATGTAGACGATCGGTGCGGCGTTGCCGGTGAACGCGTCCTTGATGATGGTTGGCGCGTCACCGAAATACAGCACCCAGGCGCCGCCCGTGCCGACGGCGATCAGCAGCCAGATGAGGTGCTTTGTCGCCTTGCGAACGAACTTGCCGACGCTCATCGGCGCGCGATCCCGCACGATGCGGTCGCGACGATCCCCCTCGATCCAGCGCTCGACGGCGAAATAGAGGTCGGTCCACACCGTCTGCGGGCAGAGATAGCCGCACCAGACACGACCGGCCACGGCGTTCATCAGGAAGAGAGCGACAGAGGCGAGCACCAGCAGGCCGGTGAGATAGTAGACCTCCTGCGGCCAGATCTCGACCCCGAAGAAATAGGCTTTGCGACCGGCCATGTCGATCAGTACGGCCTGGCCCGGAGCGTCTGGGCCGCGATCCCAGCGGATGAAAGGCAGGAAATAGTAAATGCCGAGCGTGATGATCAGCACGGACCACTTGATGGTCCTGAGGCGACCACTGACCGCCGCCGGGTAATTCTTCTTGGCGGCGGCATAGTAGCTATCGCCTCCGGTCGTGACGTTCTCGTCGACCCGCATGTTGCCTTCGTCTCCCGGGGACCGCCTTCCCCGCCTGGGCGGCCGACCATATAAGCAATCGTCTCTATTATTAGCACATTAGCATCAAAAGACCGAAGAACAAACCGCGAATCGAGCGATGCCGCCATCCACCAGCCGGGACCTTCGGACAACCGGCGGCGGAAATGCACTCCGCCGCCGTGCCAAAAGGCGGAGGGGTCAGGTACCGCCGCCGAGGTCGTGGACGTAGATCGCCAGCGACTTGATGGTCACTGGATCGAGCCTGCCACCCCAGGTCGGCATGACGCCGCGATGGGCATAGGTGACCGTATTGATCACCGAGGCCTCATCACCGCCGTAGAGCCAGACCTTGTCGGTCAGGTTGGGCGCACCCAGTTCCTGCAGGCCCTTGGCGTCTTCACCGTGGCAGCTGGTGCAGTTCTCGGCGAAGATCTGCTTGCCCGCCTCGACATCGGCGCCCTGGACGGAGCCGCCCGACAGCGACAGCACGTAGCCGGCGACATTGCGAACCTGCTTGACGTCGAGCAAGCCGTCAGCGCCGAAGCGCGGCATGTCGTTCATCCGCGTGTCCTCGCTGGTCGAGCGAATACCGACGGTGATGGTGTGCTCGATGTCGGCCAGCGTGCCACCCCACAGCCAATCGTCGTCCTGCAGGTTGGGGTAGCCCTTGGAACCGGTGGCGCCGGAGCCGTGGCAAGGCGCGCAGTTGTCACCAAAGGCCGCCCGGCCCTGGGCCATGGCAAACTCCAGCATCTTCGGATCGGTCTTGATGTCGTCGAGGCTGGCATTGGCGAGCCCCTTGCCGACCTCGGCGCGCGCGGCCTGACCAGCCGCTGTCTCGGCGAGCGCCGAAGCGCGTTGCGAGTGACCGAGCAGACCCTTGGTATAGCTCGAGGCGAGCGGCACCGCGGGATAGACGAAAACATAGCCGACCGCGAAGAGGATGCAGGCGTAGAACACCCACAGCCACCAGCGCGGCAGAGGGTTGTTGAGCTCCTTGATCCCGTCCCACTCGTGGCCGGTGGTCGCCACGCCCGAGACTTTGTCGATTTCCTCGTGAGCCATGGCTCAATCCTCCTCAAGCGGGATCTGCGCGGCGTGATCAAACTTCGTCTTGTTCTTCGGCCAGAGCGCATAGACGCAAATGGCCGAGAAGATCAGGAAGAAGTACAGAAGCCCGCTCTGTTGGGCAAAAGCGGCAACCTGTTCGTAACTGAAGTCCATGTCAGCACCTCAACGCAGGTTGGCTTTGTCGTCGTAGGTCGAAAAATCGACCAGCGTGCCGAGCATCTGCAGATAGGCGATGAGCGCATCCATCTCGCTGAGCTTGTTCGGATTGCCGTCGAAGTCACGCACCACCGCCTTGGGATAGCGGGCGATCACGCCGTCGGCGCTGCCGTCCGGCGTCACCTGTGCCTTGAGATCGGCGAAGGCATTGGCGATGGCTTCGTCGGAATAGGGCACGCCTTCGAGCCGCAGCGTCTTCATGTCTTCGCCGATGCGTTCGGCCTTGAGCGGTGTCTCTTTCAAGAAGGGATAGGCCGGCATAACCGAGGCCGGCACCACCGATCGCGGATCGACGAGATGAGCGACGTGCCAGTCGTCGGAATACTTGCCGCCGACACGGGCGAGGTCCGGCCCGGTCCGCTTCGATCCCCACTGGAAGGGATGGTCGTACTGGCTCTCGGCCGCCAGCGAGAAGTGGCCGTAGCGCTCGATCTCGTCGCGCATCGGCCGGATCATCTGGCTATGGCAGAGATAGCAGCCCTCGCGGATGAAGATGTTGCGCCCGGCGAGCTCCAGCGGCGAGTAGGGACGCATCCCCGTCACCGTCTCGATCGTGCTCTTCAAGTAGAACAGCGGCACGATCTCGACCAGGCCGCCAATGGCGACCACGATCAGGATGCCGATCAGGAGGACGATTGAGTTCCGCTCGAATACCGCATGCTTTTGCATGAGACTCATCAGTCGTCTCCTTACTCGGCCGGAGCCAGAGCCACGTCGGCAGCAGGCTTCTCAGCCTCGCCGTGGCGGATGGTGAGATAAAGGTTGACCGCCATGATCACGGCGCCGGTCAGGAACAGAATGCCGCCCAACGCACGGATGGCGTAGTAGGGGTGCATCGCCTCGACCGTCTCGACGAACGAGTACTGCAGGAAGCCGAGGTCGGTGTAGGCGCGCCACATCAGGCCCTGCATGATGCCCGATACCCACATCGAGGTGATGTAGAGCACGATGCCGAGCGTCGAGATCCAGAAGTGCCAGTCGACCAGCTTCAGCGAGTAGACGTCCCGCTTGCCGTAGATCCAGGGAACCAAGCAGTAGAGCGCGCCAAAGGAGACGTAGCCCACCCAGCCAAGTGCGCCCGAATGCACATGACCGATGGTCCAGTCGGTGTAGTGGCTGAGTGAATTGACCGCCTTGATCGACATCAGCGGCCCTTCGAAGGTCGACATGCCGTAGAAGGCGACCGACACCACGAGAAGGCGCAGCACCGGGTCGGTGCGGAGCTTGTCCCAGGCGCCGCTGAGTGTCATCAGGCCGTTGATCATGCCGCCCCAGGACGGCATCCACAGCATCACCGAGAACACCATGCCCAGCGTCGACGCCCATTCGGGCAGCGCGGTGTAGTGGAGGTGGTGGGGACCAGCCCAGATATAGAGGAAGATCAGCGCCCAGAAGTGGATGATCGACAGCCGATAGGAATAGACCGGCCGGTTGGCCCGCTTCGGCACGAAGTAGTACATGATGGCCAGGAAGCCGGCGGTGAGGAAGAAGCCCACCGCGTTGTGGCCGTACCACCACTGCACCATGGCATCCTGCACGCCCGCCCAGACGATGTAGGACTTGGAGCCGAAGATGCTGACAGGTATCGCCGCATTGTTGACGATATGCAGCATGGCGATGGTGACGATGAAGGCCAGGTAGAACCAGTTGGCCACGTAGATGTGCGGCTCCTTGCGCCGCCATAGCGTCGCCAGGAAGACCAGAAGATAGGCCACCCAGACGATGGTGAGCCAGAGGTCGGCGTACCATTCGGGCTCGGCGTATTCCTTGCTCTGCCCGACGCCGAGCACGTAGCCGGTGCCGGCGATGACGATGAACATGTTGTAGCCGAGGATGACGAACCACGGCGTGACCAGACCCGGCATGCGAGCCCGGCTGGTACGCTGCACGACATAGAAGGACGTCGCCAGCAGGACGTTGCCACCGAAGGCGAAAATCACCGCCGAGGTGTGCAGGGGCCGAAGACGGCCGAAGGTGGTCCAGGGCAGACCAAGGTTAAGGGCTGGGTAGGCCAGCTCGAGGGCGATCCAGATGCCCACCGAGAAACCGGCGAGCCCCCAGAACATGGCGGCGATCGAAGCGAACTTGATCGGGCCAAGGTTGTAGTTCGGCTTGCCGTTGATCTCGTCGGGCTCGACATGGCCATCGCGGTCGATGAACGACCGGACGATCAGGAAGACGCCGGCCGCCGACGCGATCGCGCCGAGCGTGGCATGAAAGGCAAAGACCGGATCTACCGCCTTGCCGGCGGCCAGAACGCAATAGAAAAAGAGCAGCCCCAGGAAGACCGCATACGCGGTTTCCTCGAGCGACATCAGAGGTTTGGCCCTCAACGCCGTCATGTTCGTCGCCCCGTGTCTGTCGGAGATCGCCGCCGTCGCCGACGGGCGCCTCGCCCCGCCCGTTTGCCGACACCCCGGAGACCCACCGCTCCGGACCGTCGCGTCCAGAGCACGGGAAACAACCTAGTGGGGCCTCCGCCTACCAGCCTTGACAAAGGTCAAGGCCAGTCCGGGAATATAGGGGGTTTACCGCAGTTCTAGACGTTTTGCCTATATCAAAATGGACTAATTTTAATGTGCGACTGGAGTGCGTTCGTTACCGTTGCATGCGAGACGGATCGGGAGGCAGATACCGGCTCATCGGACGGGCGACCACCGGCTGATTCGCCCGATGCCGCCGTGTTTGACGCCGATCAATGTTTCGACCGGCCGTCAGCGCCAAGGATTGCGCATGACCCAAAACGACGAAGCCGTTTCCCTCGAGACCCTCATTCGCGCCACCGTACCGCGCTACACTTCCTATCCGACGGCGCCACATTTTTCCGCTGATGTCGGCGCGAACGCCTATGGCGGCTTCCTCGACCAGGTGGCGGGCGAGGACGGGCCAGTCTCGCTCTACCTCCACATCCCCTTCTGCCATTCGATCTGCCACTATTGCGGCTGCACGACCAAGGCGAGCCGGCGCTATGCGCCGATCGAGGCCTATGTCGCGGTCCTCCGGTCGGAGATCGCCATGGTGGCGGCACGGATCGGTCGCCGCGAGGTGTCGCACATCCATTGGGGCGGCGGCACACCCAACCTGCTGTCTGCCGCCGCCTTCGAAGCGATCGTCGGCGACCTCCACCGCTTCTTCGACATCGGTCCGAGCACCGAGCACGCCATTGAGCTCGATCCTCGCCACCTCGGCGACGGGCGTGCGCGCTTCCTCGCCGGCATCGGCGTCAACCGCGCCAGTCTCGGCGTGCAGGACTTCGACCCGGCGGTACAAGCGGCAATCGGCCGGATCCAGCCCGCCGAGACGGTGGCGGCAGCCGTTGAACAGCTGAGGGACGCCGGCATCGCCTCGCTGAGCTTCGACCTGATCTACGGCCTGCCGGAGCAGAGCGTTTCCTCCATCCGCCGCACGGTCGAGACGGCGATGGCACTCGCGCCCGATCGCATCTCGCTGTTCGGCTACGCCCACGTCCCCTGGTTCCGCGCCAACCAGAAGCTCATCGACGCCGCGAGGCTGCCGGGCAGCGAACAGCGCCTCGATCTCGAACGCACTGCCCACGGCGCCATTGCCGCGGCCGGCTACGTTCCGATCGGCATTGACCACTTCGCCCGGCCTGGTGACTCCATGGCCGACGCTTTGTCAAAGCGGACGCTGCGACGCAACTTCCAGGGCTACACCACCGACCGTGCCGACACGCTGATCGGCTTCGGCGCCTCGTCGATCGGCCGCACGCGCGCCGGCTATGCGCAAAACGTCACCGACACCGGCAACTGGCGCGAGCGCATTGGCGGCGGTCACTTCGCCACGGAGCGAGGACGGGTTCTGACGCCCGATGATCGGCTCAGGGCCGACGTGATCGAGCAGATCCTGTGCTTTTTCGAATTTGATCTCGCGACCACCGCAGCGCGCCAT
>JAGSYU010000109.1 GCA_018262575.1 Pseudomonadota bacterium | reverse complement strand
CGCGACCGCTACGGCGACATGGCCGATATCGTCGTGGTCTGGTGGGTCTATGCGCTGGCCGTCGGCCTGACGTCGGTGATGGCGGCGCTGATGGAGGCGCGGCGGCAATTCCGGGCGCTCGCCGTGGTCGGACTGATCGGCGCGCTGATCGTCCCGGTGCTGCTCTACTGCCTGCTGTATGCCGGATTCCCGGCCTCCTCGGTCGTTCTCGGCCTGGCCGGCATCTCGCTGCTGGAGTTTGCGGTGTTCGGCTGGCTGACGCTGCGCAACCCGGTCCGGCCGGAAGACGCGGTGCCGGAGGCGGTGGCACCATGAGCCTTGCCGCCGATCTGCCCGCCGACCTTGGCTATCGGCACCGCGTCGTCGTGCTGCTGCCGGCCGTCGCGCTCGCCTATTTCATGCTCATCTGGCCGCTGATCTATGCGCGCCAGTATATTCCGGCCGACCTTGCCACCGGCGCGGTGGTGGCACCGGCGGCGCCCATTCTCAACCGGCTGGTCTTTCCGGTCCTTGCCGCCCTCGCCATGGCGCTGATGGTCGCCGAGCGCCGCCGGCTCGGCCGCTTCGACCTGTTCGGCGGCCTGCTGGTGGCCGGCTTCCTCGGCTATCTCGGGCTCACCGCCGCCTGGTCGCTGGTGCCGGGGACGACGCTGTCGCGGCTGTCGCTGCACCTTCTGCTGCTGATCAGCCTGGCGCCGGCCGTACTGCTGGCCGAGCGGCTCGACGACATCCTGAAGCCGATGGTCTGGGTGGCGATGGCCGTGCTCGTCGTCAACGTCCTGTCGATCGCCGTGATCCCGTCGTCGCGGATCGGCTTTCCCGGCATCTACTCGCACAAGAACACCCTGGGCGCCAACGCGGTGATCGCCGGGTTGTTCGCCCTCTACGCGGTCAGCCGTGCCGACCATCGGATGCGTCTCGCCGGCTTTGTCGCGCTGCCTTTCACCGTGCTGCTGCTCTATCTCAGCCAATCGAAGACCTCGCTGGGGCTGCTCGTCCTGGCGCCGCTGGCCGCCGTCGTCGCCGCGCTCGCCCGCCGGTACCTGCGCATCGCCCTGCCGATCCTGATGGTGGTCCTGACCGTTCCGGCGATCTTCCTGCTCGGCGGCGGCGTACCGGGCTTTGACTTCCGCGACCTGTCGATGATCATCAGCGGCGACACGACCTTCACCGGGCGCAGTGAGCTGTGGACGTTCGCGCTCGCCCACATCGCCGAGAAGCCGTGGACGGGGTGGGGGTTCCAGTCCTTCTGGGGCATCGGTCCGGCCTCGCCGGCCGCCCGCATGACGGACAGCTTCATCGGCGTCGCCCCGCATGCCCACAACGGCTATCTCGACATGCTGCTGCAGGGCGGCGGCGTGGCGCTGGCGCTGTTCCTGTCGATCCTGCTGATGATCGCCTGGTGGATCGACAAGGTCGCCGACCGCGACGGCCCGGCCGGGGCCTTCCTCGCCGCCGTCTTGTTCTACATCCTGTGGCAAAATCTGCTGGAAACCGACTGGCTGCAGGGTATGACGCCACTCAACACGCTGCTGCTGTTGCTGATGGTCGCGGCGATTGCCCGACGAAACGGAAGGCTGCTGACATGATCTCCGTCATGATCGCCTCGATGGGGCGCTCCTTCCTGCTGGCGACGCTGGCAAGTGTCGCCGCCGCCCGCCGGCCCGACGGGGAGACCGTCGAGATCATCATTGCCGACGACAGCCCCGATGGCGCCGTGACGCGGCTGCTCGCCGGCCGCGATTTCGGCCTGCCGCTCCGCATCGTCCCGGTCGGGGCCGGCAATGTCTCGCTCGCCCGCAACGCCTGCCTCGACGCGGCGGCGGGCGACTGGCTGATCTTTGTCGACGACGACGAGACCGTCGAACCCGGCTGGCTCGAGGGGCACCTGTCCGCCGCCGGCGATTTTGCCGCCGACGCGGTGTTCGGCCCGGTGTTCCCGGTCTATCCCGAGGGCACGCCGGCCTGGTTCGTCGCCGCCAACCCGCTGTTTCAGGACTGGGCCTGGGACGATGACGGCGCCGTCTGGCCGAACGGGCGCACCGGCAACACGCTGATCCGCCGGTCGGCGCTCGGCGACTTGCGCTTCGATCCGACGTTCGGCCGCTCGGGCGGCGAGGACCATGACTTCTTCCAGCGCTTCGCCGCCGCCGGCCACAAGATGGTGGTGACCAACCGGGCGCGCGCCCACGAGGATATTCCTGATGGCCGCGCCACGCCGGGCTTTGTGCTGCGCCGCGCCGTTCGCACCGGCCAGATCTATGCCGTGGTGACGCTGAAGGGCCGGCACCGGGCGGCGGCGCTACTCTTTGCGGTGGACGCGGCTGCCAAGCTGACGATCGGCGCCGGCCTGTGGCTGCTGCTGCGCCCCGTCAACCGGGTGCGCGCCTTCGGCTATGGTCGCCGGGCCGCCATCAACCTCGGCAAGTTGAAGGGCGTTGCCGGTTCGTCCCTGATGACGGCGTGGGGGTGAGCGGTGATCGACACGGACACGGCAAGCGTGGCGGACGAGGGCGCGGATAGACCGCTCATCCTGCACATCTCCTCGGACTATCTCGACCCGATCCGGCCACCGCCGATCACCGACGCCGTGGTGCGCCTCGTCGACCGGATGATCGATCATCGGCAGATCGTGGTGTCGCTGCAGCGGGTGGTCGATCCGCGCCGCGTCCTGTGGCGCGACTTCGGCGATGTCGGGGGGCGGCGGCTCATCGTCTACCGCTATTTCGCGCCCCCCTTCGGCCTGGGCATGGCCGCCTGCCAGGGGGTGGTTGCCCGCCGCATCGGCCGCTTCCTGCGCGACGAGGGCTTGCGGCCCGACATCGTGCACACCCATCGCTTCACCTTCGAGGGCATCGCCGGCTGGTGGCTGGCCCGGCGGTTCGGGGCGGCGCATTTCGCCTCGATGCGCGGCGAGGTGGAGAGCAAGGTGTTCCGCTCCAAGCCGACCTACAAGCCGCTGTTCCGCCGCATCGCCCGCGACGCGGCGCGCGTCTTCCACGTCTCCGCCTGGTACCGCCGGGACTTCGAGCGCTACACCGGCATCGATCCGGCCAAGACCGGCTTTCTGCCCAACATCGTCTTCAATGCCCGGCCGACGATCCCGCTGATCGAGCCGGAGCCGGTCATCGTCGTGCCGATGTCGCTGAGGGCGATCGACAAGAAGGGCCTGCCCGAACTTCTTGCCGCCTTCGCCTTGGTGCGCGACCGTCTGCCCGGCGTGCGTCTGGAGATCATTGGCGAGGGGCCGGCCGACACCGTCGCCCGCGTGCACGCGCTGATCAACGCAAACGGTCTCACCGATCTGGCCCGCCTGCGCGACTTCATGCCGCACGAGGCGTTGCTCGACCACCTCGGCCGGGCGCTGGTGATGGCGCTGCCGTCGCACAAGGAGACCTTCGGCATGGTCTACTCGGAGGCGCTGTTCGCCGGCACGCCGATCCTGCATTCGCTCGGTTCGGGCGTCGACGGCTATCTGGACGGGCTCGACGTCGGCGTCGGCATCCAGCCGGGTGATGTCCAGGGCATCGCCGATGCCCTGGTCAGGCTGGTCCTGGACAATCGCCGCTATCGCGCGGCGATTTCCGCTGCGGCGGCCACGCTGCACGATCGCCTCGGCCCCGACGGCGTGCTCGCCCGCTACCGGGCGGCGGTCACGGATTGCCGGCCAGAACGCGCCTGAGATAGATGACGAACACCTTCGGTCCATCGATCAGGTAGCGACGCCACAGGCGCCGCGGCTCGGACAGCAACCGGTGCAGCCATTCCAGCCCGAAGCGCTGCCAGCTGTCGGGGGCGCGCGGCAAGCTGCCGCTCAGGAAGTCGACGGCGGCGCCGACGCACAGGATGACGCCGCCGCGCTCCTGGCGCGCCGCCCTGACGTCGGCGGCGAACAGCTCCTGCTTGGGGAACGACAGGCAGGCGAGCAGGATGGACCAGTCGCCGGCTGCGGCGGCGGCCACGCTGGCCCGCCACGCCTCGGTGCCGGGAATGAGCTGGGCCGGCGTCTCCACCAGCGAAAAACGCCAGTCGGGATAGCGAGCGGCGAGCGCTTCCGCCTGGGCCGGCGTCGGGCCGGCCAGCGCGATGACCAGATCGCGGTTGCCCGGCGCCGCCAGCAGGTCGGCGACGCGGTCGGTGCCGGTGCGTGGGGTCAGCGACAGCCCGCTCCAGCGGCCGAGCCGGCCGAGCACCTTGCTGTCGCAGACGAAGAGATCGGCGGTGCGATAGATGGCGACCGTCTCCGGCGGCAGTTGCTGTTCGAGGGCCACGACGTGGTGGACGTTGGGCGTTACCAGCATGCTGGTGCGGGCGCCGCGGGCGGCGCCGACGATCAGGCCGACGATGTCGTCGATATCGCCGGTGTGGAAGTCGATGTCGAGGAAGTGCCGGACCTCAAGCATGGTGAACCTCAAGCATGGGGCGCTCCGGCTGGCGCGCACAGGTGGTCGGCAAGCCGCGCCGACAGGGCGGCGATGGTCAGCGTCGGGTTGCACTGGCCGGAGGTCGGGAACACCGCCGAGCTCGCCACATAGAGATTGTCGATGCCGAAGCAGCGCAGGTCGCCGTCGACGACGCCATCGGCGGGGCTGGCCGCCATGCGGGCCGTGCCGATCTGGTGGGTGCCATGGGCGGCGATGGCCAGGATGGCATCGACCGTGCGGTCGGGCGGCTGGCGGAACTCGACGGTTCCGGTGCCGGTGCGCTCCAGCCAGTCGGCGAGCTGCAGATGGGCGCGATAGACCGCTTCGGCGTCAGCGCGGACATAGCGATAGTCGATCCTCAGCTTCGGCACGCCGAGCCGGTCGACGGCATCGGTCAGCGTGACGCGGCTGTCCGGCTGCGGGCTCTGTTCGGCGTGGTAGGACAGCCCGTAGCGGCGCGCCGCGTTGCGGATGAAGAAGCCCGGCATCGGCGGCTTGGCGATGTAGCGCGCATAGAGGAAGCGGCAGACCTTGGCCACCGCCCAGGGCAGGTCGCGGACGATGTTGACCACGTGCGGCCAGAGGGCGAGGTCGTCGGGGATGTGGCGCTTGCGGATCGCCTCGGCGATCACCATCCGGCCGATCGGCTTGATGGCGAAGGCAAAGCAGACCATCGACAGGAAGCCGCTCTGATGACGGGCGTCGGCGACCGGCGGCACCACCGGCCAGAAGGAGGTGTTGAGCAGCCGATGCCGGCGCTGTTCGTCGTCCGAGGGGATCATCCGGCGACGGACATAGGACCCGTGCGCGTCGATATAGAAGTCATAGGCGGCGTCGATGGCGTCGGTGCTGAAGGTGACGTCGGCGACCTCGCCGATCACGTGGCCCATGTAATAACGGCCGAGCGGGCCGTCCGGACCGCCGAACAGCTGGGGATGCTGGCTTTGCAGCACCAAGAGCTGGCGGGTGCTTTCAAGGCCGCCGGCCGCCAGCACCACGGTGCGCACCGGGACCTCGTGATGGCGGCCATCGGGATCGGCGACCGTCAGGCCGGAGATGACGCTGCCGGTCAGGGTCATGCCGACGACGGTGGCGTTGAGGCGGATGTCGATCAGCTCGGACCGCTCGATCTCCGCGGCGTGTTCCTTCTGCACGGCGGCGACGCGGGAAAAGCGCTCGAGCCGGGTATAGTCGACGGCGGCGTCGGCGATGTCGACGCCATCGATGGGCGCGCGGAAGACGTTGGCGCCGGCCGCCAGACAGGCGACGGCGCGATCGTAATAGGGGCGGATATCGGCGTAGGCGATCGGCCAGGAGGCATCGACCAGCCCCGGCCGCGCCTCGAAGTCGATCGGATCGAACGGCTGGCAGCGCACCGCCCAGAGGTTGGAGGTGCCGCCCAGCTGGCGCGAGACGGCGATCGACATGTCGTCGTGGAGGGCGGGATCGACGATGTCGGCATCCGACAGCGCCTGCTGGCGACCATCGGGCCGTCGCGACCCGGATTCCAGCAGCAGCACCCGCTTGCCCTGCCTTGCCGCTTCAAGAGCCAGCGTGAGGCCGGCCGGTCCGGACCCCACGACGCAGATGTCGTGATCGCCCAGTGGCTTCTCGGTAAACGACGCGGAAATCAACGACAGTCCCCTGTGATCATTGAGCCATCGGCGTGCGGAGCAGCGTCAGGTGGCGGAGAAGACCCGGTCGGCAAGGTCCTTTGCCCCCGGATCGATCGGCGCGGCGGCCAGCGCGGCGTTGGCGGCGAGATGGTCGCCGGAAAACATCGAGGCCAGCACCACGCCGTCCGGATTGCTGGCGAAGGCACGGCGCATCAACACCGTCGTGGCGATGTCGGCCGGCGTCTGGCCATAGCCGAGCGCCGAGGCCTCGGCGGCGAGCGCCGGGGCGGCGTTGAGGCGCGTCCTCATCAGGTCGCGGGCGCCACCGACGCCGAACACCGAGTGGGTGACGAAGCCGGCGGGACGGCCGACCAGCCGACGCAGCGCCGCGAGGGGGCTGGTCAGCGGGTCGTCGGCCAGCTGGAAAAAGTCGAATACCGGGATATCAGCCGCTTTCGTCGCCGCTTCGAGGCTGCCGGCGATGGAAATATGGCGCGCCCGGCCGCTCAGGACGATGCGTTCGAGGGCGGCGATCACCTCGTCGCGCTCGAGGTCGGCCGGGTCGGGATCGTGCAGGGCGAAGACGTCGAGATGGTCGGTGCCAAGGCGGGCGAGGGAGCGGCTGATCGACGTTTCGATCAGCTCGGCGGTCAGCGGCACGCGGCGGTTGCGCGTTGCCTTGATCGCCCGGAAGCGGCGCGACAGGCCGCGCGCCACCGCCACGACGGGGCGGCCGACGTCATAGGCAAGGCGCATCAGGCCATTGTGCCGGGGCGGCAGGAGGCCGGCTTTCGAGCAGAGGAATATCTCGTGGCGATGGGCGGCGACGAAGGGGGCGAGGATGTCCTCCGCCCGGCCGGCGCCATAGGAGGGGGCGACGTCATACCAGGTGATGCCGAGGTCGAAGGCCGTCTCCAGCATGCGGCGGCCATGGGCGGGCGAAATGCGCGAGCCGAGCGAGGCGCACCCCATGCCGAGCGGCGATGTCCTGATGTCCGTCCCCGCTATGGCAACCGTTCGCATCACTCAACGCCCCAACCGATCATCGACCGCCCGGCGCGGCGGGCTGAAAAGCCGTGTCGCCGCAAGGCGCGTCCCGGCAAGCGATACAGCATAACGGCCGGCTTCGCCATCGCCGGCAGGGCCTCGTCTTGCCCCCGTCACTCGCTCGGCTCGATCGGTTTCATCCGGGCGCGGATCGCCACCTTCAGCCGCCACAGGAGATAATAGGCATGGCCGATCAGCGTCTTGGCAAACAGGGCGTCATGAAGACCGATTTCCTCGCAGCCGAAGCGTCGCTTGTAGCCCATGTCACCGATGGACAGATCGAAAGAGTCAAAGCCGGCGGCGTGGAAATGCAGGATGGTGTCCGAAAACAGTTGCAAGCCCGGCGCGTAGGTTTTCCAGGGGCCGAGCCTGGAGGCGGGCAGGATGGCGACCGCCCGCTTGCCGTCGGAGAAGCCGAACAGGTAGGCAATCGCCTCGCCGTCGACCTCGAGCTTGGACAGCCAGGGCTTGCACAGGACGTCGGTGCTCTGCATCAGGCCGACGTAGAGGGCCGACCAATCGGCGTCCTCGACGATGTTGGAGCGCGCCTTCTGCTCGGCGCTGTCGATGCGCATCGCCCGGAAGGCGGCAAGGTCGGCTTCGGTGATGTCCGGCCCCTCGGCAATCGAGACGACGCGGGTGTGCGCCTTGGCCAGCTTCTGCGTGCGGCGGCGCAGGTTGCCGCGGAAATTGGCGTGCTGGGCGGCGACAAGGTCGGCAACGCTGCGGCCGGCAAGCTCGAGGGTCCAGGCGGACAGCCGCAGCCGGCCGGCATTGGGCAGGGCAACCATCGGGTTGGCATGCCGGCCGAAACGGTCCGGCAGCCGGTTGCAATAGAACAGGTCGACCTTCGGCACCGCCGCCAGCACCGCCTTGATGAGGCCGGGCAGATCGTCGGCGCCGATCGAGGGGTCGAGGATCGGCGAGCAATAGTCGATCGGCCGGGCATCGGTGTTGAGCCAGTTCAATCCGTGCCGGCGCGACCGCATCATGGGGAACAGGGCGACGGGCCGGCCGTCACTGGCCCGCACCAGCGCCACCACCGGCTCGGCCGTCCGGTTGGCGGCGAGCTGGCGATAGACCAGGCTCATGAAGGTGTGGCACTGGAAGGGCGAGGCGTTGTGCCGGCCGGTGATCATCCTCCACTCGGCTTCCAGTCGATCGACGGTGTCGTGAATCTCGACCGACCAGACTGCTGTTGACCGCGCCATTCCGCCTGAGACTCCACGCTAAGGACAGCGCCGCCCGGCGGCCTGGTGATTGACCCGGCCCGGCTGACGGCTTTGCTCGTCCGGCCGCCATCCTACTGGCAAGTCCGAGCCTCAGGCAAACCCTCAGGCTCGGCGTGGTGAACGCGGCGGCCGCACAGCCTCTGGACAGCGAAGCGCTGCGTTCCGCCGCGACGATCGAGACGGTTTCGAGGACGGTCAAACCTGGCCGCGATCAACTCGGCCATGTCCTCCGCCGTGTCGAGGTGTATAAGCAGGCCGTGCTCCTAGCGGCCTTCCGGGGCGAACTGGTGCTACAGGACCCCAAGAACGAACCCGCAAGAGCCAGGAAGAAACCAGCATGACCGTCTTCGAGAGCCATCTGACGCCGGGAAACCTCAAGAATTTCCATATCTACATCACGGCGATCCTCGGGCATCTGACGCCGACGGACGTCGATGCGCCGCCGAAGGCGCCGGGGCCGATCCGTCTCGAATTCAAGGATCTCAAGGTCAAGGCCGACATCCCCAGGTCCCGGCACGGGCGGCCGCGCAAGTTCATTCGCGAGCCGGCCTTCGTGAAGGGCTTTTTCGAGCGCACCGGCGCCGCTGTCGGCGACACCGTGCTGTTCGAGGAGATCGGTCCGGCGCATTTCCGCCTGAGCCTGAGGAAGGCCGCCTTAGAACCTGCCGAGGCGTGAGCCGCGCGCCGTCGGAAACGGCGGCTTGCTCTCTCGCTCACATCTCACCCGGTCAAGGTGGCGCTACTTGCGCAGGCCGCGGTCGGGGTCCTGCTGGTAGTCGGACTCGGCGATCTCGATCGTCTTGGAGTTGATGATCCGGCTGGCCAGCGCCAGCGCCACGGCACGCGAGCGGCTGTTGAAGACGGCGCGGCCGTCGGGCAGCAGCGGCAGGGAGGCCAGGCCGAGCTTGGCGTAGAGCTGTTGCAGCCGCCCCTGCACGGAGCGCATCGACATGTTGCGGCGGGCGGCGATCGCCTGGTCGGTCAGGCCGATGGCGATGTCGAGCAGGATTTCATACTCGACCTCGGTCAGTTCGTCGGCGCTCTTCTGGCCGCGCTTCTGCAGGCCGCGCACCTCGCGGTCGATGATGTTCTGGCCTTCGACGAACACGCACTGGATCGCCCGCCGCAGCCGGTCCTTGGAGGCCGTCTTCAACAGGTAGCCGTAGGTGGCGCCGGCCGGCACGATGCGGGCGACGCCGCGCACATAGGCCTCGTCGGCGTAGTTCGACCAGAAGATGATCGGCATCGCCGGGTTCTCGGCCCAGATCGCCTTGGCGGCCTGGACGCCGGTCTTCTTCGGCATCTGCAGGTCGAGGATGACGCCCTTGGGTTCGTATTCGTGGGCGAGGCGGATGGCGTCCTCGCCGTTCTCGGCTTCGATCACCCGCTCGCAATCGATTTCGCCGAGCGACAGGACCTCGCGCAGGAAACCACGGTGCAGCACGTCGTCCTCGGCAATCAGGTAGGTGCTCATTCGGTTTCCCTGACTCGCGCCGGCTCTTTCGGACGGACGTATGGAAGAAGGATGCTCAGCTGCGTGCCGATGCCCTCGGGACCGGAGGTGACGGTCAGCTCCGCTTCGATCAGCGAGGCGCGGGTGCGCATGTTGGCGAGGCCGCCGGTTCGCTTGCCCGGCACCTGCGGCAGGCCGCAGCCGTCGTCGATCACCGTGATGCGGATGCCGGCATCGTCGGAAAACACCTGGACCTCGATCGACGAGGCGTCGGAGTGGCGACCGGCGTTGTTGATGGCTTCCTGAACGATGCGATAGAGCGCCACCTGGGTGTTGGTCGGCAGGGCGTCGATGGCGTCGCAGCCTTCGTCGCGCAACTGGCAGACCAGCGGCTTGGCCGAGGCACGGGCGTAGCGGTCGAGAACCGCCTCGATGGCTTCGGAAAAGCCGAAGAACTGCAGCACCGACGGGCGGGCATTGTCGATGATCACCCGAAGTTCGGTGAGGCAATGCGAGATGTCGTCCTGGATCGGCTGCAACTCGCTGCCCCGGAGGTTCGCCTTGGCCTCGAGCCGCTTCAGGTTGCGGGAAATGCGCGACAGGTCGGCCAGCGTCTGGTCATGCAGGTCCATGCCGATCGCCTGCCGGGCGTTCTCCAGCTCCTCGGTGAGGTGGCGGGCGCCGATGCGCAGGCCCTCGGCGCGCGCTTCGGCCTCCACCCGCTTCACCTCGCGGCGGCGGGCCAGCTCGCTCTGCTGCAGGGCGAACATGTAGGCGGCGAGGATGTCGGCGATGATGCGGGCGTTGTCGAGGTCGGCCTCGCTGTAGGTGTTGGGCACCTGCGTGGAAAACGACAGTGCGCCGATGATCCGCCCCTCGATCAGCGCCGGCACGTGCAGGCGGGCGCGCAGGCCGGCGTCGAAGAT
The DNA here is from genome assembly GCA_018262575.1 of Pseudomonadota bacterium. Taxonomy (GTDB): domain Bacteria; phylum Pseudomonadota; class Alphaproteobacteria; order Rhizobiales; family Pleomorphomonadaceae; genus Pleomorphomonas. The sequence continues at coordinate 1,815 of JAGSYU010000109.1, read as the reverse complement.
CGGCTTGGACCAGGCGCCTTCGAAGTGGAAGCGCGGGTCGGCCTGGGCATCATCGGTGATAATGCTGTCGACCTCGCCCAGGAAAAGAGTGCGGATGGGACTGACGGCAACGGACCGCGTCCCTCGCGACTCGATGTCCCATTCGGTGTGCAGCCCCGCTTCGTAGGTGGAGACGATGGTGCGATCGGCATTCATCAAGGCCACGTCGATGTGGTCATGCGGCAAGATGTCGATCACCGCCGTCGAGACGGCCTGGACGACGCATTTGAGATCGAGCTGGCCGGCGATCGATTTCAGAACCGCCATGATGCGTTGCAGATCGAACGGGGCACGGCTCAGCATGATCGCCTCGGGTGAGAGTGGGCCGATTGTCGGCGCCGATGTGTCGTCGCACCAGCGCGAAAGCGCGTCAAGTTTTGCGGGTTCCCGCAAAAACGAGGTGGGACCTGCGCTGTCTCGGCCCTGCCGTCTCTGGTTCAATGACAGTGAGGAAATCGCAAGAACAAGAGCCGATGTGCCAATGAGCCAGCAACGCATAACCGCGCTCGACGAGCGTCTGTGGCAGCTCGTGCTGCCGAGCAGCCCTCTCGAGACATTGAGTACGGGGCACCTGTGGACCGAGGGCCCCGCCTATTTTCCAACGGGCGATTTCCTCATCTGGTCCGACATTCCGCGCGGCAGGATGTACCAGTGGATAGCCGACCTTGGCGTCCGCGTCCTCGATCACGCCGCCAACAATTGCAACGGCCATACCATCGACCCCGAGGGTCGCCTATTGGCCTGCGAGCACCTGACACGCTCGGTCGTCCGCTTCGAACTCGACGGCCGCCGCACGGTGATCGCCGACGCCTTCGAGGGGCGGCGCCTCAATTCGCCCAACGACGTGATCGTCGCCTCCGATGGTGGCGTCTGGTTCACCGACCCGACCTACGGCATCATGACCGACTACGAGGGCAAGCGCTCGCCGTCCGAGCAGGATGGCTGCTTCGTCTATCGCGCCGATCCTGTAACCGGCAAGGTCGAGGCGAAGATCCGCTCGATGCTGAAGCCGAACGGTCTGGCCTTCTCGCTCGACGAGCGGACGCTGTATGTCGCCGACAGCTCCGCCTCGCATGATCCGGCCGGCCATCACCACGTCGTGGCGTTTCCGGTCGGGGGCGACGGAACGGTCGGCGAGGGGCGGGTGCTGATCACCCTCGAGCAGGGCGTGCCGGACGGCCTTCGCCTCGACGAATACGGCAACCTCTGGGTTTCCTCGGCGCGCGGGGTGGAAATCTTCGCCCCGGACGGCTGTCCGCTCGGCATCATCCACACGCCGGAGACCGCCGCCAACCTGTGCTTCGGCGGCCCCAAGAACAACCGACTGTTCATCACGGCATCGACATCGATCTATGCCGTCTACACGGCGGTACGCGGCGCCGGACGCCCCGCGCGGTGAGGACTTCAACGCTCAAGAACGTTAAGCTAGGGAGAGAAACGTGACCAAGAACAACGAAACCACACTGGTGACCAACCGCCGGTCGATCCTGAAGTCGATGGCTCTGGGTTCGGCTGCCCTGACGGGCGCCGCGACGGGCCTGATGGCCGGCATCGATCCGGTCACCGGCGCCATGGGCGTCAGCGCCGCCCGCGCCGACGAGCGCGTCAAGATGGCCTTCCTGCAGATCCAGCCGCACACCGTGTCGGCCGGCTGGTCGAAGGGCATCGAGGAAGTGCTGAGCACCCAGCAGACCGTCGACTACACCCAGCTCGACGGCCAGAACAAGGTCGAAGTGCAGGTCAGCCTGATGGACACGCTGATCAACAACGGCACCA
>JAGSYU010000108.1 GCA_018262575.1 Pseudomonadota bacterium | reverse complement strand
GGCTGACGTGCGATGACACGTGTCAACGCTCGCGGCGATGTCGGGTTCCGGCGGCACTTCAAGGGCGAGAATGCAGGTCGAGTCAGAACCGCCGCCCGGTCCGCCCTCAACGAGAGAACGAAACGGACGGCGGCATTCAGGTCCGCCGAAGCGATCGCCAAGTTTGGCTTGGCAACCGTTCGGTATGGAAGGCTGACCGGCCGGTGCGTCAGATCAGCGGCGGGCGTCGCGTCACGTCGTCAACCGGCCGCGTCACGGTTGGGTCGTAACCCGTCCAGCCGCTCTCGCGGTAGTGGCGTTCCCGGTCGACCATGTTGACGGGCGGAACCTCGTCGAGAAGACGAGCCACCAGCGCGTCCTGGCTATCGTCGGCGCGAACGGTAACCATCGTGCCGCCGCGACGGATGGCCTCGGCATAGACCTGCGCCTCCTCCGGGGTCAGGCCGGAGCTGGTGAGTGCATCGACAATGCCGCCGGCTACGCCGCCGGCCACCGCTCCCGCCGCCAGACCGGCCAGCGTCGAAACGAGCCAGCCGGTGGCGACGATGGGGCCGAGGCCCGGTATGGCCAGCAGGCCGACGCCGGCCAGCGCGCCGGCACCGCCCCCGAGAACGGCGCCAATGCCGGACCCCGCCGCGGTGGCTTCGGCGCCATCGCTGACGCGGTTGTCGTCGCTTTCAGGCGAAACCACGGAGATGTCGTCGTTGGAAATTCGGGCGGCGCGGAGCCGATCCACCACGGCCGTGGCGTCGGACCAGGTGTCGTAAAGTCGGGTGTGCGTGCTCATGATGCTATCCTTCCCAGATATGTGACCAGGGACTCGGCCCGATACTTGGCCAAGTATTTGGAATGAGGGCGGACCGAGGTTTCGCTTGGCTTGGACGCCGCGGCTCACTCGGGGCTGCCGCGTCTTGCTCGGTGCTGCCGCGTCTTACTCGGTGCTGATGGTGCCCTTGTAGTCGACGGCGACGCTGACGGTCGTGCCGTTGCGGCGGGCATGGCCGCGCCAGATGCCGTCTTCGGCTTGCACGAGACCGGTCACTTCAGTGTAGCCGGCGTCTTCAAGCCAGGAGCGGGCCTGCGCTTCGGTGAAACTGTTGGCACCGGGCTCAAGGCTTCCGTCCTTGGGCGTCGTCTGCGCCGGAGGCGTGTTTGGAGCCGTTGGCGCGGCGGGGTCGGCAGCCGGCGACATCGGGGCGGCGGGATCGGAACTGGGCGCCGGCGTGGATGTCTGGGCGAGCGCGCTGCCACCGAAGGCAAGAACGGCGGCCATGCAAAGAGGGGCAAGTTTCATTGGAGTCTCCTCGGACATTGAGGTCAAGACCGGCCAAGGTGAGCCGGGAGACGGCAACCGGCCGGTGACTTTTGGAGAGCGGCGGAGACGGCGTCTGAGACGGTCTCGGCACCGCCTGATCAACGTCTCGTCGCGCTGTTGGTTCCATGTCCGACCGCCGGGAGGGGGCGTGCGCCGCACCTGGTCCAGGCTGATTGAGTCAGCAAACCGGCAAACGGCGCCGGTGACGGAACCGTTTCGCGCATGAGGAATTCAGTTGGCAGTGTTTCGTCCATCGAAAGCTGGGTCGCCGAACTCGGGACCGTTCGCCTCGTTCCACATTGGCTTAAAACACAAAGCGAATGATCATGTCCGACGATATTCTGTCCTATCTGCCGGCGTTACGTGCCTTTGCCCGGTCCCTTTGCGGCAATGCGACGGATGCCGACGATCTGGTTCAAGAAACGCTGTTGAGAGCGATCGAGAATATTTCCGGCTACACGCCCGGCACCAACCTGCGGGCCTGGCTGTTCACCATCATGCGAAACCGCTTCTATTCCAACTGCATCAAGCGGAAGCGGGAGCGGACGGGCGATGTGGACTGTGCGTCGCAACAGCCCGCTGTGCCGGCGCAGCAGGAGTGGCAGGTGCGGATTCAGGAACTGGAGCGCGCCCTCGCGGCACTGCCCGTCCATTACCGGGAGGCGATCGTGCTGGTGGTCGTGCTGGAGGAGAGCTACGCCCGCGCCGCTGAAATTCTTGAGTGTGACATTGGCACGATCAAAAGTCGCATCAACCGCGGCCGCCGGATGCTGCGCAAGGCCCTTGGTGAGGACAACTAGCCGGCGGTGTGCCGCACCGATTTTCGCCGGTCGGGTCGAGCGAATGGAACTTCTCGTGGCGCCGTCGGTTGAATTCTCCGCGCGTCGTGAGCGCTGGGCCGCAGGATCAGCAACCCCCACGACGTGGCCCGCGACCCCAGACGTAGGATCACCAACGGCGCCCGCGGCAGCGCGGTTGACCGCCGAAAGTCGGCAGGAGAAGCGGCAGTGTCTTTTCTCTTCCCGGCACAGAACGACCAATTCTGTCGCTACATCCAAGAGAGGTAAACCCCATGGAAGACGTTCGTGACCACTATCTGGCCTGGCTTCGTGACGCCCATGCCATGGAGCAGCAGGCCCTCACGATGATGCGCAGCATGCTGTCGCGCCTCAAGGACTATCCGGTTCTGTGTGCCCGCATGGAGCAGCACGTGACGGAGACCGAGCGGCAGGCCGGCGCCCTTGAGAAACTGCTAGAGGGCCGCGACAGCGGTACCTCTGTGGTGAAGGACACGCTGGGCAAGGCGACCGCCCTCGGACAAGCCATGAGTGGCATGTTTGCCGACGACGAAGTCGTGAAGAGCACGATGGCGAGCTATACCTTCGAACAGATGGAGGTTGCCGCCTACAAGATATTGATCTCGACGGCCACTGTGCTGGAGGACACGACGGCGCTCGCCGTCTTCGAGCAGATCCTCGTCGAGGAGCAGGACATGGCCGACTGGCTGTTCGATCACATGGACCAGACGACGCGAATCTTTCTGGCCCGGGACGAAGCCGGTCTACCCGCCCGCCGGTAACGCAGCCGGCTTCCCACGGATCTTGCAAGTGAAGATAACGAACAAGCCGCCGCGCCTCGCGCGGCGGTAAATGCTGAGGCCAATCGGCTCCCGACGTCGTTGAGTGGTCGGGAAGTCGTGCGTCATTCTCTCTTCTGGCTGCGGTCCAGCGCTTGGCCGAGTTCGATTGCCAAGTCGCGCAACCGCTCGGACACGGGCTCGGCGGCTATGGCGGCCATCAGCTGTCGCGCGACCGTTTGCAACGGGGCGAGGTCATCCTCGGACTGCCGTTCGTCCCGTGGTATATCGGAAGAGGGAAGGTGGTTTGAGCTCATGATAGCTACAGCGTAGGCACCTCGCCTGAAGATCATATTACCTGGCAAAGCGCGTGGGAATCGGAATTTCCAGCAAAGCCGCGACACCAACTGATTTGGCAGATGCCCTTCCACCGGTCCGGCAGAACGCCTTCACTTAGGACCTCGCGGTCTTCGCTCCGTTGGTGACCGGCGCGATTTCTGAGCCTGCCGGGCTTGCTGCACCGCGTCGGGAAGGATGTCCTGCCCGAAGTCGTCCATGCCGTCATCGAATGTCAGCATGTTTGACAACCCGCGATGATCCAGGACATCGACCCATGCTGCCCCACGCGCGGTTGGAGGTGTCAGGGCGGCGGTGGCGCCGGCTTTTCGGAAAAATCGGTGATCCAGCCGGTGGCCCCGCGAGCAGAATGCAAAAGACATCGGGAGCGAAGAGGAAGACGGAAAAGGCATTTTTGACCTCCGGATGTTGGAGGCAGTGAAATCGCCGAAGCCGTCGATTGTTCCAGGCTAAAAACAAGAAGCGTCGCGGCGAACCTTTCTGGAATCCGTTGGGAACAATTGGCAGCGTTGCTGGTTGAAGCGCGTAACCTTTCTTCCACTGTAGAGGTGAAGCCATGAAGACCAAATCGCTTGACGATCTTTTCCAGGACATGCTCAAGGATGTCTATTACGCCGAACGCAAGATCCTGAAGGCGCTGCCGAAAATGGCTCGCGGGGCGCAGTCGCCCGAACTGAAGGCGGCCTTCGAGAAGCATCGCGAGGAAACCGAAATTCAGGTTGAGCGCCTGCAGCAGGTGTTCGAGCTTATCGGCAAGCCGGCCCGTGGCAAGACTTGCCCGGCGATCGAAGGCATCATCGAAGAAGGCGAGGAAGTGCTTGAAGAATTCAAGGGCTCCGAGGCTATCGATGCCGGCCTGATCGCTGCCGCTCAGGCGGTGGAACACTATGAGATCGCCCGTTACGGCACCCTGCGCCGCTGGGCCGAGCTGCTCGGTCATAAGCAAGCCGCCAAGCTGCTGCAGGAGACCCTCATCGAAGAGGAAACGACCGATGGCAGCCTGACGAAGCTCGCCGACGCCTCGGTCAATCAGGCCGCTCTCAAGGCCGCCTGACGCCCCCCTCCTTACATTGGGGAACACGAGTGCGGACAGTCCCATTCCCGTGGGGCTGTCCGAACCTTTTTGCCTTTTCGTCTGCCTGCCGCACGAATAACGTCCATTGCAGCTGGATTGCCGCTCCTCGTTGCGGATCTGGCGAGGCAAGTCGTTGTCGAGATTTGCAAAAAATTCACACGCCGCCGTTAGGGTCACCGGGTTGAAAGGTGGACGATGGCGCTCGGAAAACAACTGCAGACCGCATTGAGCGTCAGTCGGCGCGTTTCGTTGCTCGTTGGAGCGCTCGCGACGTCCTGCTTGGCCCTCGCATTGGCCCTGATGGCGTCCCGCCACGGCGCGCTGCCACCTTCGTGGCAATCCGGCCTGCTTGCCGGCCTGGTGTCCGAAACCCTGCTGCTGCTGCTGATCATCGTCATCGGCTTCCTGCTGATGCGTAAGAGTCTTGCCATGATGCAAGGCGAGGATCGGGCCGAAAGTTCGGCACGGGTCGATCCCGTCACCCTGGCGCTGACGCGCGCCGATTTTCTCGACGAACTGCGCCGGAGCGTCCAGACCACTGGTGATACCCGGCACGCCTACGTGATGCTCGATCTCGATCATCTGAAGGCACTCAACGACACGTTCGGCCATGCGGCGGGCGACGAGGCTCTGGCCCAACTGGTCCGCATCTGCCGGGACCAACTGCCGGCAGCGGTTATCGGCCGGCTCGGTGGCGACGAGTTTGCCCTGCTCCTCACCGGCTGCGGCTCGCGCGGCGAGGTGGTGCAGGCGGTGAAGATACTGCTCGACCGGCTGCGTCAGCCGGTGCAGATCCTCGGCCGTACCATGCGCCTGTCGGCGACGGCCGGCATCGCGATGGCGCCCGACGATACGCATATCGCCCTTGAACTGGTCAATCTCGCCGATCTCGCCCTCTACAAGGCCAAGCAGGCGCGCGGCAGCGTGCTGTCCTACAACGCTCGCATGCTGGTGGATGACCGCTATACCCGGCTGTTGACCCGGGAGCTGCGCGCCGCGATTTACCTCAACCAGCTCGACATGCACTACCAGCCGATCGTCGCCGAGGATGGCGTCGAACAGATGGCTTTCGAGGCGTTGATCCGCTGGCACCACCCATTGCGCGGCACCATTCCGCCGTCCGAATTCATCTCCGTCGCCGAGCAATCGACGTTGATCGAGGAAGTCGGCGAATGGGTGATCCGGCGTGTCATCCGCGACGCTGCCCGCTACGGACGCTATCAGTTTGGCATCAACGTATCGGCCGTTCAGCTGAAGCAACCGGGCTTTGCCGATTTTGTCACCGGTGAGCTGGCGGCGGCTGGCCTGCCGGCCACCCGCCTTGTGCTCGAGATCACCGAGACGGTCTTTCTTGATTTTGGCTCCGTGGAGCGAGCCAATCTCGAAGGGCTGAGAGCGGCCGGCATGATGATCGTTCTCGACGATTTCGGTTCGGGCTTCGCCTCGTTGCAGTACTTGCGAAAGTTCCACTTCGATTGCCTGAAAATCGACAAGAGCTACGTCCACGCCGCCGGATCAAGCGACATCGACATGACCTTCGTCACGGCGATCACCGAGCTCGGCCGCGCGCTCGGTACCCGCGTGCTGGCCGAGGGCGTCGAGACCGAGGAGCAGTATCTGCTGATGAAGGCGGCTGGTTGCCAGCGCTTCCAGGGCTATTATTTCGGCCGCCCGGCCTCCTTGCCCGAAGCCGTGGCGTCGTCGGAGATGCTGGACCGTGAACGGTGCGCCATCGGCGGTTGAGATGATCTCCTGTCGATTTGTCCGACTTATATAGCCCCCGGCTGGTCAAGGCAGGACTGGGCGGCTATTGTCGCCTCCATCGACCGGAAAGCCATGCCGGCACGACGCGGAGGCGCACATGACCAAGGTGTCCGTCCTGTCCGACCATGCCTGCCATCTCGGCGAGGGCCCGAGTTGGCACGCCGGACGAGCCAGGGCGTTCTGGTTCGACATCCTTGAGCGCAAACTTCTGGAGATGGGGCTCGACGAGCCAGCGCCTCGCATCCATGATCTGCCCTTTCACGCCACCGTTGCCGCCACCGTCGATCATGACCGGCATCTGATTGCCAGCGACGCCGGTCTGCATCTGCGGTCCATCGAGAGTGGCGCACTGACCGAACTCTGCCCCTTCTGGGATAAACGCCCCGGCACGCGCAGCAACGATGGTGCCGTTCATCCGTCCGGCGCGCTGTGGATTTCCACCATGGGCTGGCGGTTCGAGCCGGGGTTTGGGCGCATCTGGTGGTATCGTGCCGGCGAACTCAGGCCGATCGTCGACGACCTCACCATTCCCAATGCCATCGCCTTTTCTCCCGACGGTCGCACCGCCTATTTCTCCGACACGCTGGACCACGTCATCTACCGGATCGCCGTTGATCCGGCGACCGGCCTGCCCCAAGGCGACCGGCAGCTGTTCTGCCGGGTGAGCGGCGGCGGTCCCGACGGCGCCACCGTCGACGCTGCCGGCCTGCTGTGGAACGCGCGCTGGGGTGGCCACGCCGTCGATGCCTACGACCCCGACGGTCATCTCGTCACGACGATTTCGCTGCCGCCCCGGCAGGTGAGCTGTCCGGCCTTCGTCGGCCCTCAGCTCAACCGCCTCATCGTCACCTCTGCCTACGAGGGCTATAGCGCCGAACGGCGCGCCGCCGAGCCGGAGGCCGGCAAGACCTACCTGATCGACGGCCCGTTCCGCGGACTGCCGGAGCCGGCCGTCACGATCGGCTGAACGCACCGCACTGACAGGGGGAGGAAGCCCGATGTCCCGCCCACGCCGCCATAAGCTTTGGTTCGACAATCCCGGCAATCCGTCGATGACGGCGCTCTATCTTGAGCGCTATCTCAACTACGGTCTGACCCTCGAAGAACTGCGGTCCGATCGGCCGATCATCGGCATTGCCCAGACCGGGTCCGACCTCTCCCCGTGCAACCGCGTCCACCTGCGCCTCGCCGAGCGGGTGCGCGAGGGCATTCGGGCAGCCGGCGGCATCGCCTTCGAGTTTCCGGTCCACCCGATCCAGGAGACCGGTCGGCGGCCGACGGCGGCGCTTGACCGCAACCTTGCCTATCTCGGCCTCGTCGAGATCCTGCACGGCTATCCGCTCGACGGCGTGGTGCTGACCACCGGCTGTGACAAGACGACACCAGCGCTGATCATGGCGGCCGCCACCGTCGACCTGCCGGCCATCGTGCTTTCCGGCGGGCCGATGCTCGACGGCTGGTACGACGGGCGGCTCGCCGGCTCCGGCACCATCGTCTGGGAGAAGCGGTTGCAATTTGCCACCGGCGAGATCGACTACGAACAGTTCATCGAGGCGGCGGCGGCCTCGGCGCCGTCCGATGGCTATTGCAACACCATGGGCACCGCCTCCACCATGAACTGCCTCGCCGAGGCGCTCGGCATGAGCTTGCCCGGCAACGCCGCCATACCCGCGCCCTACCGTGAGCGCGGGCAGATGGCCTACCGCACCGGCGAGCGCATCGTCGCCATGGTCGAGGAGGACCTGAGGCCGTCGAAGATCCTGACGCGGCAGGCGATCGAGAATGCCATTGTCGTCAACTCGGCGATCGGCGGTTCCACCAACGCCCAGCCGCATATCGTCGCCATCGCCCGCCACGCCGGCGTGCCGATTGCGCCGATGGACTGGCAGACGGTCGGTTACGACGTGCCGCTGATGGTCAACATGCAGCCGGCCGGCAGCCATCTGTCCGAAGGCTTCCATCGGGCCGGCGGTGTGCCGGTGGTGATGAAGGCGCTGCTCGACCACGGCCGCCTCCACGGCGACGCACTGACCGTCACCGGCCGTACGATGGCGGACAACCTGGCGCCGTTCCCGGTACCGGACGGCGAGGTGATCAAGCCCTATGACGCCCCGATGAAGGAGAAGGCCGGCTTCATCGTGTTGAAGGGCAATCTGTTCGACGCCGCCATCATGAAGACGTCGGTGATCTCCGAGGAATTCCGGTCCCGCTACCTGTCGAAGCCGGGGTCGGAGAACGTCTTCGAGGGGCCGGTGGTGGTCTTCGACGGGTCCGAGGACTACCACCACCGCATCGAGGACCCATCCCTCGGCATCACAGCGGAAACTATTATGGTCATCCGTTATGCCGGGCCGGTCGGCTGGCCGGGGTCGGCCGAAGTGGTCAACATGCAACCGCCGGCTGCCCTCATCGGGCGCGGCATCAGTACCCTGCCGTGCATGGGCGATGGTCGGCAGTCCGGCACCTCCGGCTCGCCCTCCATCCTCAATGCCTCGCCTGAGGCGGCGGTGGGCGGTGGGCTCGGCCTGCTTGAGAGCGGCGACCGCATCCGCGTCGACCTCAACGCCGGCACCGCCGACGCGCTCGTCGACGCCGCGGAATGGGAGCGTCGCCGCGCGGCCTTCCAGCCGGTCTATCCGGAAAGCCAGACGCCGTGGCAGGAGCTCTATCGGGCGACGGTCGGCCAGCTCGCCGACGGCGCCGTCATGGAAATGGCGGTGAAATACCAGAAGGTGGTCGATCGCGTGCCGCGCGATAGCCACTGATCCAGCGGCGGTTGCTAGCAATTCCAGCAAAACTGGGAACCGGTTTTGCGTCCGGAATTGCGTGTGAACAAAAGGATAGAGCACGTCGGCGATCCTGAGTTCGCCAGATACTCTCGGATGTCGTGGCGTTGCGGCAGGTTGTGATTCCGCTGAAAATGCCGGCCTCAGCGGCCGGCAGCCGCCGCGACACGCGCCGCGCCAGAGCGGATCGTCTCGACAATGGCCGCCGCCGCCGCCTCGCCGTTACCGGCAGCGATCGCTGTCACCACGCGGCGGTGGGCGGCGCAGGAGGCCGCCTTGGCGACAGGATCATTGACCGGCGTCGTGATGGCGAAGGTGGCGGCAAGCGCCACCTCAATCAGCGCCGACGCCGTGCGGAAGAACGGGTTGCCGCTGAGACGGGCGATCGAGAGGTGGAAGTCGAGGTCGGCAGCGGCGAAGGCTTCGGGAGAGGCTTCGGGCGCCTCCATGCGGTCGACGATGGTGTTCAGCTCGACAATGTCGTCTTCGCCTCTTCTCTGCGCAGAGAGCGATGCCGCCACCGGTTCAAGGGCAAGGCGGACGTCCGAGAGGTGGGCGAGCAGTTCGAGGCCAATGCCGCAGTCAAGGTGCCAGCGCAGCATGTCCGGGTCGAGGAGGTTCCAACTCGTTCGCTCGACGACACGTGTACCGACGCGGGTCTTCGGTTGGATGAGGCCCTTGGCGGCCAGAGTCTTCAGCGACTCCCGGAGCACGGTTCGCGACACGCCGAAGCGCGCCATCAACTCGGCGTCGGATGGCAACAGGCTGCCCTCCGGTCGGCGACCTCCGACGATCTCGTGGGCGAGTTCGCGAACAATCTCGTCCTGGCGCGACCGTTTCACTGCGATCCGTCGTGTCATCAAACCCTCACAGACCCGCCAACCACCCTCCGCGAATCACAATTTAACAACGTTTGCGAAAGGCTGGTGCGACTATGCCACAACCGGCCGAGCTTGGAAGTCGGCCGAAAGGTCAACGTCGAAAAAACCTTTTGTTTTTCGTGAACTTGAGCGAGATTGGCGAATACTGAAAAGGCGCTTCAGGAGCGCGCGGGGAGAGAGGCATGACACATCCGGCTGACGACTTCATCACGCTCGACGGCGGCAACGGCCTCAAGGCCATTTTCAGCCCGGCCGGCGCGCAACTCGTAGCGCTCTACATTCCGACGACGACCGGTGGACCGGTGCAGACGGTCATCGGCTCGTCCGGCCGTCTTGGCGCCGCTGATGGCGACGGCTGGGCCGGCACCATCTGCGGCCGGTATGCCAACCGCATTGCCGGCGCCAGCTTCACCCTCGACGGGACCACCTACCGCCTGCCGGCCAACGAGGGGGCCAAGCAGTTGCACGGCGGTGTCAACGGCTTCGGACATCTGGCGTGGAGGGGTGAGAAAGCTGGCGGGCAGGTGGTGTTCCGCCTCGACTCGCCCGACGGCGACATGGGCTATCCGGGGGCACTGTCTGTCACGGCGGCCTACGGCCTCGACGGTCACACGCTGTCGCTGGACATGACCGCCACCACTAACAAGCCGACGGTGATCAATCTGACCCATCACGTCTACTGGAACCTTCTCGGCAAGGGTGACATCCTCGGCCATCTCATGCAGATCCCGGCCAGCCACTACACGCCGGTGGACGCCGATCTCATTCCCGTTGGTCCGCTGGCCGAAGTGGCCGGCACGCGGTTCGACTTCCGCGAAAAACGGCCGGTCGCCGGTCCCTACGACCACAACTTCGTTCTCGATGCCGGTCGCGGCGCACTCCATCTCGGCGCCCGCGCCATCGAATCGGTTACCAGTCGTACGCTCGAGGTGTGGACCACCGAGCCGGCCATTCAGCTCTACACCGGCGAGCATTTCACGCCGGCCATCAAGGCTCCCTTCTCTGAGCAGTTGAAGAACGCCGGTTTCGCGCTCGAGCCGCAGACCTTCCCCAATGCTCCCAACGAGCCAACCTATCCGAGCGCGGTGCTGCGCCCCGGCGAGACCTACCACCACCGCATCGAGTGGCGCTTCGCTGGCTTCTGAGGCGCGGGCATTGTGACAGGGAAAGGGCCGTATCCATTGGATGCGGCCTTTTTCATCGACCTTCAAAAAGAAACCGGGGCCACGTGGCCCCGGTTCAAAGATCAGCAGGACGAGAGCGAACGTCAGCTCTTCTGCTTGTTGTAGAGGTCGAACACCACGGCGGCGAGTAGCACCAGCCCCTTGACCATCTGCTGGAAGTCGATGCCGAGGCCCATGATCGACATGCCGTTGTTCAGCACGCCCATGATGAAGGCGCCGACCACCGCGCCGGTGATCTTGCCGACGCCACCGGTCGTCGAGGCGCCGCCGATAAAGCAGGCGGCGATGACGTCGAGCTCAAAGCCGTTACCGGCCTTCGGCGTCGAGGAGTTGAGGCGGGCGGCGACGATCAGGCCGGCGAAACCGGCGAGAACGCCCATGTTGATGAAGGTGTAGAAGCTGAGGCGTTCGGTGTTGATGCCGGACAGCCGCGTCGCCTTCTCATTGCCGCCGAGCGCGTAGACACGGCGACCGATGGTCGTCCGGGTGGTGACGAAGGTGTAGAAAGCGATCAGCACCCCCATGATCACCAGGATGTTCGGGAAGCCCTTGTAGGTGCTGAGCTGATAGCCAAGGTAGAGCATCACGGCGACGAGCACGGCATTCTGCGCGAGGAAGAAGGCGAACGGCTCGACCTCAATGCCATGCGACTCGTTGAGCTTGCGGCTGCGCCAGGACAGGAAGACCAACAGCGCCGGAATGGCGACGGTCAGGATGATCGAGGTCGAGTGCAGGCTGCCCATGTTGAACAGGTCGGGCAGGAAGCCGGTGGACAGCTTCTGGAACTCGCTCGGGAACGGGCCGATGTTCATGCCACCCAGCAGCCAGAGGGTGAGGCCGCGGAAGATCAGCATGCCGGCCAGCGTCACGATGAAGGCGGGGATGTGGTGGTAGGCCACCCAATAGCCCTGCGCCGCACCGATCACCCCACCGAGGATGAGGCAGACGAGCGACGTCGTCCACGGATCGATCTTGTAGTTCACCATCATCACCGCCGCCACGGCGCCGATAATGGCGACGATGGAGCCGACGGACAGGTCGATGTGCCCGGCAACGATCACCAGCAGCATGCCGAGCGCCATGATGACGACGAACGAGTTCTGCAGCACCAGATTGGTCAGATTGACCGGCCGGAAGAGCACGCCGCCGGTGATGATCTGGAAGAACACCATGATCACCACGAGCGCGATCAGGATGCCATATTCGCGCATGTTCTGCCGGAGGAAGACGGCAAGCGACGGCGCCGCCGTCTGGGAGGCTTCAGTGGGCGTATTCATCAAACCTTCTCCCCCGAGCGCATGATGGCGCCCATGATGTTTTCCTGGCTGGCCTCGGCGACGGGCATTTCGGCGACGACGGCACCTTCGTTCATGACGTAGATGCGATCGCAGGTGCCGAGCAGCTCCGGCATTTCCGAGGAGATGAAGATGACCGCTTTGCCGGCGGCGACGAGGTCATTGACGATGGTGTAGATCTCGTATTTGGCGCCGACGTCGATGCCGCGCGTCGGCTCGTCGAGGATCAGCACGTCCGGATTGGCGAACAGCCACTTGGCCAGCACGACCTTCTGCTGGTTGCCA
>JAGSYU010000107.1 GCA_018262575.1 Pseudomonadota bacterium | reverse complement strand
CTTCCAGCCGGTGAACAGGTTGAGCAGGTTCCACTCGGACTGGCCGTGGCGGACGAGGACCAGAATGCGGCTCATGGGCTTTTCTCCAGTTGATCGTTTCATTACGGACCGGAACCGATCGTCGGTCCCGGAGCTTTCAGCAGCCGACCACCGCCTCTTGCCGGAGGCACGGCCGGGGTTTTGTCAATCGTTGAGGCCAAGCACATCGGCCATGTCGTAACGGCCCGGCTTGCGGCCATGTGCCCAGAGCGCGGCGCGCACCGCTCCCTTGGCGAACTGGACCCGGTCCTCTGCGACGTGCCTCAACTCCAGCCGTTCACCGGCCCCGGCCAGATAGACCGTGTGGTCGCCAACCACCGAGCCGCCACGCAGCGTGGCAAAGCCGATGGCACCCTGCGGACGCGGGCCGGTGTAGCCATCGCGGGAGCGGACGGCATAGTCGTCGAGGTTGACGTCGCGGCCGCGCGCCGCCGCCTCGCCGAGCAGGAGGGCGGTGCCCGAGGGCGCATCCACCTTGTGGCGATGATGCATCTCGAGAATCTCGATGTCGAACTCCGGCCCGAGCGTCCGGGCAGCTCGCTCGACCAGCACGGCCAGGAGGTTGACGCCAACACTCATGTTGCCGGACTTGACCACCGTCGCATGGCGGGCGGCGGCGTCGATCTTCGCCTCATCCTCTGAAGAACAGCCGGTGGTGCCGATGACGTGGACGATGCGCGCCTGCGCGGCCAGTTCGGCGAATTCGATCGTTGAGGCTGGCGTCGTGAAGTCGAGGATGCCATCGGCGCCAACCACGGCGGCGAGCGCATCCGAGGTCAGCGGCACGCCAATGTCGCCGATGCCGGCCAGCGCGCCGGCGTCCTCGCCAATCAGCGGGCTACCCTCGCGTTCGATGGCCGCGTGCACCGTGACGCCCGCCGTCTCGGAGATGACACGCACCAGCGTCCGCCCCATGCGTCCACCGGCACCGACCACAACGAGCTTCATGTCCGACATGTCCGACCTCGCCGGTTCAAAGGAGAAAACCGTTGCCATGGCGGCCTTCTATCACGCGAGGGCCGCCAGGTAATCCTTTAGTCGCAAAAAACCTTCGGGATCATGCTGGAAAAAACGCGTAGACGCGCGGATTTGCGCCCTCATTGTTCGGTCACGCGGCCAACGGCATCAAGGATGAGGGCGATGTCGGACGGTTGCGACAGCCGGTGGTCGCCGTCTTTGACCAACGTCAGCACCACATCGTCGTCGACGAGACGATCGATGATGCGCTGCGCGTGGCTCCAGGGGACCGATGTGTCGGCCATGCCCTGGATGATGATCACCGGCACGCCGAGACGCAGCGGCGCGTCGAGAAGATTGTGACGGGCGCCGTCGCGGAAGAAATCAGCGGCGAGGCGATAGGCTGGGCTGCCGTATTCGCCGGGCACCTCGATGGTTTCACCGGCGTCGACACGGGCGCGCACATCGGCTGGAAGGGCCGGATAGAACAACTTTTCGCTGAAGTCGGGGGCGGGAGCGACGAGCACCGCGCCCTTGAGGCCCGGGGGGTGATCACGCGCCAGGAGCAGCGCCATCCAGCCGCCCATCGACGAGCCGACGACGACGAACTCCGGCCCGGCCTCGGCGGCGATCACCGCCTTCGCCTCGGCAAACCAGCGGCCGATGCGGCCGTCCTCGAAGGCGCCATCCGAGCTACCGTGGCCGGAATAGTCGAAGCGGACCACCTTGCGGCCGCGCGACCGCCCCCAGGCCGCCACCGCCTCGGCCTTGGCGCCCGTCATGTCGGAGCGGAAGCCGCCGAGCCAGACCACCGTCGGACCGGCACCATCGACGACAAGGCCGCGAATGGTTCGACCATCGTCCGGCATGACAAGGCTAATCGGCCGATCTGTCATCGCACTCCGCACTCCTGATTGTCGCCGATGCGCCGCTGGTTGCCGGCGTCCGAGGCAATCTGCCGCCTCTTTAGCCCATTTCCCTGTCGATCGACGCATGCGACCTTGACTTTTTCGCAGTCTCCAACGATTTTCAGGCCGTTGTCCAGTTTGCGGGTCCGTGCTTCACAGGAAGATGGGGTCTGCTATGAGGACGGCCGGCCACCCGTGGATGGCGCCTCCTGTTTCGAAGATGCGATCGGTTCGACGATCACGGTCCTTGACATGGTCGGGCGACAGCATATTCCCAGCGGTGACCGTTTCCGAGAACTTCAGAGGAGTTGACAGCCATTCGTCGTCCGTTCCGAGCCACCGCTCCCGTCAAGGAAGGTCCGCGCATCAATCGCGAAATCCGGGTCCCTCAGGTCCAGTTGATCGGCGAGGAGGGTGAAAACCTCGGCGTTGTTGCGATCGCCGATGCTTTGACCGCCGCCGCCGAGGCCGGTCTCGACCTCGTCGAGATTTCCCCGAATGCGACACCTCCCGTCTGCAAGATCCTGGACTTCGGCAAATACAAGTTCGAGGCCCAGAAGAAGGCGTCGGAAGCCCGTAAGAACCAGAAGATTGTCGAGATCAAGGAAGTCAAGCTTCGCCCCAACATCGACACGAACGATTATACCGTGAAGATGAAGAGCATGCTTCGCTTCTTCGAGGAGGGCGACAAGGTCAAGGTGACGTTGCGCTTCCGCGGCCGCGAGATGGCTCACCAAGACATTGGCTTCAAGCTGCTGCAGCAGGTGAAGGACGAGACCGTCACGGTTGCCAAGGTCGAGAGCGAGCCGCGCCTTGAAGGCCGCCAGATGGTGATGCTGCTCGCTCCGCGCTGACCATAGCCAAGCGGATTGACCGAAGGCTCCGGAACTCCATGCCGGAGCCTTTGGCTTGTCTGGCCGATGGGGCAGTGTTGATGCGCCTTGCGCTTTCTCCTCTTTTCGGCTAGAAGCCCAGCCACTTCAGGTCGCCCGGCGTGGAAACGGTTTTCCGTGTCCATGGGCATGCCGTGGCGACCGTCGAAGCTCACAACCCCGGACAGCGCGGTCCAGGGTCGCGGGTCTCCCGCGACGGATCGCGGGGTTTTCCGGAACAGACAGGCCAGCGAGAGCCCGAAAGGGATCTCCTAACACTCGGAAACGAGCAAAATGCCCAAGATGAAGACGAAGTCGGGCGCCAAGAAGCGCTTCAAGGTGACGGCCAGTGGCCACATCAAGTCCGCCCAGGCCGGCAAGCGCCATGGCATGATCAAGCGGACCACCAAGTTCATTCGCAAGGCGCGCGGCACGACCGTGCTGTCCAAGCCGGATGAAATTATCATCAAGAAGAACTTCCTGCCCTACGCCTGATCCCGCGCGATCATACGGCACTCACTATCGAGGAGACTGAATTATGGCGCGCGTCAAGCGGGGCGTTACGTCCCATGCCAAGCACAAGAAGGTTCTCGAGGCCGCCAAGGGCTTCCGAGGCCGCCGCAAGAATACCATCAAGACCGCCAAGGCGGCTGTCGATCGGGCGATGCAATATGCGACGCGCGACCGCCGGGCCAAGAAGCGCAACTTCCGCGCTCTCTGGATCCAGCGCATCAATGCCGCCGTCCGTGACGTCACCGGTGGCGAGCTGACGTATGCTCGCTTCATCGATCTCATGGCCAAGGCCGGGATCGCCATCGACCGCAAGGTGCTGTCCGACCTCGCCATCAGCGAGCCGGCGTCGTTTAAGGCCATCGTCGAGAAGGCCCAGGCTGCCGCCTGAAGGTAGGCAGTGCGGGGCCGATCACCGATCGGCCGCCCCGATATACCGAGAGCGGCGCGCCGATTGGTGCGCCGCTCTTTTCGTTTCCAGACGGGCGCCCCGCCAGACCGACGACGGCAATTGAAGAAAAAGCGCGAAGCGGTTTCCGCCCGTAAATGCGTCGGAACAAATAGATAGGGCGTTTCGGCGTTTCCATGACAGACGAAACGCTCTAGAAGCCTGCCACCAGATCCGCCAGGACATGCGTCATGACCGACATCGAACAGCTCGAAGCCTCCATTCTCGACGACATCCACGCCGCCAGCGACGAAGCCACCCTTGAAAGCGTCCGCGTCGCGACCCTTGGCAAGCAGGGATCGGTGTCGGCACTACTCAAGACGCTCGGCGCCATGAATCCGGACGACCGCCGAACGCGTGGCGCGGCGATCAACGCGCTGAAGGACCGGGTGGGCCTTTCCATCGCCGACCGCAAGGGCATCCTGAAGGCTTCGGCCCTCGACGCCCGCCTCGCCCGCGAGACGGTGGACGTGTCACTGCCGGTCCGCCCAGGGCCGCTTGCCGAGGGACGCATCCACCCGGTGAGCCAGGTGATCGACGAGATCACCGCCATCTTCGCCGACATGGGATTTGCCGTCGCCGAAGGGCCGGACATCGAGACCGACCACTATAATTTCACCGCTCTCAACTTCCCGCCGGACCACCCGGCGCGCGAGATGCACGACACCTTCTTCCTGAAGCCGAAGGAAGACGGCTCGCGCCTCTTGCTGCGCACCCACACCTCGCCGGTGCAGGTGCGCACGATGGAAAAGCAGCGGCCACCGATCCGCATCATCGCGCCCGGCCGCACCTATCGCTGCGACAGCGACGCCACCCACACGCCGATGTTCCATCAGGTGGAAGGCCTCGTCATCGACGAGACGACCCACTTCGGCCACCTCAAATGGGTGCTCGAGGAGTTCCTGAAGGCCTTCTTCGAGGTCGACGAGGTGAAGACGCGCTTCCGCCCGTCCTTCTTCCCGTTCACCGAGCCATCGATGGAAGTCGACGTCGGCTGCCGGCGCTCCGGTTCGGAGATCCGTATCGGCGAGGGCGACGATTGGCTGGAAATCCTCGGCTGCGGCATGGTGCATCCCAACGTCATCCGCGCCGCCGGCCTCGACCCCGACGTCTACCAGGGCTTTGCCTTCGGCATGGGCATCGACCGCATCGCCATGTTGAAATACGGCATGCCCGACCTGCGCGCCTTCTTCGACGCCGACGCCCGCTGGCTGAAGCACTACGGCTTCCGGCCGCTCGACTTGCCGAGCCTGTACGGCGGGCTGACGGGGTGACGCCGGCAGCACTTGCCGCGATGTTCATCCGTCCGCACGCCGGGCCAAGCCATTCAGAATTTCCGATCACGGATTTGCCAAAATGAAGTTCACCCTCAGCTGGCTGAAAGATCATCTCGACACCGACGCCTCGCTCGACGAGGTCGTCGAAGCGCTCACCATGGTGGGCCTTGAGGTGGAGGAGGTCTCCGACCCGTCGGCGCCGTTCAAGCCCTTCGTGGTGGCGAAGATCGTTACTGCCGACAAGCATCCCAATGCCGACAAGCTGAAGCTGCTCTCCGTCGACGCCGGCAAAGGTCCGGTGCAGGTGGTGTGTGGCGCCCCCAACGCGCGGGCCGGTCTCAAGGGTGTATTCGCCCTGCCCGGCGTCGTCATCCCGGCCACCGGCGCCGTGCTGGAAGTGGGCACCATTCGGGGCATCGAGAGCCGCGGCATGATGTGCTCGGAGCGCGAACTCGGCCTGTCCGACGAGCATAACGGCATCATCGAATTGCCCGAGGACGCGCCCGTCGGCGTGTCGTTCGCCGACTACCGCGGCGGCGCCGACCCGGTGATCGATATTTCCATCACCCCCAACCGGCCGGACTGTCTTGGCGTGCGCGGCATCGCCCGCGATCTGGCGGCGCGCGGCCTTGGCAAGCTGAAGCCCGATCCGCTGACGCCGGTTGCCGGCACCTTCCCCTCGCCGGTGCCGATCGCGCTGACATTCGAGGGCGATGATACGCCCTGCCCGGTGTTCGCCGGTCGCGTGGTCCGCGGGATCAAGAACGGGCCGTCACCGAAGTGGCTACAGGACCGACTCAAGGCGATCGGCCTCCGGCCGATCTCGGCACTGGTCGACATCACCAACTACCTGACTTTCGACCGGGGACGGCCGCTGCACGTCTACGACGCCGACAAGCTGACCGGCACGATCTCAGCCCGCCTCGGCAAATCGGGCGAAAGCCTGCTGGCACTCGACGGCAAGACCTATGCGGTCGACGACAGCATCTGCGTCATTGCCGATGACGCAGCCGTGCTCGGCCTTGGTGGCGTCATGGGCGGCGAGACCACCGGCTCGACCGAGGCCACCACCTCGGTGTTCATCGAAAGCGCCTATTTCGATCCCGGCCGCACCGCGCGTACCGGCCGGCGGCTGGGGCTCAATTCCGACGCCCGCTTCCGCTTCGAGCGCGGCATCGACCCCGGCTTCGTCATCGCCGGCCTCGAGCTCGCGACACAGATGGTGCTCGACCTGTGTGGCGGCGAGGCTTCCGACTTGGTGGTGGCTGGCCGAGAACCTCTCCTGAACAAGGTGATCGACTTCCCGCTGTCCGAGGTAAAGCGCCTCTCCGGCCTCGATCTTCCAGCCGACACCATCACCGGCACGCTTGAAAAGCTCGGCTTCTCGGCGGCAGGTAGCGGCGCGAGCCGTTCGGTCGCCGTTCCGCCCTGGCGGCCGGACGTCTACGGCAAGGCTGACCTCGTCGAGGAGGTGGTGCGCATTGTCGGCCTCGACCAGGTGAAGGCGACGGCGCTGCCGCGCATCGCCTCGGTATCCCAGAAGGTCCTGGCACCCTTGCAGATCCGCACTCGTCGCGCCAAGCGGGCGCTGGCGGCACGTGGCCTGGTGGAGGCGGTGACCTGGTCCTTCGTTGCCAAACCGGTCGCCGAGCTGTTCGGTGGTGGGGCACCCGAGCTGGAGCTCGCCAACCCGATTTCCTCCGATATGAGCGACATGCGGCCGAGCCTGATTCCGGGGCTTGTCGCCGCTGTCAAGCGCAACGCCGACCGCGGACTTGCCGATCTCTCGCTGTTCGAGGTGGGACAGGTGTTCGCTGGTGACCGGCCAGAGGACCAGTCAATCGTCGCCACTGCCGTGCGCGAGGGCAGCGCAGGCCTTGCTGGTGCAGGCCGCCACTGGGCCGGCTCGGCCGCCGCGGTGACCGCCTTCGACGCCAAGGCCGACGCGCTGGCGCTGCTCGACGCCCTCGGCGTCGATGTCTCGCGCGTTCAGATCGTCCGCTCCGCGCCGAGCTGGTTCCATCCCGGTCGCTCGGGCAGCATCCAGCTTGGGCCGCAGACTGTGCTCGCCCATTTCGGCGAGTTGCACCCGGCCGTCGTTGAAGCGCTCGATACCGAAGGCCCGATCGTCTCCGCCGAGGTATTCCTCGATCGGATTCCGGTCGCCAAGCTGAAGGCTGGCCGCAGCAAGCCGGCGCTGGCACTCTCCGCCTTCATGCCGGTCAGCCGCGACTTCGCCTTCGTCGTTGACGACGGCGTCGAGGTGGCAAAGATCGTCAAGGCGGTACAGGGCGCCGACAAGAAGCTGATCGGCGGCGTCGACGTGTTCGACGTCTACCGAGGCGAGCACATGGCGGCCGGCCAGAAGTCGGTGGCGATCGCCGTCACGCTGGTGCCGATCGACCGCACTCTGACCGACGAGGACATCGACAAGGTGTCGAAGGCGATCATCGCGTCGGTACAGAAGGCGACTGGGGCAACCTTGCGGGGCTAACCGCCAGACGAGACAGGAGAGGCTGCGAAACACCGCAGCCTTTCTTTCATTTCGCGACCAGGACCTGGGAGCATTCCGGCGGCAGGTCCTTCAAGGTGATCTCGGGCGGTGGCGGCTTGGGCTTTGACGGCTTCGCCGGCTTGGGCGGCGGCGGCGCGTACCAGCTCTGGAGTTCGGTGCCGCAGCCGTCGCCCGACGACGGCTCGGCCTGCGGCCGGCAGGTTGGCGAGTTCCTCGGGCAGGCGATGCGGACGTGAAAGTGAAAGTCGTGGCCCCACCAGGGACGCACCTTGGACAGCCACGCGCGGTCGCCGCTCGCCCGTTCGCAGAGTGCCTTCTTGATGGCACGGTTGACAAAGATGCGTTCCACCTCCGGCTGCTTTGCCGCCAGGCGAATGATGTTGAACTGCCGATTCGAGAACTTCTTGGGATCGACGCTGAGTGTGTTGGGGGCCAGCATCGACACGGCGCTCACCCGTTCGCGTTCGTCGTAGGTCAGCTCGCGCTTGGGCATCGGCGTCAGCCAAATGTCGGCGTCGAGGCCAATCTGGTGGCTGGCATGGCCCGACGGCATCGGACCACCACGCGGCTGCGACATGTCGCCGACGAGAAGACCGTTCCAGCCGGCCGACGGCGCCTTGGCTGCAAGGCGCTCGAGAAAGTCGACCAGCACTGGATTGCCCCAGTTGCGGTTGCGGGAAAGACGCATCACCTGCCAGGCCGGGCCATTGACCGGCAGGAGTTGGGCGCCGGCAAGACAGCCGCGCGCATAAGAACCAATCGAGCGGGCGGCCAGCGGCGCCGGCTCATCCATGGCACCAAACAGCTGCTTGGCCGGCGTCTCGGCGGCGGCCGGCAAGATGGTGGCGAGGAGAAAAAGGACGACAAGGCGAAAGGACATTGAGCTGTTCCGGCATCGAAGACCGGCTCATGCTGCGCCCTGCCGGATTAACCGCAGATTAACCAGCGTCATTCCCGGATCGACGGACGCAGGCGCAGCACCGGCAGCGAACCGGTGACGTCGAGGCCGGATGGTCGTGCCGAAAGGATCACGCCGGCCGGCCCGGAAGAGACTTCGGCAAGCCAGGTCGGCCGCACACCTTCGATCAGTTGAGCGGCGAGCCCCGCCGGTGCCCGCTCGGCCATCTGACGAAGCTCGGCGTCCCCCGTACAGGCAGCGAGATAGGTGGCGCCGGTCGCCCGGAAGGCGGCTTCCGGGTCGGCGCCGGTGAAGACCGCCTCGACAGCAAGGATGCCGTGGGCGTTCCGGTGATAGGGAGCGGCCAGCACAGCGTGCGGCGTCGCCTTGAGCAGGAAGGCGCCGAAGTTCGAGGTGGCGACGACGAGACCTGGCGTGCGGTTGCCCAGCACATCGCCGAAAAAGGCGCGACACTCGGTCATGGTCGCCGCGTTCACCGCGTCAAGGTCCGGCCGGTCGGAGAGGCGGTTGGCCGCCATGACGGCCAGCATCCACAGCATCGGCACGGCCACAAGCCAGCTCCAGCGCCGCGCGACCGAGCGCGCGTCATCGCGTCCGGCAGTCGCTCTGACGGCCAAGGCGACAACGACGCCAACGGCCGCCGAAGCGACGATCTGGGCGCCGACCAGTGCGCGCAATTGCACCGCCCCAAGCAGCACGGAGCCGCCGAGGATGGACAGAACGATGGCAAAGGCCGGCCGGTCGGCGGCCGGCATGCGACGGAGCGCCAGTGCCCCCAGCACGAAGGCGGCAAGCGGCGCGAGATAGAGCGGCGGCACCAGTCCCGGCCGCCCCTCGAGCGTGGCGATGAGGCCTTGCGCCTCGGCGACGCGATCGAGCCAGATCGGCCGGATGGCCGGATCGACATCGCCATAGGGCCCGGCGAGGCAGGTCGGGAACAGAATGGCGGCAACCGTGACCAGGAGCGACGCAACGGCGACCAGCGCGCCGCCGCGCATCAGAAGGCCGGGCAAGCCATCGCCGTGGCCGCGCAACACAGCGGCCAGGGCAATGACGGCGCCGCCGCCAAACAGCACAGGCGTCAAATAGGCAAAGGACAGTGCGTCGCAGGCCGGCACCAGCCAGAGCGACGGCGGGATGGTCACCGCGGCGGTGAACAGCGTGCCGGCGATCAGCGCAGTGTTGAACAGCATCAGGCCACGACGCCACCGGTCGGCGTCGATGGTCCAGGCGATGGCAAGGCCGAGGATGGCCAGCAGGATGGCCAGCAGCGTCTCCAGGCCGACGGCGAGGCTGATGGCCGCCGCCAGGCCGGCGGCAAGCGGCCAGCGGCGAGCGCCATCGGCCCGGACCAGCCCCATCAGCACACAGGCAAGCAGTACGGCCTGGATGTTGTGATGATCGAGATCGCCGGGCAGGAAAATGCCCTTCACCGGCGGCGACAGAAAGATCATCAGGAGCGTGACGAGACGGGCGATGTCGCCACCGAAGCGGCCGGCCACCGAGGCCAGGGCGAAGGCGAAGGGAATCACCAACAGCACTGGCCACAGGTTGGCGGCGAACAGCTCGGCACCGGCGCGGCCGACGAACGGGTTGGCCGCGAAAATCAGTCCCACGATCGGCACGTCGACGAGACGCGACCAATGCATCAGCACGCCACCCGGCGGATCGAGGCGATACTGGGTAAGGTCGAACCATCCCTGGCCAGAAAGAAGATCGCGGACCTCGACCAGGCGCATCATCGAGTCGGGGTCGCCCCAGTCAGGGCCGAGATTGGCGAGCCGGTTGACGGCGACGAGCCCAACGACCAGCAGCCCCAGCGCGGCGGCAAAGACGACACGAGCACGCAGACCAAGACCGGAGAGAGCGGCGCTGAGGGCGCCTTGTTTGGAATTCATTGACCAAAGCCGACGACAGGACGTGGGAAAGCCGGGCACACGCTAAGCGTCGTTAGCCTTGCCTTAACACGATGGATAAATGGTAAAGGCGACGCACCGCCGACCGCGGTCCGCATCCCCCGGGTGGATCCATGACCGCAAGCGAGATTGCAACCGACACCACCCCCGCCTTTCCGGGCCTCGATATCGCGGTGCTGCTGCCCTGTTACAACGAGGGGGCAACGATCGGCGCCGTGGTGCGTGGCTTCCGGACGGCGATGCCAGAGGCGCGTATCTGCGTCTTCGACAACAATTCTTCCGACCGGACCGCCATTGAGGCGCGCGTCGCCGGTGCCGAAGTGATCCGCGAGGGACGCCAGGGTAAGGGCCACGTTGTCAGGCGCATGTTCGCCGACGTCGACGCCGACGTCTACGTCATGGCCGACGGCGACGGCACCTATGACCCACGCGATGCCGTCGACCTCGTGCGGGCGCTGGTCACCGAGCACGCCGACATGGCGGTCGGTGTCCGCCGCAACGTCACCATCGACGCCGGCCGTTCCGGTCACGCTCTCGGCAACCGGCTGTTCAATGCTCTCTATCGGCGGCTGTTCGGCCCCGACTTTACCGACGTCTTCTCCGGCTACCGCGCCTTCACACGACGCTTCGTCAAGAGTTTCCCGGCCGTGTCGCACGGTTTCGAGATCGAGACGGAGATGGCGGTGCATGCGGGGCAGCTGCACATTCCCACCGTCGAGCTGCCGCTCGACTACGGCCGTCGTGTCGAGGGGGCGCCATCCAAGCTGCGCACCTTCCGCGACGGGTTCCGCATCCTGATGATGTTCGCCATGCTGGTGAAGGAAACGCGACCGAGCCTGTTCTTCGGGGTGCTCTCGGGCCTGTTCGCCGCCGCGTCGGTCGTCCTCGCCCTGCCGCTTCTCGCGACATACTTTGAGACCGGCCTGGTACCGCGCCTGCCGACGGCGGTGCTGTCCACCGGGTTGATGACCCTCGCCGCGCTGCTGGCCACCGCCGGTCTCGTGCTCGACAGCCTCGCCCGCGCCCGCGTCGAGCAGAAGCGCATCCTCTATCTGTCCATTCCGGCGCTGCGGCGGCCGGAGGACGCGGCCGGGACCGAAACGGCGGCAAATCTGGCGGCGCTACGCGATCTCGTGCGCCGGCTGAGTGACCGGGCCGACCAACGTAGAGCCGGCTGAGATGGCGTCCGCCCTCAGGCGGCTCGGCGGCTTTGCGCTGGCCGGCTTCACTGGTTTTCTCGTCGATGCCGGGCTGACCGAGGCGCTCGCCGGCCTGGGCATCAGCCCCTATGCCGGCCGTGTGGTCGCAGTGGCCGTTGCCATTGCCGTCACCTACACCATCAACCGCAACCTCACCTGGAGGGATCGGCGTGCCGCCATGCCGGGCCGCCGGGTGCGCTACGTCGCCATGTCGCTCGTTTCGATCGCCGCCAACTATCTGGTCTTTGCCGGGGCGCTCGCCGCGATGCCCGGCCTCCGGCCCGCCATCGCCGTGGCAGCGGGCACCGGCGTCGGCATGGTGATGAACTACGTCGGCTACTCGCGCCTTGTGTTCAGGGATGGCGAGGATCAGGCCGCGTAGCGGCTCGCATCGGCGCCGTAGTAGCGGACATATCGCTCGGAGATGCGATCGACCGGCAGCACGATCATCACATCGGTGGTGCCGAACGGACGGTCGACGACGGCACCGCGGCCGACCATGGCGCCAAGACGAAGATAGCCCTTGATGAGCGGCGGCATACCGGTCAGCGCCGCGCGCATGTCCACGGCCTCGATCGGCAGCCGGTTCATGGTGACGGCCCGCTCCGGTCGCGCCTCCACCCACCAATCGCCGTCGGCCGAGGCGTGGTGGTGCAGGAACGACAGCGGCAGGGCGAGAGCGTCGGGATCGGTGCCTTCGAAGGAGGCGCAGCCGATCATGGCATCGATACCGTGGTTGAGCACGTAGGCCCAGATGCCCTGCCACAGCAATTCGACGGTGCGCTTGCTTCGATAGGGCTTCATGACGCAGGAGCGGCCGAGTTCGAGGAACTCGAGGCCCGCATGGCGGGCGAGAAGCGGTTGGAGGGCAAATTCGCCGGCAGTGTAGAAACCGCCGTGACGCTCTGCCACCTTCTGCCGCAGGAGACGGTAGGTGCCGACGATGCGCGGCCGCGGCCGGCGGAACGGCCGGATCTCGATGTCGTCGTGGTCGACGACGAGCAGATGGTCACAGTAGCGATCGAAAGCGTCGGCATCGCGGCGGCGGAGAA
>JAGSYU010000233.1 GCA_018262575.1 Pseudomonadota bacterium | reverse complement strand
GCAGACCGCGCCGAAGACCAGCGCGATCAGATAGGCCGACACCGACACCTTGAGCGTGGTGACGATGCCCCAGAAGAGATCGTCGCTCCAGCCCGTGTCGCCCCAACTGAGCAGTGAGAGAGTGCCGTCCATTGCGCCATCCGGAAGGAAAAACCGCCGCCGACTCCATCACGGAACGGCGGCGGTGAAAGCTTACTTCTTGCCGTCGACCCACTTGGCGATGCTCTTGTCGAGCGTGCCATCGGCCTTGATCGAAGCCAGCGCATCATCGACCTTCTTCAGCGTCACCGCGTCGCCCTTCTTGACCACGTAGCCGACGCCCTCGCCCAGCACCTTGTTGTTCGGCGCGGCGGCCTTGACGTCGAAGTCGGCGCCCTGCGGCGTTGCCAGGAAAGTGTGGACGTACAGGTCAGGCGACAGCACGAAGTCGATGCGGCCGGCGGCGAGGTCGGCCATCGAGTTGTCGGCCGTGTCGTAGGCCTTCACCTCGATATCAGGATAATACTTGGTCATGTACTGGTGCTGCACGGTCGACGCCTGCACACCGACGATCTTGCCCTCGAGCGCCTTGGGATCGAGGATCTTGCCGCCGTCCGGCGCATCGGCCGTGCCGATGCTGACGCTCTCGGCCTTCGGGCCGACCAGCGACGTGCCTTCGGTGTAGTAGGAGGCGCTGAAGTCGACCGTTTCCTTGCGCTCGTCGGTGATCGAGAAGGCCCCAACCACCACGTCGAGCTTGTTCTCCTTGAGCGCCGGCAGCAGGCCGTCAAAGGCCATGGCGGAAATCTCGCACTTCACCTGCATGCGCTCACAGAGGACATGAGTGATGTCGGCCTCGATGCCTTCCCACTCGCCGGCGGCATTGACCTGGCCGAACGGCAGATAGGGCTCCGGCGTCATGCCAACCCTCAGCACGTCCTCCGCCAATACCGGCAGGACGGTCGACGAGGCAAAGGCAATCGCCAGCGCCACTTTGATAACGATGTTCGACATTTGGGACGTTCCCCTTTTCTTTGACATCAATTGATTGGTACGCGCCTCAGCCGCGCCGCCAGCGCAGCGACATGCAGGACAGACCGGCGTCGATCTTGCCAATCTCGGTCGTCTTGAGCGGTACCACCTTGTAGCCCCGCGCGGCCAGCAGCTCGGCGGTGCGCGGATAGTCGGAACCGACGAAGACCACGTCGTTGACACGCAGCGCATTGGCGGCGGCTTCTTCGCCGGCCGGCACCAGAAGCGTCTTGAAACCCTTGAACACGCCCGAGCGCTCGAGCCGTTCGGTGGTCAGCACCGTTTCCTCGTCGAGGAGCGAGCAGTCGGTCTTGAAATGCAGCACATCCTTGGGCGTCTCGACGATTTCGCCTTTGCGGCCGAGCTTGGCGAGGCATTCGATCAGCGCCTCGGCGCCTTCGCGATTGGTGCGGGCGGACAGGCCGATCATCACGGCTCGCTGGGTGGTCAGCACGTCGCCGCCATCGGCGAAGCCGCGCGGCAGGTCGAGCACCGTCGAGAACAGGCGCTTCAGCACCGGCGCAATCTCAGCCGTCTCACCAGCGCGTGTCGCCGCGCCCGGCCTGAGCAGGATGGCGCCTTCCGGGAACACCAGCGCCGGGTCCTCGACGAAGATGGAATCGGGGAAGGCTTCGAGCGGCGGCAGCACCGTCACCTCGACGCCGGCAAGACTCACGGCGTGAATATAGGCGGCATGTTCGGCGAGAACGCCCGCATGGGTCGGGTTGCCGCGATCGTCGGCGCGCAAGCCGTTGACCACCGAGGACGACGGCGTGCGGACAATGAAGGAATCGAAGCGATAGACGGGAAGAGAGCTGGCCATTCGGACACCTTGATGGAAAGCGCTTTCATAGACGAACCATCCATCAAGGCGCAACAACCGGAAGGGGCATTGTCCTTCGTGTGAAGACGGATGCCGGCCGGAAAGCGGTCCGGCCGGCGCAGATCAGGTGAAGGCAGGGCGCGATCGCCCTGCCCAAACCTCATTTCAGTGAGTAGAGGTTGATCTTGAAATACTTGTCGTTGATCGTCTTGTAGGTGCCGTCGGCAACCACCTCGTCGATCGCCTTGTCGAGGGCTACCTTGAGCGCGCCGTCCTCCTTGCGGACCGCGATGCCGACGCCCTCGCCGACGAAGGCGGGATCGGTGATCGGCTCGCCGATCATTTTGCAGCAGGCGCCGGCCTCCTTGCTCACCCAGTCGAACATCGGCAGGAAGTCGCCAACCTGCAGATCGAGTCGGCCGGCGGCGAGATCGAGGTTGGCCTCGTCCTGGGTCGGATAGGTTTTCAGCGTGGCGCTCGGATAGGTCTTTTCGATATACTCGGCCTGCGTGGTGCCGGCCTGCGCGCCGATGATCTTGCCGGAGAGCGCCGCGTCGGAGAACTCCGTGATGGCGCTGTCCTTGGGAACGACGTGGGTCATCGCCGCCTTGTAATAGGGCTTGGTGAAGTCGACGACCTTCTTGCGCTCCTCGGTGATGAACATCGAGGCGATGATCATGTCGTATTTCTTGGCGAGCAGCGCCGGGATGATGCCGTCCCAGTCCTGCGCCACCACCTCGCACTTGACCTTCATCTTCTCGCAGAGGGCGAGGCCGATCTCGACGTCGAAGCCCTTGATGGAGCCGTCGGTATCCACGTAGTTGAAGGGCGGATAGGCGCCCTCGGTGCCAATCTTCAGCGTCTCCTGCGCCTCGGCGGCAACGAGCGAAGCAGCGAGCAGCGTGGCGGCGACGATGCCGCGGGTGATCCGGTTGGTCATGGTGCTTAATTCCCCTGGAAGTGCAACGGGCCGGTTTTTCTCTTTGCCCGCGACACTGAAAGATTAGCGGCAAACCGCAGGGGATGACAATTCACTGTCAGGAATTTTGTTGACCCGGAGCCTGATCATTCTCCCTGACGCTTCAGGATCGCCGAGAAGCTGGGGTCGAAGGCGCGGCGGATGGGATCGGCGGCGGCACCGATCGCCACCGCCCATGGGTTGGTCATGCCGAGCCGCACGCGAGGAACGGTTCGGCCGGCCGTCGGCACCAGCGACGGACGCAGCGGCTCGATGGCCGCAATGAGCGCCGGCATCAGCGACCCGGGCACGCCGCTCGACAGGATGACCGTCTGCGGGTCAAACAGGGTCTCGGCGGTATGGACGGCGAGCCTGAGGTCGTGCCCGGCCCGATCGATCCAGTCGGCGACGCGTCGATCGCCCGCCGAGACGAGAGTCTCCAGCTTGTCAAACTGCTCGGGGTCGGCCGGATCGATGCCAACCAGCGCGTAGAGCGAAGCAATGGACGCACGGTGCTCGAGCGGCACCAGATGATCCGGCCCGCCGAACAGCACCATGCCGATTTCCCCGGCGTTGCCGTTGGCGCCGCTATAGAGTTCGCCGCCAAGGATCAGCCCGGCACCGATGCCGTAGCCGACGTAGATGCAGACGGCGTGGTCGAGACCGTTGGCAGCGCCCACCATGCGCTCGGCGGTGGCGCAGGCAGCAGCGTCGTTTTGCAGGCTGACGGCAAGGCCGGTGCCGGCGGCGAGCCGGGCGACCAGCGGAAAGCTCTGCCAGGCCTGCATCAGCCATAGGCTGTCGTCGGCGATCTCGACGCCGAACGGGCCCGGCATGGCAACGCCGATGCCGGCGATGCGCGCCTCGGCGTCCGGCCGCCCGGCAGCAAATTCCGTCCGCACGTCGGCGAGAAGGTCGAGCAACACCTTGACGCCCTCTTCGGGGGCACGCGGCGGCACCTTGGCGGTGGCGCGCGCCAGAATGTTGCCGACGAGATCGACGACGATGGCGCGGCTGATGTGTCGGTCGATCTGCAGACCGATGGAATAGGCGCCGCCCGCCACGAGGCGATAGGGCGTCGACGGCTGCCCCCGGCCCTTGCGCACCAGATCCTCGGACGCGACGAGGCCTTCGTTCTCCAGCGTCTCGACGAGATTGGAAACCGCCTGCTTGGTGAGCCCAGTGGCCCGGGCAAGATCGGCACGCGACAAAGCGCCATTCACCCGGAGCGCGTCGATGATAACGCGCCGGTTGTGGGCACCGGTGCCCTCCTGATTGGCGCCACTCTTGGCTCGGATCAACCGCTGTTCGTTCATGCCCAAATCCATCTTGACAGCAGTTGATATTTCGCCCACGAATAAGTCAAGCGATTTGACTTAATAAGGAACCAACAGAGTTC
>JAGSYU010000106.1 GCA_018262575.1 Pseudomonadota bacterium | reverse complement strand
CCTGTCGGACAGCGCGAAACGGTCGCCGCTCCAAAAGCGCAGGAAGGGGCTGTCGACCTGCACCCAGTCCTGATCCGCCTCGTGCAGATAGATCGGCACGCCGCCGAGCGCCGCGCTCCACTCGTGCATCGCCGCGTAGAAGTGCGGGTGCGAGATGGCGATCGCCTGAACGCCGCCCAGCGCGGCGATCCGTTCGACAGCGGCGTCGGTGACGGTGGGCAGGCATTCCCACATCACCAGCCCGCCCTCGCCGGAGATCAGCATGGCGCGCTGGCCGATGGCAAACGACGGCTCGAGGGCCATCGTCAGGATACCGGCGCAGTCCTCAAAGCGGATGGCGTGCGTCGAGGCGATCTCCGCCGACGTCGTCCAGCGCTGGCCGCCCCAGCCGACATATTGCCGCTCATCGCTGCAGACCGGGCAGTCCGGCGCCTCTCCGGCATGCTCGGGATATTGCGTGCCGCAGGTCACGCACACCGCGGCCTTGGAAAGAGTCGACCGGTTGATCTTGGTCATTGCCTGTCTCCATCGCCGGCTTTATCTTGATATCAAGATAACAGGAGGTGTCTTGATGTCAAGACAAATAGACGAGGCTGAGGACGGCGTCGATCTCCGGCGCGCCCAATGGGCGGCCGAGTTGCCCGATCTCGACACGCTGGGCATGGCGATCATCGGCCGCATGCGCTGGATCACCCTCAGCCTGCGGCCGCCGATCGAGGCGATCTTCAGGTCGCACGGCCTCGACAGCGGCGAGTTCGACGTGCTCGCCACGCTCAGGCGATCCGGCCCGCCCTATCGCCTCCGGCCGACCGAACTCTACCGCTGGCTGATGATCTCCTCCGGCGGCCTCACCGCCCGCCTCGCCCGGCTGGAAAAAGCCGGCTACATCGCCCGCCTGCCCGACCCCGACGACAACCGCAGCACGCTGGTCGAACTCACCGCCGACGGCGCCGCCATCGTCGAGCGCGCCTTTCGTCAGGACATGGCCTTCGAAAGCGCCGTGCTGGCGGCGCTGACGCCGGACGAACGCGCCACCCTGGAAGCCCTGCTGCGCAAACTGGCGCTCGCCGACCTCAACCCGTCGGGCGGCGCGTAGACTGGTGACGACCAGCTCGGACGAACGACGCCTCCAGCCCGATATTTACGCCATCTATCTGTTTCATATATATAAAACCGTCATCCTCGCGCAGGCGGGGACCTCAGGCCGGATAAGGCGAACGGCCGATATAGCACCAACCAGCCCCGCCCTCTCATCTCACTCTGCCGCATCACTCTTGATCGGCTCCACCCGGACCGCCAGCCCGAGCGCCTTGGTGATGGCCATGAAGCTCGCCAGGGTCGGATTGCCGCCCTCGGACAACGCCACGTAAAGGTTTTGTCGGCCAAGGCCGGTATCGCGGGCAAGCTTGGTCATTCCCTGCGCACGGGCAATCACGCCGAGCGCGTGGGCGACGAGCGCCGGATCACCATCCTCGAAAGCGGCTTCCAGATAGGCGGCAATATCCTCTTCCGTCTGAAGATATTGAGCGCTGTCGAACGGCTTGGTGACTGTCGTCATGCCTTCTCTCCCCATCCTGCGGCCAGCGCAATTGCCTCTTCGATGTCCTTGGCTTGCGTGCGTTTGTCGCCACCGGCCAGGAGAACGATCAACTGAGCGCCGCGCCTGACAAAATACACGCGATAGCCCGGCCCATAGTCGATCCTGAGTTCCGACACGCCCTGCCCGACGGGCTTCACATCACCGGGATTGCCCAGCGCAAGACGGTCGATCCGCACCAGAACGCGGGATCGTGCCTGCCTGTCGGCGAGGCCAACAAGCCACGCCTCGAACCGCTCGGTCTGGCAGATTTCAATCATGCAGAATTGTCTCATTTACAGGACAGAAAGGCAAGGTTGGGACAACGACGGCCCGAAGCGTTCGTCGACCAGTTGAGCAGCACGCCCTCAGCCCGATGTTTCCCTCGCCTCTTCCGGCCCGATGCCCCATCTCACGCGCAGGAAGACAGCCCTCTATCTATGTCATCTATCTGTTTCATATATATAAAACTGTCTTCCCCGCGCAGGCGGGGACCTCAGGCCGGATAAGGCGAACGGCCGATATAGGTCACCCACCAGGCCCCCTCCCGATGAAGGCTTCGCAGAAAGCGATGGACGCCGGCCCCGCTCCGGGGTTTCCTTGCCGATGCCCGGATGACAGGAGGCCCACCATGAGCGCGCGCGCCAGCATCGAGGAAATCAGGGGCTTTTATGCCGAGCTGATGGCAGCGGCGAGCCTGTCGTCCGATCCCCGGCTTGAGAGGGCCTTCGCGGCCGTCCCCCGCGAGGCGTTCTGTGCTCGAGGCCCCTGGAAAATCGTCGTCAACGGGCGGTATGTCGAAACGCCGAGCGCCGACCCGGTCTATCTTTATCAGAATGTCCTGATCGCCCTCGACGACACCAAGGGCATCAACAACGGCGAACCGTCCCTGCATGCCGCCTGGCTTGGGGCCGTGGCGCCCCAGCGCGGCGACGCCGTCACCCAGATCGGCGCGGGAACCGGCTATTACACCGCGATCCTGTCCATGCTGGTGCTGCCGACCGGCACGGTCACCGCCTTCGAGATCGACGAGCGCCTGGCCGACAGCGCCCGCCACAATCTCGCCCCCTATGAGGGCGTGACCGTCATCGCCGCCGACGCCACCAGGCAGCCGCTCCCCAGGTCCGACGTGATCTACGTCAACGCCGGCGTCGCCGCGCCGCCGGCCGACTGGCTGCGCGCCCTGAAGCCGGGCGGGCGGATGATCTTCCCCTGGCGGCCAAGCGAAAAAGTCGCCCTGACCTTGCTGGCCCGGGCCGAGAGCGGCGGCTTCAGCGTCACGCCGTTGATGCGCAGCTGGTTCATCCCCTGCGTCGGGGCTTCAAGCGAGATCTCCGCCCTCAAGGTGCCGAGGAGCTTCGCCGAGGCGCAATCCATCCGATCGATCCGGATCACCGCCGAGCGCGCGCCCGACGAAAGCGCCATCGCCATCTACCCGGACGTCTGGCTATCGTCGGCCGCGCCGGGCAATACACCCTGACGGCTTCGACCTCCATCCATCAGGCGCGCCTAATCCTCGCTCCGGCTCGTTGCGTCCCGATCCCGCTCATAGCTGTGCTTCAGCGGAAACGCCGGCAGCCAGGCCTCGCGGCGGATGGTCCACAGCTCGTAGGTCGGCTCAAACTGGTTGGGCGCATCGAGCGTGCCGAGGTTGACCTCGATCTCGTCGCCGCTTTTCCCGAACACCGACGAGCCGCAGCGCGGGCAGAAATGCCGGCCGTTATAGTCGCCCGTCTCGCCCTCGATCACCACGGCCTCCTCGGGAAAGATCGCCGAGGCATGGAACAGCGCCCCGCTGTGCTTGCGGCATTCAAGGCAGTGGCAAATCCCCACCCGATAGGGCCGCCCCGACGCCTTGAGACGCACGCTGCCGCACAGGCATCCACCGGTAAACTGGTCCATGCTCGCCTCCTTGAGATCAGGGGGAGATGATCGGCCAAACGCGCCGTCCTGGCAACACGACGGACGCATGAGCCCGCCGATCGATGAGGCTGTCGCGGGACCTAGCCCCAGGTTGGCCGCTCGTTCTTGCCGAAATCTACATAATAATGTAGATTAAGCGCATGGGCGAAAATGAAACATGCTCGTGGACTGACGAAAAGCAGGGCGGAAATCTTGCAAAGCATGGCTTCGATTTCGCCGACCTGAAAGACCTTTTTGATGGACGTTTTTGTATAACGCGTGAAGATAAGCGATTTGACTATGGGGAAGATCGCTACAATATGCTCACAAAATACAAAGCCCACATCATAAACGTTACGTTTACTCCACGAAATGGCAAGTATCATTTGATTTCAGTGCGGCTTGCCAACCGAGGCGAAAGGAAAGCGTACTATGGCAAAGCAAAAGGCGCCTAAGGCATCGGGTACCGATTGGAGCCGGATCGATGCCTATACCGAGGACGACATCGAACGTCTGGCGGCCGACGACACGGATAACCCGGCGACGACCGAGGACGATTGGGCCGACGCCGTCATCGGGCTTCCGCCCGAAAAAACCCCTGTTAACGCTAGGTTTGATGCCGACGTGGTCGATTGGTTCAAGGCGCAAGGCCGCGGCTATCAAACCCGCATGAACGCCGTTCTCAGGCGCTACATGGAAGCTCACCGGAAAGCGGGCTGACAGAGCGCGTTGCGAGTGATCTCAGCGCCG
Organism: Pseudomonadota bacterium; assembly: GCA_018262575.1. Classification (GTDB taxonomy): domain Bacteria; phylum Pseudomonadota; class Alphaproteobacteria; order Rhizobiales; family Pleomorphomonadaceae; genus Pleomorphomonas. Next base: position 8,432 of record JAGSYU010000106.1, on the reverse strand, counting down.
CCTTGTCACCCCGGCAGTCTCCGCACCGGCATCGGCGGAATGTCGTCCTTGCCGGCCATCACGGTCCAATAGGCCGACGAGCAGGCATCGATGACGCCCGGCGGAACGCAGGTGATTCCATGCCAGACCTACATTATGAACACCCCGCCCTTGCCGAACTTTATGACCTTGACAGCGGCTGGTCGATTGATCGGGATTTCTATCTCGGCCTGGCGGCGGGCGGGCCGAAGCGAATCCTTGATCTTGGCTGTGGAACCGGCTTGCTATGCGATGCGTATGCGGCGCTGGGCCACCGGGTCACCGGCGTCGACCCGGCAAAGGCCATGCTGGAGGTCGCCAAGGCAAAGCCATGCGGATCTCAGGTCGACTGGGTGGAGAGCGCCGCCCAGACATTCCGTTCCGACGCGAGATTCGACCTGATCATCATGACCGGCAACGCCTTCCAGGTGTTCCTGGAGGATGACGACATCCTCGCCGTGTTCACGACGATGCGCGAACACCTTGCCGAAGGCGGCGTGATCGCCTTCGAAACGCGCAATCCGGCAATCGACTGGCCGGCGCGCTGGGACAAGGATGCCGAACTGACATCGGGCGAGCGCACCGTCTATCAATCCCGCCGGATAGTGAAAAAGCACGGGAACCGGGTGTCGTTTGAAACACGTTTCCAGTTTCCCGACAAAGACCTGACGTCGTTCAGCGAACTGCTCTTCCTGTCGAAGCCCGACATCGAAGCGCGGCTCGCAACCTCCGGCCTGAAACCCAAAGCCGTTTACGGGGACTGGACCGGACAGCCCTTCGATGAAGCGACCTCCGAATACATGGTGTTCATCGTCGAAGCCGCGTGACGTCCAGGGCCCGCTGGTCATGGGCCAGGAGGACGAAGCCCCGTTGCATCCTTGCGTCCGATCCCGCCGGCTGACATCCGCGCCCAACCCTAGTGCACTGACGCGCACGAGAGATTCACGGCGCGTGGAGCGACGTGCACTAGATTCCTTTGTTGGTGCAGCGGCTTATCCAATCGGATACCGGCCTTCGGCCTGAAGCTTCCGATTGGGCCGGTGCACTGGATCACCCCGGCAGTCTCCGCACCGGCATCGGCGGAATGTCGTCCTTGCCGGCCATCACGTTCCAATAGGCCCACGAGCGGGCATCCATGATGCCGGGCGGGGCGTGGTCCAGGGCTTGCTTGAACCCGTCGTCGCCGACGTAGCGGCGCACCACCGCCACGTCGTCCAGCGTGCCATAGGTCATCACGTAGGCGAGGAACCGCACCGGATCGGCCAAGGCCTTCTCCGGCGCCTCGAACCAGATCACCCGCGGGGCGACCGCCAGAAGATCGGCGGCGTGGGGCAGTGGTTTCATCGGCGAGGCTCCCGCGCCCTGACGCTCGCCAGACGCGGCAGCGCGTGACCGTCGACCGCCCGAACGGCCTTCAGAAGATCTTTGCGGATGCCGGCGGGCAGATCGCTCAGCGCCGGGTCGTCATGATAGCTGATCGCTTTCAGCGCAATCAACGGGCTGAACGCCTCGGCATAAATCACCGTGGCGGCGGCCAGCATGGTTGGCAGATCGATGCGGGCGATCGTCAGCAGCGCGTGAAGGTCGAGATAATCCTTCACTTCGGCCCGCTGGGTGACGACGGCCGCCTTCATGCCGGAAAGGTCGATCAACGACGCCACGGGGAACGCCGGGCCATCAACCAGGTCAGTGGGTTCCACCTGCCCCAGCCGAAGCCCGCCGAAAAAGGAAAGCTGCACCGGGCCACCCCGATCGACCGAGACGGTCAAGGTGTTGGCGGCGGCCTGCCGCAGGGTGCCGCCCGTCAGGTACGGCAGCGCGTCATTCAGCTCAGCCGGAGCAAAGGGCGTGGTCGAGAAGAAATCGAAGTCGACCGAGAACCGATGGCCGAGCCGCAGGGCAATGGCGGTGCCCTCGTAAAGGGTAAAGGCGCGAGGCGTCGCCGCCAACTCCGGCCAGAGCCGTTGCTGGGGTTCAGGGAGACTATCGAGGCGCGGCTTGAACATGCCGTATTATGCACCTGAAATGCGAAATCGGAACAGGGGGCTGAGCGCTGGCGCGGAAGTCTCGTGCTCCCCCTACACTCCCCCACCCGCCCCCTCATCCCGCCCGTTGCCGCAACGCCCCGATGTCGCGCTTGGGTGGGGCGCCGAACAGGCGGCTGTATTCGCGGCTGAACTGCGATGGGCTTTCATAGCCGACCTTGAACGCCGCGCTGGCCGCGTCGAGGTCTTCGTTCAGCATCATCCGCCGCGCTTCGTTGAGGCGCATCCATTTTTGATATTGCAGCGGGCTCATGGCGGTCAGCTGGCGGAAATGGTGGTGCAGGGTGGACGGGCTCATCTGCACGTGCGCGGCGAGGTCGTCGATGCTGAACGTGCCGGCGTAATGCGCCTTCATCCAGTCGATCGCCCGGGCGATGCGGTGGCCCTGGCTGCCAACCGAGGCGATCTGCATCAGGCGCGGCGCCACGTCGCTTTTGAGCAGCCGATAGTGGATCTCCCGTTCGATCAGCGGCGCCAGCACGGCGATGTCGTCGGGCTGGTCGAGGAGGGACACCAGGCGGCCGAATGGCTCCAGCAGCGCCGGGGTCAGGACGCCCAAGGCGGCGCTGCCCTCGCCGGTGCGCTCGCGCGATGGCAGGCGGACGTGCGGCATCAGCTCGGCCAGAAGGCGCATGTCGAGCCGCAGCATCAGCCCCAGGCATGGCCGCCCGGGGCTGGCCTCCAGCACCTGCGAGGCGCCGGGCAGGTCGAGCGAGGCGATCAGGAAGCGGCCGATATCATAGCGATAGGCCTGATCGCCGATCAAAAGCTGCTTGGCGCCCTGGGCGACGAACACCATGCTCGGCTCGATCAGGCAGGCGCAGGGGTCGGTCACGCTCTCGCGCCGGAAGAAGTTGAGGTTGGGCAGCGCCGTCGCTCTGTCCTCGTCGCCCGTTGTCATCAGGCCGATCACCTCGGCAAGCCGTAGCTGCAAGGCGGCAAGGCTCTGGTCGTCTGCCATGGCGATCTCCCGGCTGGTCACCCCCTGTCATACCCCGCTCGGCCCAGGCCTGTCGTGCAAAAATCCCCGGCGCCGGAGGATCAGGCAATAAATCGGCCGGATTGATCTACCTCGGCCGAGCCATGCCGTGAAAGGCTGCACGCACTGCCGGGCGTCCCCGGCGACGGATTGCAACCAGAAAGGCTCATCATGATCAAGGACAAGGTCGTCATCATCACCGGCGCGTCGTCGGGCATCGGCGAGGCCACCGCCCGCCTGCTGGCCGCCAAGGGGGCCAAGGTGGTGCTCGGCGCCCGCCGCACCGACCGGCTGACGGCGATCGTCGCCGACATCGCGGCGGCCGGCGGCCAGGCCGTCTGTCAGGCGCTCGACGTCACCAAGCAGGCCGACAACGACGCCCTCGTCGCGCTGGCCATCAACACCTATGGCCGGCTCGACGTCACCTTCCTCAACGCCGGCCTGATGCCGGTCTCGCCGCTGTCGGCGCTGAAGACCGACGACTGGCACCAGATGGTCGCCGTCAACATCACCGGCGTGCTGAACGGCGTCGCCGCCGTGCTGCCGACCTTCACCGCCCAGAAGTCCGGCCAGATCATCGCGACGTCGTCGGTGGCCGGCCTCAAGGCCTATCCGGGCGGCGCCGTCTACGGCGGCACCAAGTGGTTCCTGCGCGACTTCATGGAAGTCTTGCGCATGGAATCGGCCATGGAAGGCACCAACATCCGCACGGCCAACATCTACCCGGCCGCCATCAACACCGAGCTGCTGACCACCATCAGCGACAAGGGCACGGCCGAGGCGATGCAGCAGATCTACGACCGCTACGGCATCGCGCCCGAACGCATCGCCGACGTCGTCGCCTTCGCCATCGACGCGCCCGCGGATACCGTCATCAACGAGTTCACCGTCGGCCCCGCCAACCAGCCCTGGTAACCACGCTTGGGCGGCGCTAGAGACGCCGCCCCCCTACAGCACCAGCACCCCGCGATGCTGGGCCTGGTTGTCCGGTTCGACGTGGATGGTGATGGTGACGTCGCCGAACTCTTCCTTGACGGCCTGCTCGATCGTGTCGCACAGGCCGTGCGCCTCGTTGACGCTGATCGTGCCGGGCACCACCAGATGGAAGTCGACGAAGGTCATCTTGCCGGCGTGGCGCGTCTTGAGGTCATGCACCTCGATGGCGCCGACGGCGGCGGTCGAGATGATCGCCCGCATGGCGGCGAGGCGGTCTTCCGACACGGCCTCGTCGAGCAGCCCGCTCAGCGACGACTTCACCACCTTCCAGCCCGACCACAGGATGTTGAGCGCCACCAGACCGGCCAGGATGGGATCGAGAATGTACCAGCCGGTCATCACGGCCAGCAGGACGCCGACGACGACGCCCCCGGACGACAGCACGTCGGAGAAGAGATGATGGCCATCGGCCACCAGGGCCGGCGACTTCTGCCGCCGCCCCTGCACGATCAGCATCCAGCACCAGAAGCCGTTGATCGCCGTGGCGAGGCCATTGACCAGCAGGCCCTCGAACGGCGCCTCGATGGCCCGCGGGCTGATGAAGCCCTTGTAGGCCTCGCCGATGATCAGCACGGCGGCGACGATGATCATCGCCCCTTCGAGAACCGCCGAGAAGAACTCCGCCTTGTAATGTCCGTAGGGGTGGTGGGCGTCGGCCGGGGTGGCGGCGACGCGGATGGCGATCAGCGCCACGAACGCCGTGGCGACATTGACGATGCTCTCGAGGGCATCGGACATCAGCGCCACCGAGCCGGTCAGCCAGTAGGCGACGGCTTTGAGGCCGAGAACGGAAAACCCCACGATGAGACTGCCGATAGCCAGGCGCGTTGTTGTGGTCATGGAGCTGATTCCAATGGGCAGATACAGCGGCATACAGCGGCGCTCGCTGCCGGTCTACAGGCTAATCGGCCACCTTATGTCTATATATCCGGCCAAGAAAGCGATAATCAGAACCATTATCAAATATTAATCCGGAAGTATTCAGAGATATATTGAGATCTTGCGAACTAAATATGTCCCGACATCGGCGAAGTCAGCAAGAACTTACTGATCGGCAGACCGGGTATTACGTTCCCCTCCCCCACGGCGGCGCAAAGCACGATGGCAGGCCGCCGAGGCCCTGCGCCGCACGCGGGGGATGACGCCGATAGATTTGCGCTATCTATTTGTTTCCTATATACAATCCTTCCATCCCCGCGTGAGAGGGAGGGTCTCGGGCAGGATGGAACGGCCGGCGACCACAGGGCTCCCGACGCACCACACCGCCGACCGCTCACTCCTGAGCCGGCGACCGGGTGACGATGTCGCCGATCTCCACCTCCGTCGGCTGGCGGATCGCGCCGGCGAGCAGCGTTGCCGCCGCCCAGCGCAGCACCGCCTCGCCCTCGCCCACGTCGACCTCGCAGACATCGCGCAGCACCACCAGCGCCTCGATACCGGTCAGAAGCGCCAGCGCGTTGACGAGACGGTCGAAGGCCGGACGCGGCAGACGCGGCTCAAGCGGCGCCAGCGCCGCCCGCAGCCAGCCAAGACGCCGGCCGCCCCGCCGCACCGTGCTGTCGCCGACGGTCGACGTGCCCAACAGGGCGCGGAACAGGCTCTCGTTGCTGGTGATCATGCGGAACACGTCGACAACCAGACCGTCGACCCGCGCGGCGACCTCCGCCGGTCCGGCATCGGCCGGCAGCGGCTCGACGCGGATCGTGTTGGCGATGCCTTCGAGCACCGCCTCCCGGATCATCTCGTCCGGCGTCGAGAAGTAGCGATACGCGGTGGCGCGCGAGATCCCGGCCCGGTCGGCGACCTCCACGACGGACGGGCGCCCGCCCGCCTCCACGAGATCGCGCGCGGCGCGGAGCAGTTCGATCCGGGTTCGCTTCTTCTGGTTGGTGCGTTCGAAGGATTTTTCTTGACTGTCCATTTTCATCTCGTTATGAGAAACATGTCTCATTAAGAGATCAGTGTATCACTCATTTCTCCCGGTGCAATCGTGATTTCAGAACCCGCAGAGCCGATGACGCTGCATTTCCTCGGCAATATCCTGACCTTCCGCGCTCGCTCGGTGGCAACCGGCGGCAGCTTCACCGTCATCGAGGTCCGCACCGCGCCCGGCGCCGGTGCCCCGCCGCACACCCAGACCGATCAGGAATCCTTCCTGGTGCTGGAAGGCGGCTACGAGATCATCCGCGACGGCACGGTGCTGACCTGCCGGCCCGGCGATTTCGTGCACGTGCCGCCCGGCATGCCGCACGCCTTCCGCAACCCGACGGATGCCGTGTCGAAAATGCTGCTGATCAACTTCCCCGGCGACCTGCACGAGAAGTTCTTCATGCTGGTCGGCGACACGCTTGCCCCCGGCAGCACCGACTTCCCGCCGCCCGCCGCCCCCGACATCCCCCACATCCTGGAAGCCGGCCGCGCCTGCGGCATCGACATCCTCGCCAGCTAACGGAACCATCATGACTGACCTGATCGAACGCCTGACGGCGGCGCCGCCGTTCGCCCTCATCGCCCGCATTGTCCTGACGTTGATGTTCTGGCTGAGCGGCATCGCCAAGCTGGCCGACTTCCCCGCCACCGTCGCCGAGATGCGCCACTTTGGCCTGGAACCGGCCGCCCCCATCGCCGTGGCGGTGATCGCCGTCCAACTCGTGGGCTCGGCGCTGGTCATCTCCGGCCGCCATGTCTGGCTCGGCGCCGGCATGCTCGGCGTCTTCACCGTCCTGACCATACCCATCGCCCATGCCTTCTGGACGATGGACGGTGAACACGCCTTCTTCGAGATGCTGGTCGCCTTCGAGCACATCAGCGTCATCGGCGGCCTGATGGTCGTCGCCGCCTTTGGCGAGGCGCGTCGGCGCGCGGCTCTGACCGGCCTCCCGGCCTGATCCGCGAACCGCCGGCGCCCCTGGCGCCCTATATTTCCCTCTCGCCTCTTCCTGCCTGAGGTCCCCGCCTTCGCAGAGGATGACAGAATTATATATAAAAAAACATATACATAGGTTGTCATCCCCGCGCAGGCGAGGACCTCAGGACGAGAACGCGCGCCGCTGGTATCAGGCGCCCGTTCGGCCCGAGATAGTCCGCCCCTTTCACAGAGAAGCGCCCGATATCGGCCCCGTGCCCCTTTCTGCCCGAGATCCTACGCCTTCGCGTAGGATGACAGTTTTATGTATATAAAACAGATAGATAGCACGTCCATAAGGTGTCATCCCCGCGCAGGCGTGGGACGACAGCTAACTATATGATCGTAATTATAATTCTGTCATCCTACGCGCAGGCGTAGGACCTCAGGACGAGAACGCGCACCGCTGGTATCAGGCGCCCTCTCAGCCTGCGATAGTCCGCCCCTTTCACAGAGAAGCGCCCGATATCGGCCCCGTGCCCCTTTCTGCCCGAGGTCCCCGCCTGCGCGGAGATGACAGTTTTATATAGATGAAACAGATAGATAGCGCGTCCATAAGGTGTCATCCTACGCGCAGGCGTAGGACCTCGGGACGAGACAGCGCAGCGGCTGATATAGATCTCCCTCCCCCCAATCCTGCGCCGTCGGCCGGATGACGATGCTGCCGAGGCCGGCTTCAACGTGCGGCGCCACTTCGTCCGGGCCCTGGCCGGCGCCGGCCTGCTCAAGGTGGAGGAAAGCCGGGCGACGTCGGGCGCCTCATTGACACCACGCGCCTGGGTCATACTTTAGTATTATTCAGAACAATGGACCCATGCCCATGACCTCGCCCGACACCAGCACGCTGTTTCGCCCCTTTTCCATCAAGGGCCTCACCCTGCCCAACCGCATCGTCATGGCGCCGATGACCCGCGCCATGGCGCCGAACGGCATCCCCGGCGCCGCCAATGCCGCCTATTACCGGCGCCGCGCCGAAGGCGGGGTCGGGCTGATCCTGTCGGAGGGCACGGTGATCGACCGTCCCGCCTCGCGCAACCTGCCGGGCATTCCCTTCTTCCACGGCGACGCCGCGCTGGCCGGCTGGCGGCAGGTGATCGACGCCGTGCATGACGCCGGTGGCCGCATGGGGCCGCAGATCTGGCACACCGGATCGACGAAGGCCGGCGACTGGCAGCCGGAAGCGCCGGTGGAAAGCCCGTCCGGCCTGCTCGCCCCCGGCACGCCGCGCGGCGAGGCGATGAGCGAGGAAGCCATTGCCGACACCGTGGCGGCCTTCGCCAAGGCGGCGGCGGCGGCCAAACGACTCGGCTTCGATCTGGTCGAGATCCACGGCGCCCACGGCTACCTGATCGACGAGTTCTTCTGGCCCGGCACCAATCAGCGCACCGACCGCTACGGCGGCGCCTCCATCGCCGAGCGCTCGCGCTTTGCCGGCGAGGTGGTGGCGGCCATCCGCGCCGCCGTCGGCCCGGATTTCCCGATCATTCTC
>JAGSYU010000232.1 GCA_018262575.1 Pseudomonadota bacterium | reverse complement strand
GCCGTGGAGGCAGAGGTCAAGATGCCGCCCGGCTATTACGTCACCTGGAGCGGCCAGTTCGAATACATGCAGCGGGCGAAAGAGAAGCTGAAGGTCGTGGTGCCGGTGACCCTCGCCCTGATATTCCTGCTGCTTTACCTGAACTTCCGGCGCATCACCGAGACGCTGATCGTCATGGCGTCGCTGCCCTTCGCCCTGGTTGGCGGCATCTGGTACATGGATCTGCTCGGCTTCAACCTGTCGGTTGCCGTGGCCGTCGGCTTCATCGCGCTGGCCGGCGTCGCCGCCGAAACCGGCGTCGTCATGCTGATCTATCTCGACCACGCCTTCGCGGCGATGAACAAACGGCGGGCTGAGGAAGGCCGTCCGTTCACCCGCGCCGATCTCCACACCGCCATCATGGAGGGCGCGGTCGAGCGCGTCCGCCCCAAGATGATGACGGTGGTCGCCATCATGGCCGGCCTGCTGCCGATCATGTGGAGCCACGGCACCGGCTCGGAGGTGATGCAGCGCATCGCCGTGCCGATGATCGGCGGCATGGTCTCCTCCACCGTCCTGACCCTGCTGGTCATCCCGGCGATCTACGCGCTGGTCAAGGCGCGCCAACTCGCCCCGGCCCCGCAGCCCGCCGCCGATACGGCGGCATCCACCTCTGAAGCAACCCTCTGAAGCAAAGGACTCCCATCATGAACAAGCTCGTCTCCACCCTTGCCATCGTCGTCGCCCTGGCCGGCGCTCCCGCCCTGGCCGGCGAAGCCGGTACCACCGGCAAGGTCAACGCCGTCGACGCGGCCAACCACACCGTCAACCTGACGCATGGGCCGATCGACGCGCTCGGCTGGCCCGGCATGACCATGACCTTCGCCGTGCTGCCGAACGTCGACCTTGGTGCCGTGACGGCCGGGGAAACGGTATCGTTTACCGTCGTCCAGACGCCGAGCGGCGCCTATGCCGTCGACATGCTGATGCCGGAGCACTGAAGCGGAGCGGTCGGCCGCACCGGGAAATGGCGGCCGACCCAGCCTTCGCATTCCACCGGATCCAAATCCGGAAAAGCGCTGCCGCTGGCCGAGGCCGCCGGCAATGCCGGGTCCCAATGGCCGGGTCACAGGGGCGATCCCTGTCACACCCACCATTTCCTTCAAAGGCTTGGCGAGCAATCGCTGAGCCTTTTGTTTTTCCGGCTACAGCGTCGGCACGCGCATGATCGTTGCCCGCGCGGCGATATCTGCCACCGCCCTTTCCAGCGCCGGAAGAAAGCCCTTCAGGCGGTCGATGGTCAGCACATGCGTCGAGCCGGTGATCGACAGGCCGCCGAGAAGCTCTCCTTCGACCGTCAGGATCGGCTTGGCGATACAGATGATGCCCGGCTCGTGCTCCTCGTTGTCGATCGAGTAGCCGCGCGCCCGGATGGCCGCCACCTCCGCGAGCAGAGCCTCTTCCGAGGTCACGGTATTGGCCGTGTAGCGCTTGAAGGTCTGCACCTCCGCGGCCTTTGCCAGCCGGTCGGCCGATAGTGCCGACAGCATCGCCTTTCCAACTCCCGTGCAATAGGCCGGGCCGATCTTGCCGGCGCTCGAGAACATCGACACGGCCCTGAGGGCCTGGCGCTTGTCGAGATAGAGAACCTGATAGCCGTCGAGCGCGGCGAGATGCAACGTCTCGTGGGTTTCTCGGCTCAAGCGGTCGAGGGCCTCCTTGGCCGCCCCGGTGAGACTCGACACGCGCCAGGCCGCGTGGGCGAGTCGCATGGTGCGAAACCCCACCGAATAGCCACGCGCCGTCTCGTCATAGGCAAGCATGTCCTCCTCCAGAAGCAGTTTGAGGAGACGATGCAGCGTTCCCTTGGTCAGCCCCGTTCCGATCTGGATGTCGCTGAAGCGCAAGGGCTGCCCGGCTTCCGCGACGAAATCCAACAGCTTGAGAATCTTGACGAAAGACCCCTCGCTGTCCCGCGAGGCCGGCTTTTCAGCCGCCGTTTCGACATCTCCACCATCAGCCATGTGTCAAGTCCTGCTTCCTAAGTGATCGTACCTATACACCGTCGCGCGCTTGACAGAAAACCTGTCGAGAGCGAAAGTACCATTGTTAGAAACTCAGTTCCATACAGTGGAACTACGAAATGGCTCCGGGGGCGGAACGCGGCCAACGCGGCTCCAGAGGACATCACACCGGCAAGCCGTTTACTGGAGGAGAGCATGAAGCGTCGTCTCGTTGCCATTCTGGTTGGTTCTGTCTCGCTTTGCGCCGTCGCATCGACGGCCTTTGCCGACACATCGGCCAAGAAGATCGCCCTTTCCAACAATTTCGCCGGTAATTCCTGGCGGCAGACCATGCTGACCAGCTGGGACACCGTCACCAAGAAAGCCGTCGCCGACAAGATCGTCGCCTCGGCCGATGCCTTCACCACGGCCGAGAACCAGGTCACCGAGCAGGCCGCCCAGATCCAGAATCTGGTCCTGCAGGGCTATGACGCCATCGTCATCGACGCCGCCTCGCCCGACGCCCTCAACGGCTCGGTCAAGGAAGCCTGCGATGCCGGCATCGTCGTGGTGTCTTTCGACGGCGTCGTCACCGAACCCTGCGCCTATCGCGTGGTGGTCGACTTCAACGACATGGGCAAGTCGCAGATCGAGTTCCTGTCGGCCAAGCTGCCCAAGGGCAGCAACATCCTGGAGGTCCGCGGGCTGGCTGGCACGTCGATCGACGCCGCCATCCACGATGGCGTCGTTGCCGAGGCGGCCAAGCATCCCGAGCTGAAGATCGTCGGCTCCGTCGTCGGCGACTGGAACGGCGCCACGGCCCAGAAGGCGGTCGCCCAGATTCTGCCGTCGCTGCCGGAGATCACCGGCGTCGCCGCGCAGGGCGGTGACGGCTACGGCATCGCCCAGGCCTTCAAGGCCGCCAACCGGCCGACGCCGCTGATCATTCTCGGCAATCGCCAGGACGAACTCGCCTGGTGGAAGGAACAGCGGGACGCCACGGGCTACGAAACCCGCTCGGCCGCCACGCCCCCGGGGCTTGCCACCATGGCCTTCTGGGTCACCCAGCAGATCCTCGACGGCAAGGACGTTCCGCATGATCTGACGGTGCCCTATCTCGTCGTCACGCAGGACACCCTCGACAAGGCGCTGGCCAGTGCGCCGGTGGGCGGCATCGCCAACACCGAGTACAGCCAGGCCGACGCGATCGCGGCGATCGAAGCCAGCAACAAGAAGTAACCGCCGCGACAAGGGCGCTCTTTCCTCCCAAGAGCGCACCTCCCCCCGGAGGCGCCGATTCCCCCACGGCGCCTCCGGCTTCTCGCTTTGATTTCCTGGCGGTCCTCGCCGCCGCCATAACCGGGTTCCGATCGTGCTCGATCCGTCCGCTTCCCCCCTGATCCGCTTTGAGCGGATCGCCAAGATCTACGGTGCCGTCCGGGCACTGTCCGGTGTCGATCTGTCGATCGCGGCCGGCGAATGTCTCGGGCTCGTCGGGCACAACGGCGCCGGCAAGTCGACGCTGATGAACGTGCTGACCGGCACGATCCGCTGCGACGAAGGCGCCATAGTCGTCGCCGGCCACGACCGGCGTCAGTCCTATGGCGTCGAACTGGCCAAGGAGCTGGGCGTTCGCTGCGTCTTTCAGGAACTGTCGCTCTGTCCCAACCTGACGGTGGCCGAGAACACCCGCATCGCCCATCGCAGTCTGCACGGCTTCGGCTGGCGTCGCCGCGCCGGCCAACTGATCGCCTCGGTTCTCGACGAGATCTTCCCCGGCCACGGCATCGCGCCGGCCGACATCATCGCCGATCTCAGCATCGGCAAGCGCCAGATGGTGGAAATCGCCCGCGCCTTCACGGCAACGGACCAGCCGGCCCGGATCGTCGTTCTCGACGAACCGACGTCCTCGCTCGACGCGGTGACGGCCGAACAGCTCCTGGCCTATGTCCGCAAGCGTGTCGCGTCCGGCCTCAGCGTCATCCTCATCTCGCACATGCTCGGCGAAGTCCTGTCGGCGTCGAACCGCATCGTCGTCATGCGCGATGGTGCCGTTGTCGCCGATGGCCCGGTCGCCGACTTCGATCGCGAGCGGCTGGTTGCCACCATGGGCGGTGGCGCCGAGACGCGGCGACCGGTCGTCACGGCGCGGACGGCGCGTGTCGGTGAAAAACCGGTTCGCGTCGAGGTGGCGACGAACACCATGCCGCTCAAGGCCAGGGCAGGCGACATCATCGGT
>JAGSYU010000231.1 GCA_018262575.1 Pseudomonadota bacterium | reverse complement strand
TCTTGCCGATCAGGCCGGCGCAGGACGGGTAGACGTAGAAGGCGCCTTCCGGCGTCGGGCAGTGGATGCCGCGCGCCTGGTTGAGCATGGACACCACGAGGTCGCGGCGCTCCTTGAACACCTTGTTGTTCTCGGCGATGAAATGCTGCGGGCCGGTCAGGGCCTCCAGAGCCGCATATTGCGAGATCGACGAGGGGTTGGAGGTCGACTGCGACTGGATGGTGGCGATCGCCTTGATCAGTTCGGCCGGGCCGCCGGCATAGCCGATGCGCCAGCCGGTCATGCAATAGGCCTTGGAGACGCCGTTGACGGTCAGCGTGCGCGACATCAGCGACGGCTCGACCTGAGCCGGCGTTGCGAACACGAAGTCGTCGTAGACGAGGTGCTCGTACATGTCGTCGGTCATGATCCAGACGTGCGGATGACGGACCAGCACGTCGGTCAGCGCCTTCAACTCGTCGCGGCTATAGGCGGCGCCCGACGGGTTGGACGGCGAGTTGAAGATGAACCACTTCGTTCTCGGGGTGATGGCCTTTTCGAGCGCCTCGGCGGTGATCTTGAAGTTGGTTTCGATCGTCGCCTCGACGAAGGTCGGCGTGCCACCGGCCAGCAGCACCATGTCCGGGTAGCTCACCCAGTAGGGGGCGGCGATCAGCACTTCGTTGCCGGGGTTCAGCGTCGCCATCAGCGCGTTGTACAGCACCTGCTTGCCACCGGTGCCGACAGTGATCTCGGACGGCTTGTAGATGAGGCCGTTCTCGCGCTTGAACTTGTCGACGATGGCCGCCTTCAGCTCGGGAATGCCATCAACGGCCGTGTATTTCGTCTTGCCATCGCGGATCGCCTTGATGGCGGCTTCCTTGATATTGTCCGGCGTGTCGAAATCCGGCTCACCGGCGCCGAGGCCGATGACATCACGGCCGGCGGCCTTGAGTTCACGCGCCTTGTTGGTGACGGCGATGGTGGCGGACGGCTTCACGCGGGCAAGCGACTGGGCAAGAAAAGACATGAGAGGGCGTCTCCGAACGCTGGGACAGGGCAGTCGTATCGGTTTAAATACGACCATCCTGCTCTATTGTGGCCTGTCGGCTTGCGCAAGGCCAAACCGCACGAAGAACCGCGTGCCACTCCAGTTCCTGGCTAGCAGACAACGGAAATGGCGTCACCGCGATAGTCGACGGAGATGCCGATGGCCGGCGTCATCGGCGATACGCCGGGGCGGACGCGGTGGATCGTCAGGTGGCGAACCTGGGGCATGCCGGGGTAGCTTCCCTGGATTTCGCCGATCCGCAGCATGTTCTCCGCGTCGTCCCAGTGGAAGGCTATGCGGGCGGATTGGCCGCGCTGGTAGCCAAGGCTGAGGCCATCGTCCTCATAAAGTTCGAAGGCGCCGTCGCACCCTGGGAAGACATAGAGCGCCAGCCTTTCGTTGGTTGCCCCGACGGTCGATTGCCGGACCGGACCGAGCGGCAGGATGCTTCCGGCCCTGGCGTGCAGCGGCAGGCGGTCGATCGGGCTGGGAACGTCGTGCAGGGAGCCGCCGGCCCGGTGCTCGCCGGTCCAGACGTCGAGCCAGCCTCCCTCCGCGTCGGGCAGATAGACCGGCCAGGTGTCGACGCCGGGCGCCAGAACCGGGGCGACATGCAGCGCCTCGCCGAACATGTAGCTATGGGCTTCCTCGAGCGCCCGCCCGTCATGGGCGAAATCGAACACCAGCGGTCTCATCATCGGCACGCCCGACCGGGTGGCTTCGGCGGCCGTCGAGTAGATGTAGGGCAGCAGGCGATAGCGCAGCTCAAGATAGGCCTTCGAGACGGTCTCCACCTGTTCGCCGAAGCGCCAGAATTCGGTGTCGGTCTCAAAGCCGTGGACGCGCTGCATCGGCAGGAACGTCGCGTACTGGAACCACCGGATGAAGCGCTCGCCATAGGCGGGGGCGTCATACTGGCCGGGGCCGGGGCGGAAGAAGCCGCCGGCATCGACGGTCCAGTAGGCATGGCCGGCCGCCGCCATGTTGAGGCCGGCCGGGATCTGGTTCCTGAGCGTCGCCCAATCGTTGCCGACATCGCCGGACCAGGTGACGGCGGGGTAGCGCTGTTGGCCGAGAAAGGCGCTGCGGGTGAGGATCAGCGCGCGGGTGTCGGGCACGGCGTCCTGCCAGGAATTGGACACGGCGCGGGTGACCTCCAGCGGATAGGCCAGTTGGACGTGCTCGCCGCGCCCGGCCGCCGTCATCCGCCCGACGAGGTCGTCATTCTCCGGTTCGGTGGCGTCCTGCCACCAGGCGTCGACGCCGAGGCGTCTCAACCGCCGCTCCTGCTCTGCGGCATAGAAGGCGGCGGCGTCCGGATTGAAGAAATCGACCCAGTCGGTATCGGCGATGAAATAGCCGCGCCGGTCGAACTCCTGGCCGAGTTCGGACGACGGATCGATGCGCGCCCACACCGACAGCATGAAGCGGGCGTTGCGGCGATGCACCTCGTCGATCAGCCGTTTCGGATCGGGGTAGTGCGCCTCATCAAAGCGCATGGCGTTCCAGCCGTGCGTGCCCCAGTATTGCCAGTCCTGGACGATGACATCGAGCGGCAACTCGCGGCGGCGGAACTCGTCCAGCGTGTCGAGGATCTCATCGGAGGAATGGAAGCGCTCGCGGCAGTGGACGTAGCCGAAGGCCCAGAGCGGCAGCATCGGCGTCACGCCCAGCAACTGGCGATAGCCGCCCATGACCTCGGCGGCGGTCGGGCCGGCGATCACCACATAGTCGATGGCCGCCGCGACCGGCGACCGCCAGACCGTGCGATCGGTCACCGGGCCGTGCAACAGCGTCGGTTGGTCGGTGTCGTTGGCCTCGACGCGCACCACATGCTTGCCGGCGGTGAGATCGGCAAGGAAGCTGGTCGTCGGCGGCAGCCAGAAATTGTCGTAATCGGCATACGTCCGGCCGTCGATCTCGACGCGGTAGCGGGTGCCCATCGTCCTGCCGATGTCGAGCTGAATGGCTTGGCGACCGCCGGTGGCGACGTCGATGTCGCCTTCGAACACCGCCATCCGCCGCTCGACCTCGGCGCCGCCCGCGGTTGTCGAAACGGTCGCCATCTGCGCCTGGCCGATCGAACGCTTCACCAGGGTGATCCGGTGGGGCGGCGGGTTCAGCTCGCTCTGGCCGCGATGGTGCCAGATCAGCCCATAGCCGCGGCTGGACAGGATGAACGGCAGGCTGATCTGGCTGTTGACCTGGGTGAGGCGGCGCGGCAGGCCGCGCACGTCGAGGGCGCCATCCTGAAAGCAGCCGGTCCCGTAGATGTGTTCGTCGGGCGGAGACTCGAAGGCCTGCTCGGCGATGTGGATGGCGTCGTCGCCGAGCCGGCCCGGCGACAGGCGGCGCCCCGCCTCGGCCTCGGCGAGCAATGGAGCATCGCCCCGGCCGAAGAAGCGCAGGCGGCCGGTGGCCTCGATCACCTCACAGCGCAGATGCGGCAGTTTCAAACGGGTGATGCCAGCCTCGGATCGGGCGGAGACCGCGACGGGCGGCAGATCGTCCAGCAGGATGCCGCCGGGCATGTCGCCGCCGGCCGGCGCGAAGCGGACCCTGAAGGCTCGGTCGCTGACCGCGGTGACGGTGAGCACGCCGCCGGGATAGGCCCTGATGAAATCGGGCGTGTGGCCTGTGGTCGAAAGAGTGCTGTTGGTCATGATGCCCGAACGTGTCTGGTGGTGATGCGGATCGTCACTGGCGCGGTCATCCCTTGACCGAGCCGCTGGTCATGCCGGCGATGATGAAGCGCTGGCCCAGGAGGTAGATGACGATGACCGGGATGATGGTGAGCAGGATGTCGGCGGAAACGAGATTCCAGCTGCTCTGGTACTGGCCGAAGAAATTGTAGACGGCGAGGGTCATCGGCCAGTTCGAACTGCTGTTGAGGTAGTAGAGCGGCATCATGAAGTCGTTCCAGATGTTGAGGAAGTTCAGGAGGCCGGCAGTGATCAGCACCGGTTTCAGCAGCGGCAGGACGATGAGGAAGAACAGCTGCGGCGGCCGGCAGCCGTCGATGATCGCCGCTTCGTCGAGTTCGCGCGGGATGGTGTCGACGAAGCCGTAGATCAGGAAGATCGAGAACGGCACCTGCAGGGCCGCGTAGAGGATGATGATGCCGATCTTGGTGTTGATGAGGTGGGTGACCTGCATCATCGTCGTCAGCGTGAAGAAGTTGATCGGCAGGGCGATGCCCATGATCAGGAAC
>JAGSYU010000230.1 GCA_018262575.1 Pseudomonadota bacterium | reverse complement strand
CAAGATCCGGCTCGTCTCGACTGCCGACACCGGGTACTTCTACGTCACCAAGAAGAACTCGCGCACGATGACCGAGAAGATGACCAAGACCAAGTATGACCCGGTCGCGCGCAAGCACGTCGAGTTCAAGGAATCCAAGATCAAGTGATCCGGCTCCGGCCGGATGCGCCTTCGGGGCGCCCGGCCTGGACGAGGCTCCACGCAAGAGGCACCCGTTTGGGTGCCTTTTTGTTTTTCGGAGCCGTGGAGTGGAATCGGCCGGCAGCATCGCGGCTGCGGACAGGTTCTGACGCCCGGCGGTCTACAGTCCGCCGCTCCACTTCAAAGGATGTGCCCCGATGGATGCCGCCGATCGTCCTGTTCCTGTCACAGCCGCTCAGGCGCGCCGGGCAACCATCTTCGCGCTGGTCGCCGTATTTCTCGACGTGGTCGGCTTCGGCTTGATCATTCCGGTGCTGCCACGCCTCATCGAAGAGGTGGGGCGCACCGGGCTTGACGATGCGGCGCGGATCGGTGGCTGGCTGTTCGCCATCTTCAGCCTAGCGCAATTCGTGTTCGCCCCGTTTGCCGGCGCGCTGTCCGATCGGTTCGGCCGGCGGCCGCTGCTGCTGCTCGCCATCGCCGGACTTGCGGTTGACTATGTCGTGCAGGCACTGGCGCCAACCGTGCTGTGGCTGTTCATTGGCCGGCTGATCGCTGGCGTTTGCGGATCGTCGCACGTTATCGCCGGTGCCTGCCTTGCCGATGTGAGTTCGCCGGAGAATCGCGCCCGTTCGTTCGGTCGCATGACGGCTGCCTTCGGCCTCGGCTTCGTACTGGGGCCAGCGATCGGCGGCCTGCTCGGAGAGTTCGGCACGCGCGTTCCCTTCTGGACCGCGGCGGCCCTGGCCGGCGTCAACTTCCTGTTCGGCCTCGTGGGGCTGCCCGAGACGCTTGCCCGTGACAGCCGCCGGGCCTTTCGCTGGCGCGAGGCCAATCCGCTCGGCGTGCTTGCCGTGTTCCGCCGCTATTCCGGCGTGCTGCCCTATGCCTTGGTGTTGACGCTGTTCTTCTTCGGCACGTCGATCTACGCAGCGATCTGGCCGTTCTGGGGCATGGCGAAATACGGCTGGTCGGGTACCACGGTCGGCCTGACGCTCGCCGCCTCCGGCCTCACCGTGGCACTCCTGCAGGGACTGGGCACCGGCCCGGCGGTAGCCCGCTGGGGCGAACGGCGGATGGCGATGGTCGGTCTCGCCGGGGCGGCGGCGACCTGCGTCGGATTCGCCCTGTCGCCGACAACGGCCATCGTTGTGGTGATGCTGGTCATCAATGCCGTGGAAGGTTTCGCCCATCCCATGCTGTCGGCGCTGATGTCGAAGGCGGTGCCTGAGGATACCCAGGGCGCGCTGCAGGGCGGTATTTCAGCCCTGATGAACCTCGGCATGCTGGCCGGCGCGATCTTCTACAGTCAGACCTTCGGCTACTTTCTGTCGGAAGCTGCGCCCGTCCGCAGCGCCGACGTTTCCTTCTTCATCGCCGCCGCCATAATGCTCGTCTCGCTCGGCCTGTTTGTCCGGCAGGCGAGACGGATGGGGCAGGGATAGTCTCAGTCGCCGGGCTTCACATCGGTCGCGGCAGGCGCCTTGGTGTCCGCGGGCGTGTCGCTTTTGGGTTGCTCAACCTTTTCGGTCTCGCCCGCTGCCTTCGGAAGGGCCTCGGCTGCCGGCTTGTCGGTGCCGGGCGGCAGCGCGACCGAAGGTTCGGCTGACGTCGGTGGCGCGCTACAGGGTGTCTCCGGCAGCATCTCGAAGTGAACGATCTTGCCGTCGAGGACGAAGTCACCGTAATCGAGGCGCATCTTCGAGGAGACGCCGTTCTCCCACAGGTCGAAGGAGATCGAATAATCTGGCGGCTGGTCGCCGCCGGCCTCGGCACCAAAATAGGAGACGGTGACGGGCCAGCGCCGCAGGTCGCCGATCGGCTTCTCGCTCGCGTCGGGCGGCGTGGATCGAGGAGCGCCGATGACCGTCGAGGTGTGGAACACGTGCTGGCCGCCGTCCGATCCGTCATAGATGTCATCGGAAAAGACGGTGGTGCCTTTTCCGGCTTCGGCAATGGTCTTGATGAGCTGGGCCGTGGGGAAGATCACCGGCTTGTCGATGGTGAACTCGCTGTCTTCGGTGAGCTTCAGCTGGACCTTGACCTTGTCACCATCGCGGACGGCCGTTCCCTTGAGGTCCTCGGTTTGCACCTCGTTGACGAACGTCTGCGAACGGAAGTCGAAGCTCCGGCCATCGCCACTTTCGAAATTTCTGTTCCTGAGGTCGGTCACTGCGGAGTTGCCCTCGGCATCCCCGGTTTCCAGCACGAAGCGGAAGTTGACCGTATAGCCCTCGCAGGCATTACCGGTGAATTCGTAGACCATGCGCCCCTTCATGTTGACGCTGAGGTCACTCATCTGGGCGCTGCTTTCAAGAGCAAGATCATAGGCGACACGGTGCGGCACGAGACCGCCAGCTAGAGTCGGCTCGATCAGCGCCGAAAAGGCGCAGGCGATCGTCGCCGATCGGAAAAGCGAATTCATCATGGGCTCCCCGGCGTGTCTTCAAATGGATTCGTCATGAATAAGGATCAATGATGGCACGATAGCACGTATTCTCCCCCAAACAGCAACCCGTTCGCGTCGCGGCAAGGCGCGCGGCTGGACGCGTGAGTTGCGCGGACCGGTGCGATGGGGCATGACTCGGCTATCTATTCTGGAGGCTTTCCCACATGACCAGCTCCGTCGAATCCGCGCTCAATGGCCTCGGCCTGACGTTGCCCGAGGCGATCGCGCCCGTCGCCAATTACGTGCCTTACGTCCGCACCGGCAACCTGCTGTTTGTCTCCGGACAGATTTCCAAGACGGCGGCCGGCGCCGCCGTCACCGGCAAGCTTGGCGCCGAGGTTGACGTGGCCGGCGGGCAGAAGGCGGCTGAGCTCTGCGCCCTCAACATTCTGGCGCAGGTGAAGGTCGCCATTGGCGATCTCGATCGCATCGTGCGCGTCGTTCGCCTCAATGCTTTCGTCAACTCTGTCCCGGAATTCATCGATCAGCCGCAGGTCGTCAACGGAGCGTCAAATCTGTTCGCTACCGTGTTGGGCGACAAGGGCAAGCACAGCCGCACAGCCGTCGGTGTTGCCGCCCTGCCGCTCGGCGTCGCGGTGGAGATCGACGCCATCATTGAGGTTTCCTGAGACAAATGACTGATTTTTCCTGGCTGACCGCCCGCCCGATCGCCCATCGTGGCCTGCATGACGCCAAGGCGGGGCGAATCGAGAATACGCTTTCGGCCTTCGATGCCGCCGCGCGGGCGGGTTTTCCAATGGAGATGGATGTCCATCTGTCCGCCGACGGCGTCGTCTACGTCTTCCATGACGACAGACTCGACCGCCTGACCACCGGCGCCGGGCCGGTGGCCGGCCGGACGATGGCCGAACTCAAGGCGATGCCGATGGTCGGCAGCGAGGACCGTATTCCGACGCTCAGGGAGGTACTCGACGTGGTTGGCGGGCGGACGGGCTTGGTCATCGAGATCAAGAGCTATTTCGCCGACCGCCAGCGCGACCTCGTCGAGGCGACCGCCCGGGAACTCGCCTCCTACGGTGGGCCGGTGGTGGTGGAATCCTTCGATCCGCGCCAGATTCAGGATCTGGCGGAGATCGCGCCCGACCTGCCGCGTGGCATCGTCGCCGACGACGCGGCGAGCGCCGACGATTACAATCAGTACCGCGTCGTCAGCCGCGAGGAACTCGCCACGCTTTCCCATCGCTCCTGGTCGCAGTTCCAGTTCGTGAGCTACTGGGTGAAGCTGCTGGGCAATGATGTCAGTTGCCGGGTGCGCGATGACTGGGGGCTGCCTGTGACGGCCTGGACCATCCGCAAGCCGGACGACCGGCAGGCGGCGGTGGATTTCGGCGCCCAGCTGGTGTTCGAGGGCTTCGATCCCGACGCTTGAGGGGGACGGCACTTGTCGGGCCGACCCCGTCTGTCGTCATCAGGCGGTGAGCGCCGCACGGTTCGCCTCCAGAAAGGCGACAAGCGGCTGTGGCTTGCGACCGGTCAGTTCTTCCACGGCGCCGGATATTTTCGCCAGCAGGCCGGCGCTGTTGGTCGCATCCATCGACAGCATCAGTGCGATGAGGGAGTTGGGCAGGCCGGCCGTCTTCAGGTTGGATGCCAGTGTTTCCGGCGAGAGGCGCACGACATTGATCGGCTTGCCGAGCGTCTTCGAGGCG
>JAGSYU010000105.1 GCA_018262575.1 Pseudomonadota bacterium | reverse complement strand
CCCCGCTACACACTGACCATCCACGACCCTGAAAGCGTGGTCGCCCTGGTGATCTTCCTGATTGTCGCCGTGACGGCCAGCAATCTTGCCGCCCGTTTGCACCGGCAGGCCGCCGCCGCCCGGCAGCGAGCGCGGATGACCGAGGATCTCTACCAGTTCTCGCGCAAGCTGGCCGGCACCGGCGCGCTCGACGACGTGCTGTGGGCGACGGCCTACCAGATCGCCGCGATGCTCCGGGTGCGGGTGGTGATCCTGATGCCCGAGCGCAATACCCTCACCGTCAAGGCCGGCTATCCGCCGGACGACATGCTGGTCGACGCCGACATCGCCGCCGCCGGCTGGGCGTGGGAGCACAAGCAGGCCGCCGGGCGCGGTGCCGATACGCTGCCGGGCGCCAAGCGGTTCTACATGCCACTCAGGACCGGGCGGACGGCGATCGGCGTCATCGGTCTCGACAACGACAAGCCCGGCCCTTTGCTGACGCCCGAGGAGCAGCGCCTGTTCGACGCCCTCGCCGACCAGGCCGCCGTCGCCATCGAGCGCACTCTGCTGGTCGCCGACGTGGAGCAGGCGCGCATCGCCGCCGAGGCCGACCGGTTGCGGACCGCCCTGCTGTCTTCGATTTCCCACGACCTCAGAACGCCGCTCGCCGGCATCCTCGGAGCCGCCGGGACGCTCAACGACTATGCCTCCTCATTGCCGGATGCCGACCGGACCGAACTCGTTTCGACGATCATCGAGGAATCGGAGCGCCTGCACCGCTTTATCGGTAACCTGCTCGACATGACGCGGCTGGAGTCGGGGGCCACGCAACCGAACGCCTCACTGCATTTTCCCGGCGACATCATCGGCAGCGCCCTCCGGCGGGCCGGCCGGCTGCTCGCCCGCCACAAGCTCGACGTAGCGCTGCCCGCCGATCTGCCGATGCTGAAGGTCGACGCCGTGCTCCTTGAGCAGGTCGTCTTCAACCTGCTCGACAACGCCGCCAAATATGCCCCGGCGACATCGACCATTGCCGTCCAGGGATGGCGGGACGGTGGCCACGTGCTGCTGCGCCTCGTCGATGAAGGACCGGGCATTCCGCCGGACGACCTGGAACGCGTCTTCGACAGCTTCTATCGGGTGCAAAAGACCGACCACGTCCCGGCAGGCACCGGCCTCGGCCTGTCCATCTGCCGTGGCTTCGTGGAAGCGATGGGCGGCACCATCACGGCGACGAACCGCCCCGACCGTTCGGGAGCGGTGTTCACCATCCGCCTGCCCATCCCCCCGCAAGCCGACAGTCTGGAAGAGCCATCATGACAGCGCCAGCGGTCAAGATCCTGGTTGTGGACGACGAGGCGCCCATCCGCCGCCTTCTGCGGGTCGGGTTGACGACGGAAGGCTACGCCGTCCTTGAGGCCGCCGACGCCGCCGCGGCGACCGTCATTCTCACCGACGACAAGCCCGACGTCATCATCCTTGACCTCGGCCTGCCCGACATCCAGGGTCACGATCTCCTTGCCGGCTGGCGGGCCTCCGGGCTCGAACTGCCGATCCTCGTCCTGTCGAGCCGCACTGACGAAGCCGGCATCGTCAAGGCGCTCGAACTGGGGGCCGACGACTACGTGACCAAGCCGTTCGGCGTCGCCGAACTGGCGGCACGAATACGCGTCGCCTTGCGTCACCGCCTGCAGTTGCAGGGCGAGCGGCCAGTCTTCCAGGTCGGCGATCTCTCCGTCGATCTGGTCAAGCGCATCGTCAAGGTGGCCGGGCGAGAGATAA
This sequence comes from Pseudomonadota bacterium, assembly GCA_018262575.1. GTDB lineage: Bacteria > Pseudomonadota > Alphaproteobacteria > Rhizobiales > Pleomorphomonadaceae > Pleomorphomonas. The sequence goes on along the minus strand of JAGSYU010000105.1, from coordinate 11,151 downwards.
GCCTGTCGCCAAAGGAGTATGACATTCTCCGCCTGATGGTTCAGCATGCCGGCAAGGTGCTGACACATCAGCATATTCTCCGGCAGGTGTGGGGCGGGTCGACCGACGTGCAATATCTGCGTGTCTATGTCCGGCAACTCCGACAGAAGATCGAAACGAGTCCTGACCAGCCTCAGTACATCATCACCGAGACTGGGGTCGGATACAGGCTTCGCGCTGCCGAGTGAACGTCGATCGCACGCCCAAGACGCAGCGGATTCTTAATTCTTGAAGTGAGTAGACAATGGACCTCGCCGACATGATCGAGCCACAGGACGTGCTCGTCGATTATACGGTCGCCTCCAAGCCAGATCTCCTGCGCGATCTGGCTGGGCTCGCCTCAGGGCGAACCGGCATCGACGCAACCGTGATCCTCGGGGTGCTGATGAACCGTGAGCGCCTCGGCTCGACGGGTATCGGCAGTGGCATCGCCATTCCCCACGCCAACGTCGCCGACCTCGCTGCCCCGTTCACTCTGCTGGTCCGTCTGAGGCAACCGATCGACTTCGAGGCGATCGACGATAGGCCTGTCGACATCGTCTTCCTGGCGCTTTCGCCCGCCCACAAGGGGGCGTCCCATCTCAATCTTCTCGCCTGCATCGCACGGAATGCAAGGTCGGCGATCTGGCTGAACGCGGTCCGTCAGGCACGCTCGCCAGCCGCGCTCCACGCGTTGCTTACCGGTACGACCGGCTGATTTCTCGCCACGCAACCGCGAAGCGCGATCAGCGCAGCAATCCCTGGCCACCGTCGATCCAGATCGGCGTGCCGGTGATATGGGACGAAGCATCGCTCACCAGGAAGGCAATGAGATGGGCGACGTCCTCCGCTCGGCCGGGCCGGCCGCCGGTCAGGGGAATCTCACCCTCGGGCCAGACCACGGGAACGGCAGTCTCTTCCTCGTCACGAACCGTCGTGCTGTCATCAATCCGGGTCTCGATCTCCCCCGGGCAGACAGCGTTGATCCGGATGCGATGGCGGCCGAGTTCCAGGGCGAGTTGCTGCACCATGGCCAGCTGGGCCGCCTTGGTGGCGGAATAGGCGGTCGCGCCGGGCGTCGTGAACGTCCGTGTCCCGTTGATGGAAGACACGATGACGATGGAACCACCCCGCCCGCGCTTGAGGTGGGGCACGGTGTAGCGCAGCGTGAGATAGGTGCCGCGCAGATTGACGGCAATCGTCTGGTCCCATTCCTCGGAGGTGATGTCCTCGATCGGCGCCCAGGTGCCGTTGATGCTGGCATTGGCGACAACGGCGTCCAGCCGACCAAAGCGCTCGATGAGGTCCGACACCGCCATGCTCATTTGGTCCTCTTTCGAGATATCAGCGTCGAGCCTCTCCGCGACGGCGCCAAAGTCGCGAATGAACTCTACCACCTCATCAAGTTCCGACGGCGTTCGCCCGAGCAACCCGACGGCAAAGCCACTTCGGGCCAGTTCAATAGCAGTTGCTCGTCCTATGCCGGAACCCGCGCCCGTCACGAGAGCAACTTTCCCTTTTGACATGTCTTTCTCCCGATCTGGTGGCCGCATCGATTGCGTCGTCGCGTTTTGGTTGCCCTTGCTCCCAATTGCAGCAGCGGCGGTACCCGCCATTCCGGCTGCCGTCTTCCGGCGGACAAATCACTGGAGTATGATGGCGACCGGCCCTATTCGCCTGGTTGTGTCGTCTCCGGCATCTGCTGTTTCCTGAGTCTCAGCCATCCGTCCGACCTGTTCCGTTTTCTCGGGTCATCTCGATCGGCGAGCCCGCAAGGCGCGTCTCATTCGCCGAACGAACCGCGTTGTCAGAAGATTGTTCCCTTGCGCGTGCTTTCTCCCGTTTTTGGGGAACAAATGCATGACCGTTTGGTTCCCAAGTCATTTGACGCGTTGGATTCCCCCGCCAGAAGAGGTTGACGCAAGTGACCCGGAAACTCGAAATTCCAGCTCTCGACAGCAACGACGGACAAACGTCCGGCATGATGGGATCGGCCCCAATTCCGGAAGGCCACGTCATCAGGCGCTTCGAGCCCCTGGCAATCCTGGCCATCGCCTCCGAGGCATTTCCCGTCGTCAAGACCGGCGGGCTCGCCGATGTCATCGGCTCGTTGCCCAAAGCCCTTCTGTCGCAGGGCGTTGCGACCAGGACTCTGATCCCTGCCTATCCGACCGTGCTCGCCAACTGCCGGGACAGGGAGATCGTCGGACGTATGACGCTGCTCGGCGAGGAGGTCACACTATGGGCGAGCCACTGCAACGGACTGGAATTGCTGCTCCTTGACTGCCCGGCGTTGTTCGATCGGCGCGGCGGTCCTTATCTTGACGACCATGGCAGGAACCATCACGACAACTGGCGGCGCTTCGCCCTGTTGTCGGCGGTCGGGGCACGCATCGCCGCCGAGGGCGTGGACGGCTGGCGCCCGGACATCGTCCATCTGCACGATTGGCAGGCGGGACTCACCGCCGCCTACATGAAGGCGGCCGGTGTCGATATCCCGACGGTGATCACCATCCACAACCTTGCTTTCCAGGGTCAATTTCCGGCTGGCGTGTTTCCGGAGCTCGGCCTGCCGGACTATTTTCGCCACGTCGATTGCCTCGAGTATTACGGGGACATCAGCTTTCTGAAGGCCGGCATCCGGCTCAGCGACGCGATAACGACGGTGTCGCCAACCTACGCGCGCGAGATCCTGACCGAGGAGCGGGGCATGGGCATGGCCGGCGTCCTCCAGAGCCGGCGGTCGGTGCTGTCCGGCATCGTCAACGGCATCGACGAGGCCGTCTGGAATCCGGTCACCGATCCCCATATTCCCCAGAATTACGACCTCGAAAGCATCGAGCGGCGACGAGCAAACCGGAAAGCGGTGGAGCGATCGTTCGGTCTGACACCGGGCGATGGAGCAATCCTCAGCGTCATCAGCCGCCTCACCTGGCAGAAGGGCATCGATCTTCTGGCCCCTTTGGTGCCCGGCATCATCGATCGTGGCGCACGATTGATCGTTATCGGTGAAGGCGATCCGGGCATCGTCTACGATCTCGCAGAACAGGCCCGGCAGCATTCCGGACGCGTCGTCGTCCACGTTGGCTTCAGCGAGGAAGCCGCGCACATGCTCCATGCCGGAAGCGACATTGTCGTGCAGCCATCTCGCTTCGAGCCTTGCGGACTGACCCAGCTCTACGCCTTGAGATACGGCGCCATCCCGATCGTCGCCCGCACCGGCGGGCTGGCCGAAACGGTGATCGACGCCAACGAGGCGGCGGCGACGGCCGGCGTCGCAACGGGCTTTCAGTTTCAGCCCGGCTCGATCGTGGACCTCTACCACGCCATCGACCGAGCGTTGACGGCCTATGACAACCCCGGCATCTGGCGCCGGCTGCAGACGCAGGCCATGCGGACCGACTTCGGCTGGACACGCAGCGCCGAGCGCTATGCCCGGCTCTACCGGCAACTCGCCCGGAGCCACGCCGGTGCGGCGTTCAGTGAAGGATGACCCGGACCCCGGTCGCTGTCATGCCGGTATCAGCCAGAACCTGATGCCAGCCGCAACAACGAACACCACCGCCACGCCGGCCACCCAGTAGCCGACGAACCACAAAAGGCGCCTAAGTGCCGGCCGAACCGTCATCAGTGATAGCCCTCCCCGGGTCGCACTTTTCCGCGGAACACCCAGTAGGCATAGCCGGTGTAGGCGAGGATGATCGGAATCAGCACCACCGCCCCGACCAGCAGGAAGGCCAGACTGGCGTGCGGCGCGGCAGCCTCCGCAATGGTGAGCGTGGGCGGGACAATATAGGGATAGAAGCTGATGCCGATGCCGGCGAAGCCCAGCACGAACAGGCCCAGCGCGGCAAGGAAAGGCTGCGCATCCTTGTGCTGGTTGAGGCCGGACACGATGGCACCGACACAGACCAACACCAGCAGCGGCACGATGAGGCTGAAGATCACCGCTGGAAAGCTCAGCCAGCGGCCAAGGTAATGCGGTCCGATCAGCGGTGTCCACAGGCTGAACACGCCCATCGCGACCAGAGTGAGGTAGGTTGCGGGTTGGGCGATATCACGCGCCCGGGCGGCGAGATCGCCGGTGGTCTTCATGACCAGCCAGGTCGCCCCGAGCAGCGCGTAGCCGATGACCAGCGAAATGCCGGTCGCCACCGAAAAGGGCGTCAGCCAGGTCCACCAGCCGCCAGCGTAGGCGCGGTCGACAATGGGAATGCCCTCGATCAAGGCGCCGAGCGCGATACCCTGCGAGAAAGCGGCCACCATCGAGCCAACGGCAAAGCCCCAGTCCCACACGGGTAGCCAGCGCTTGGTCCGCCAACGGTATTCAAAGGCGACGCCGCGAAAGATCAGCCCCAGCAGCATGGCAATCAGCGGCACGTAGAGCGCCGGCAATACGGTGGCGTAAGCGAGCGGGAAAACGGCGAGCAGGCCACCGCCGCCAAGCACCAGCCACGTCTCGTTGCCGTCCCACACGGGCGCCACGGTGTTCATCATGATGTCGCGCTCCCCCTTGTCGCGAAAGAAGGGGAACAGGATGCCGATGCCAAGGTCGAAGCCATCCATGACGACATAGGCCAGCACGGCGAAGGCGATCAGGAAAGCCCAGACGAATGCGAGATCAAAGGCCATCGGTCCCTCCCTGCGGTGTGCCCTGGGCCGGCCCAGGCGTGATACCAGCCGTTCTGACCGGTCCCTTGTCCAACGCGGCGTCCTCGGGTTCGGCGGGTAGCCTCGCCATCAGGCGGAACAGGTAGAAGACCCCTGCCCCGAAGACGAAGAAATAGACCACCACGAAGGCCAGGAGCGAGGTTGCGACGGCGGGGGCGGCAATCGGCGACACGGAATCGGCCGTCAACAGATGGCCGTAGACGGTATAGGGCTGACGGCCGACCTCGGTGGTGATCCAGCCCGCCAGGACGGCAAGAAAGCCCGCCGGCCCCATGGCGACGGCGCTCCTGAGAAGCCAACGATCCGTCGTAAGACGGCCGCGCCACCAGGCAACCGCCGACCACAGGCCAAGCAAAAGCATCGCCGTTCCCAAGCCGACCATGACGCGGAACGACCAGAAGACCACGGCAACCGGTGGCTCGAGCTCGTCGGGAATGGTGTCGAGGCCGGCGAGCGGTTCCTTCCAGCCGTGCTTGAGGATCAGGCTAGACAGGCCGGGGACCGAAATGGCGTAATCGACGCGCTTGTTCTCCTGGTCGGGCAGGCCGAACAGGATGAGCGGAGCCCCCTCGGGATGGCTCTCGAAATGCCCTTCCATCGCCATGACTTTCGCCGGCTGATGCTCGAGCGTGTTGAGACCGTGCTGGTCGCCTGCCAAGATCTGCAGCGGCGCCACCACCGCCACCATGCCCATGGCCATCGTGAACATCGTCGCGGCGCGTCGCGGCGCAGTCCCCCTCAACAGGTGCCAGGCACCGCAAGCGCCGACCACCAGCGCCGTGGTGAGGTAGGCCGCAAGCACCATGTGCACCAGACGATAGGGAAAGGACGGGGTGAAAATGATCGCCCACCAGTCGAGCGGAACAAACTGGCCCACCGCGTTCATGCCGAAGCCCCGCGGCGTCTGCATCCAGGAATTGGCAGCGATAATCCATGTCGCCGACAGCAGCGTACCGATCGCCACCATGCCGGTCGCCAGAAGATGCAGGCCAGGCCCGACGCGCTTGAGGCCAAACAGCATGACACCGAGAAAGCCGGCTTCGAGAAAGAAGGCCGTCAGAACCTCATAGCCCATCAGCGGCCCGATCACCGGGCCAGCCTTGTCGGAAAACACGCTCCAGTTGGTGCCAAACTGGTAGGACATGACGATACCCGACACGACCCCCATGGCGAAGGCGACCGCGAAGATCGTCTTCCAGAAATCGAACAGTTCCTCGTAGACGTGCCTCTTGGTGATGAGCCACAGCGAATTGAGAACGAACAGATAGCTCGCCAGACCGATGGTGAAGGCGGGGAAAACGATGTGAAACGCGATGGTGAAGGCGAACTGCAGTCGCGCGAGCAGCAAGGCGTCGAGAGTCTCAAGCATCAAGCGCGTTCCCTTCGCTGCCGATTGGTCCGGCCGACCAGCCTTTGGAGATCGAGTGAGCGTGTCGTCCCCGCATCGGCACCGCACGGACCCACGCGTAACGTCCTTTAACCAAAAAAGTTCCGTCCCAGTCGAGCATTGTTCCGCACCCGACAAGGGCGCCGCCGCTATTGCCGGACGGCGTGGGACGGAAACGCCATCTCGCTCTCGCCACGACCGAGGTTTCCGCCCAGACGAGTCCGCCATTCACGACAACACCAACGAGCAGCCCCCCGGGGCAAGCAACACAGGACTGCCACACCCCTTCCGGCCCTCTCGGGCCTGTTCGGATCCCTGCCTGGCAAACTCCAATATCGCGACCTGTTCCGGCGAGGGCTTCAAAAATGCCGCCCTCCGGGAACCAAACAGCCTCTGGTCGAGTCAATAGGGTGACATTCCAGGCAGGAGTCGGCGGGCGATGGTAATTTTCAGCGTTTTTCTGGTGGGGCTGGTCGGACTGATCCTTCTAGGGGGCGGGACCCATCTCGTGCTTCTCGGGGGCAGCGCCTCCTACCTCCTCATCGGCGGCGGCCTGCTGATCACTGCCCTGCTTCTTCACAGGCGGAGCGCTCATGCGCTCACCGTCTATGCCGCCATTCTGTTTGGTACGCTGGTCTGGGCGCTGTGGGAGGTTGGCTTCGACTGGTGGCAGCTCGGCCCGCGCGGCGGTGTGCTTGTTCTCATCGGCCTCTGGTTGCTCCTGCCGTTCGTGCGGCGCCGGCTCGATCGGTCCACCACATCCCCGCGGCTTGGCGCCCCGCCCGCGCTCGCTCTGGCGGGCGCCTGTCTCTTCTCGATGATCGTCGCGGGATGGTCGATGTTCGTCGATCCCCTGGACCTCGCCGGCCGCCTGCCGGACAAGAGGGGCCAGGCAACCGCAGACCACAACGGCGTGCCCGACGCCGACTGGTGGCAATACGGCCGGACGCCGCTCGGGCAGCGCTATTCACCGCTTACCCAGATCAACGTCGACAACGTCGATCGCCTGAAGGAAGCCTGGCGCTATCAGACCGGCGACGTGAAGCGCCCGGACGACGTCGGCGAGACCACCTATCAGGTCACCCCGCTCAAGGTGGGCAACACGCTCTATCTGTGCACGCCGCATAACTGGGCGATCGCCGTCGACGCGGCAACGGGCAAGGAGAAGTGGAAATTCGATCCAGCGGCCGGCCTCAACCCCAACCGCCAGCACCAGACCTGCCGGGGAGTGACCTACTACCGTGATGCCATGGCGACGGCTGGCGCGCCTTGCGCGGAACGCGTCTACCTGCCGACATCCGACGCCCGCCTGGTTGCTCTCGATGCCCGCACCGGCTCGGTCTGCACCTCCTTCGCCGATCAGGGCGTCCTGCATCTTGAAACCGGCATGCAGCACGCGCCGGAGGGCTACTACTACTCCACCTCGCCGCCGGTCGTGGCCGGCCGGAAGATCATCATCGGTGGCGCCGTCAACGACAATTACTCCACACAGGAGCAGTCCGGCGTCATTCGCGCCTTCGACGTCGACACCGGCGCCCTGATCTGGAATTGGGATTCCGGCAACCCTGCCGAAACGGCGCCGCTACCGCCTGGCCAGACCTACACCACCAACTCGCCGAACAGCTGGTCGGTGTTCAGCGTCGACGAGGCGCTGGGGCTGGTCTACGTCCCGCTTGGCAACCAGACGCCCGACCAGCTTGGCATGGGACGCAGCGCCAGCGTGGAGAAATACTCCTCGTCGATCGTCGCGCTGGATCTCGACACCGGCCAAGATCGTTGGGTGCGCCAGACCGTCCATCATGACCTCTGGGACATGGACGTGCCGGCCCAACCGGTGCTGCTCGACCTGACCAAATCCGACGGAACCACGGTTCCGGCCCTCGTCGGCCCGACCAAGCAGGGCGACATCTACGTGCTCGACCGGCGGACCGGCGACCCGATCCTGCCGGTCACCGAGGCGCCTGCCCCGGGTGGCGCCATCCCCGAAGACTTTACGGCGCCGACCCAGCCGGTATCTGCGCTTTCCTTCACGCCCCCACCCCTTCAGGAGAAGGATATGTGGGGCATCACCATGTTCGATCAGCTGGTCTGCCGCATCCGCTTCCACCAGCTCACCTACGAGGGGCGCTACACGCCGCCGTCGCTGAACGGCACCCTGGTTTATCCCGGCAACTTCGGCGTGTTCAACTGGGGCAGCATCGCCGTCGATCCCGAGCGGCAAGTGATGTTCAGCATGCCAACCCACCTCGCCTTCACCTCGCGCCTTGTGCCGAGAGCGGACGTTCCCGAGCGCGGACAGGACGAAAAGGGGAGCGAGCAAGGGCTCAATCGCAACGACGGCTCCCCCTATGGCGTGGTGATGGGCCCGTTCCTCGGACCGCTGAAGATCCCTTGCCAGGCACCGCCATGGGGCTATGTGGCCGGAGCCGATCTTGCCACGGGCCAGATCGCCTACAAGCATCGCAACGGCACGGTCCGCGACATGACGCCGCTGCCGCTGCCCTTCAAGGTCGGCGTTCCCGGCATCGGTGGCCCGATCATCACCAAGGGTGGCGTCGCCTTCCTGGCAGCGACGGTCGACAACTATTTGCGCGCCTATGACCTCACCACCGGTCGCGAACTCTGGAAAGGCCGTCTGCCAGCCGGTGGACAGGCAACACCGATGACCTACGCGCTCGATGACGGCCGCCAGATGGTGGTGATCGTGGCGGGCGGACACGGATCGATCGGCACCAAGGCAGGCGACTATGTCATCGCCTACGCCCTGCCCTGACCCCTGCGGTACGGGGCGAACGTCGCCGCCGCGGCTCTCGCGACGCCTTCCGACCTTCGATTTCTGACGCCGATCTTGCAGAAGCCTATTTGCGCATGTCCGAGGAACAAAGGCCGGCGCATGAGGTTCTCTTGCCGTTGAAAAACTGGCGAGCCAGGCATGAAAGCCAATCCGGAACAAGGCTCCCAAGGCGTCGAGAACCCGTTGTCGACGATGCCGCAACTCCCCGACGGTTAGCGGCATCGGATTTTGCTGACCAGCTATTAATGGAGCGATCAACATGGCCAAGCAGGCAACCAAAGACAAACGCGCGACGGCGAAAATCCACGATCAGACGCTGCTGCGCGGCGAAGGTGGCGAACTGCACCAGACGCGGGCCGGCGATATCCCCGTTCTCACCACGGCACAGGGCGCTCCGGTCGCCGACGACCAGAACACGCTGAAAATCGGAGCGCCCGGTCCCGCCCTGATAGAAGACTTCCACTTTCGCGAGAAGATTTTCCATTTCGATCACGAGCGCATTCCCGAGCGGGTGGTTCACGCCCGCGGCTATGGTGCGCACGGCTATTTCGAGACCTATGAATCACTGGCCGACTATACCCGCGCCGACATCTTCCAGCGCCCAGGCGAGAAGACGCCCGCCTTCGTGCGCTTCTCGACGGTCGCCGGCTCCGAGGGGTCGGCCGATCTTGCACGCGACGTGCGCGGCTTCGCCGTGAAGCTCTATACCCAGGAAGGCAACTGGGACCTCGTCGGCAACAACATCCCAGTGTTCTTCATCCAGGACGCCATCAAGTTCCCCGACATCATCCATGCGGTGAAGCCGGAACCCGATCGCGCCTTTCCGCAGGCGCAGTCGGCGCATGACAATTTCTGGGACTTCATCTCGCTGACTCCGGAATCCATGCACATGATCATGTGGATCATGTCGGATCGGGCGATCCCCCGCTCCTTCCGGTTCATGGAAGGCTTCGGCGTTCACACGTTCCGCCTGCTGAACGCGCGCGACGAGTCCACCTTCGTCAAGTTCATCTGGAAGCCAAAGCTCGGCCTACAGTCGGTGATGTGGAACGAAGCGGTGAAGATCAACGGCGCCGATCCCGACTTCCACCGGCGCGACCTCTGGGATGCCATCCAGACGGGCAACTTTCCCGAATGGGAACTCTGCGTCCAGCTGTTCGATCAGACGTTCGCTGACAGCTTCGATTTCGACGTGCTCGACCCCACCAAGCTCATTCCCGAGGAGATCCTGCCGCCGCGTCCCGTCGGTCGGCTCGTGCTCGACCGGATGCCGGATAATTTCTTCGCCGAGACCGAGCAGGTCGCCTTCATGACGCAGAACGTACCACCGGGCATCGACTTCTCCGACGACCCGCTGCTGCAGGGGCGCAACTTCTCCTATCTCGACACTCAACTGAAGCGGCTCGGTGGTCCCAACTTCACGCATATCCCGATCAACGCGCCGAAATGTCCGTTTGCTCACTTCCAGCAGGATGGGCACATGGCGATGCGCAACCCGGTGGGGCGCGTTAACTACCAGCCGAACTCCTGGGGCGAAGGCCCGCGCGAGGATCCGGTGCGGGGTACGCGTTCCTTCCGCCAGCCGGTCGAGGGACCGAAGGCGCGGCTGCGGCCGGAGAGCTTCGCCGACCACTACAGCCAGGCACGGCAGTTCTTCAACAGTCAGACCACTCCGGAGCAGAAGCACATCGCCATGGCGCTGACCTTCGAACTCAGCAAATGCGAGACCCCCGTAATACGCGAGCGGATGGTCTCCCATCTCCTCAACATCGACGAGGCGCTCGGCGCCACGGTGGCCGACAAGCTTGGTCTTGAGACCCTGCCGAAGCCGGCCGACGCGGCCATCCCGCCGCGCGACGACCTGCCGGTCTCTCCTGCCCTCAGCATCATCCAGAACGGCCCACCGAGCTTCGCCGGACGCAAGGTCGGCATCCTGGTGTCCAACGGCTGCGACGGCAAGCTCCTCAAGGCGCTGCAGACGGCCATCGAGACGGAAGGGGCGACGGTGGAACTGATCGCCCCGAAGGTCAGTGGCGTCGTCACCGCCGACGGCATGCACCTGCCGGCCAAGCACATGATCGACGGCGCTCCGTCGGTGCTGTTCGACGCCGTCGCGCTCGTGCTGTCGAGGGAAGGCACAGAAGAACTGTCCAAGGAGGCGACAACGCGTGACTTCGTGGCCGATGCCTTCGCCCACTGCAAGTTCATCGCCTTCAGTGCGGAAGCCAGCGCGCTGTTTGAAAAGGCTGGTGTCGCACCCGATGCCGATGAGGGGCTCATT
>JAGSYU010000013.1 GCA_018262575.1 Pseudomonadota bacterium | reverse complement strand
GTCTGGAATCACGCCTTTTGCAATGAGGAATCGATAGAGTGCGACGATGAGATCACCGTGCTGGGCCGGCGATATCTTGCGGAAGTCGGGAACTTGGCAGACATCCCACAGCAGCGCCACCCGTTCGCGGCCGCGCGCCGCCGCTGCCACATCCTCGGCCCGAAGAGCGAAGTCGAGTGCCCGCTGGTCGTCGGATGGCAGTGCCCGCGTCAGCCCCTCGATGCCCGGCAACTGCTCGAGCGAGGCCCGGAGCGCGTCGACCGACGAAAAATCGAGGTCGCCGTTGCGCCATTGGAAGACGCCCACCGGCTCGAAGTCATGCCCCTCGATGGCCGTGACGATGTCGTCATCAAGGGGCATCACCCGGCCGGTCACGCCGAAGGTGCCATCGTTGAGATAACGGCCGGCCCGACCGGCGATCTGACCGAGTTCGGCAGCCGTCAGGCCGCGATACTGGTAGCCATCGAACTTGCGCGCCTGTGCGAAGGCGACGTGGTCGACGTCGAGATTGAGGCCCATGCCGATGGCGTCGGTCGCCACCAGGAAGTCGACGTCGCCATTCTGGAACAGCGCCACCTGCGCATTGCGGGTGCGCGGGGAAAGCGCGCCCATCACCACCGCCGCGCCGCCGCGCTGGCGGCGGATCAACTCGGCGACGGCATAGACCTCGTCGCCGGAGAAGGCGACGATGGCCGAACGCGGCGGCAGGCGGGTAATCTTCTTCGCACCGGTATAGGCGAGGTGGCTGAGGCGCGGCCGCGTGGTGACGACGACCCCCGGCAACAACCGTTCGATCAGGGGGCGCGCCGTCGCCGCGCCGAGCAGCATGGTCTCCTGCCGGCCACGCACGTTGAGCAGGCGGTCCGTGAACACGTGGCCGCGCTCGATGTCACCGGCCAGTTGCACCTCGTCGATGGCCACGAAGGCGACGTCAAGGTCGCGCGGCATCGCCTCCACCGTCGCCACCCAATAGCGGGCGCTGCGCGGCACGATCTTTTCTTCGCCGGTGACGAGCGCCACCGCGCCCGCGCCAACACGGGCAACGACCCGGCCGTAGACCTCGCGCGCCAACAGGCGCAGCGGCAAGCCGATGGCACCGGAGCCGTGGCTCAGCATCTTCTCGATGGCGAGGTGGGTCTTGCCGGTATTGGTCGGCCCCAGCACCGCCGTCACCGCCCGGGCACGGGCGAGCGAGGACAGAGGGGCCTCTCGGACGATATTCATAGGGTCCCGTTCGGTTGCGCGATGAGGGCCGTGACTTTCCCTATACGAAAGTCCGGCCGAGAGGCCAGAAAAAACCGGCGGAAGCATGGCGGCGGCGGCCAAAAGGAATCAAACGGGAACGGATGCGGGACGAATCGCAATTTCAAAGAGATTCCGCATTCGTTCTCCACAAGATATGGAGGGCCGGAGAGTCTTCGCTGCGCTATCTTGAATCCGGAGACTCCAAAGGACGAGTCGATCGATTCGGGGCAAGAATCGATGTCAAGATCAGATCGTCACCAAGACTCCAAATGAAAATCATGGTTAACCAATTATACTCGAGCGAGAAAGTAGAGCGGCACACGCGTTAACCATTTCAACGAAGCAAGAACGAAGGCGGGCCGAATCGCTGACAGACCGATGTTCTCGTTTTGCTCCGCCCACATGTACCCGACTTGGCTGCCCGACGCACAAGATGTCGTCGCCTCGCCGCCCTTATGGCCTGCGTCGGTCACCGAAGCGTTAACACTTCTGTCCTGGATCGGCACAAAGGACAATGGAAGCGCCACCCGCCGACAACAAAAAAGCGCCCCGAAGGGCGCCTTTTTCCATCCATGCGGCGGTGTCAGTTGGCCGCCTGCTCCACCTTGCCGAGCTTGGCATTGTCGCCGAACTGGGTTGCCACCACCAGTAACAAGCCGCGCATGGTCTTGACCGAGATCTTGCTCGGCACCATCACCCGCCCCTCGGCCATCGGCACGAACCAGACGTCGAGGTCGCGGTTGTCGCGCATGTACTCGGTGGATTTGGTGCCCTCGCGATGGCCGGCCACTGGCACCCAGCGCGCCGAGCAGTGGACGGCATCGCCCTTGTAACCGGGAACATCGACCGGATCGGTACTGGTGTAGCTGAGTTGAATGTCGTAGCGCGTCCAGCCGTCGAACACCGGCAGGGTGCGGTCACAAACGTCCTTGTCGTCGCGGGTCATCGGCAGGATCGCCGCCGACAGTGGATCGATCACGCGGCGCTTGGCCGTCGCCGTCACCGGCACGCGGTCTTCGCGTTCAATGAGCTCGGGAATGGCCCTGAGGCTGCGGACGTTGCCGCCACCGAGCGACATCGACACCTGCGTTACCGTGTCGCCGCGACTCATCAACTCGTAGGTGGACGGCACCAGCGAGCGGCCAACGTAGCCCTTGGCGTCGATATAGCTCTCTTCCGAACTGACGATGCGGGCGAGACCAGCCGTGGAGATGTGCAGCTTGGCGGCGTAGGCGCCGCGCTCCACCTTGATCGACAGCGACCCCTTGGCGATGCCAATACCCATGAAGGATGCGGCATACAGAGCCTGGACTTCGCCCTCGCGCGCCGCGGCCGCGCCGGGCGGCGGCACGGCGGACAGCGCGGCAACGAAGACCGCCGCGGCCATGGCGCCTTTCAAGCGACGCGGGAGAGTTTCGACACGAACCACCACGGAACCTCCGTTTGCGGACGGCGAACCGTCCTCACCCTCGACCGCCATCGGCGACCGGAACGACGTATGGAAGATCATCCCGGCGGGCAATGGGCCCGCCGATGGAAGAACGGCGGCCGGTCGGCCGATCGCCCTGCGTCGGATGATCGACTGTCATGGTAACCGGATGGTTAACGTCGCGAAAGCCTGGATGTTCCAGTGCTGTGAAATGCGGCAGGCGTCCAGCCGTCGCTTTCGCCCGGCCCGGCGGCATTTTTGCCTGCTTCCGCTCGCTTCCGGGGTTGACGGGGCCGATGCCGACCGACTATAGGAACGCGACTTGAAACGGCGCCGTCGGCAAGACGCAAGCGGCGCCAGCCACGCCAACAACAGGACCAAGCGGCGCTTCCTGCCGAATCTCCTGGCTGTGACGCTCCTGTCCGATACGCTCGGCCAGTCGGTGCGCCTGCGCATTTGCGCCAACGCTCTGCGTTCGGTCGAGCATCGTGGCGGCCTTGATGCCTATCTCGCCAAGGCTGGCGACGACGAGCTGTCGCCGCGTGCCCGGCTGATCAAGAAGCAGATCGCCAAGAAGGCCGCCGAGGCCGTTGCTGCCTGAGTCTGCTCCGGCGCATGATCTTGTGAAATGAGCCGCGATGCCGGAAACGGTATCGCGGCTTTATTTATGTGTGCCCTTAATGGTACACATCACGCGAAATCCGGCCCGTAGGCCGGTCTTCGTCCCATAGCTCCAAAAGCCTGGTCTGTACTGCCGGAGACCTTCTGGAATGTTTGACAAACGCCTCACCCCTTCGGTGCTGGCGATGGTTGTTACCGTCGTCGCATCCAATATCCTCGTCCAATACCCCTTCACGCCCTTCGGGCTCGGCGACCTCCTCACCTGGGGCGCCTTTACCTATCCCTTCGCCTTCCTGGTGACCGACCTCACCAACCGCTGGTTCGGGCCGGTAAAAACGCGTCGCGTCGTCTACGTCGGCTTCGCCATCGCAGTCCTGCTGTCGGTCTGGCTATCGGAGCCACGCATCGCGCTTGCCTCCGGCACCGCCTTCCTCTGCGCCCAGTTGCTCGACGTCACCCTCTTCAACCGGCTGCGCGCCGGCTCCTGGTGGCGGGCGCCGCTGGTCTCCTCGTCGATCGGCTCGGCGCTCGACACCGTCATCTTCTTCTCCATCGCGTTCGCCGGCTCCGGCCTGCCCTGGACCACCTGGGCGCTTGGCGATTTCTCGGTGAAGATGCTGGTGGCCCTGACGTCGCTTCTGCCCTACGCCAGCCTGATGAACTGGGTGAAGCCCTACCAGCAGCCAGCCCGGAGCTGACCCAGCCTATTTCTCAAAGCTGTCGGGAAGGGCATCGCCCCAGCCGAGCTTGCCGGCCGTCTTGAAGGCAGCCCGATCACGGCTGGCGACGTGGGCCTCGCCCAGCGTTCCGTCGGCGCGGCAAAGGCTGAAGACGATCTCATGCTTGGAAAGACGCGGCGGTCGCAGAATGCGGCCGCCGTTTTCGTCTCCGGATACGGCCAATACCGGCGACTCCAGCACCAGATAGGCGTAGCGTTCGTCCTCGAAGGGCACCGTCCCGCCCTTGAGGCGCATATGGGCGCGGCTGCGCTCGACGCGGACGGAGGTGTGGCACCAGTCGTCTGCCGGCAGCGGACAGGGGCCAGCATGCGGACAGGGGGCGATGAGGCGAGCCCCCGCGGCAAGGGCCGCCTGCCGCACCGCCATCAGCCGGCGATAGTCACGCGGCGTTCCCGGCTCGACGACCACGATCCGGCCGGCCCGGCCGATGAGCGCGGCCACCAGTTGCTCGGCGGCGGACAGATCGAGTTCGGTGAGCGCGTAGGCGACAACTGCCAGATCGAACGGCCCGTCCGGCAGGCTGGACGGCTGCGCGATGTCGCCGCGTTGAATGTCGGCCTTGTCCAGAGCCGGCGGTCCGGCGTGGGCCAGATCGGCCGCGAGGGCCCGGAAATCGGCGCTTGCCTCCACCATGGTCACCGAACCGACCGATGGCCACAACGTGGCCGCCGCCCAGCTTGCCGTACCCGGGCCGGCGCCAAGGTCGAGAACCGTTGCCGGCGCGAAATCCGGTCGCGCCGCCGCGAGACGATCAAAGGCCGCCGTGACGGCCGCATAGGTAGCCGGCATGCGGCTCGCCGCGTAGGCGGCGACACCGGCGGCGTCAGGAGCCGCCCGCCGTGACGGCAGGTTGGCGCGGTAGCCGGCCGACAGCCGGGCCGCCGCCGCGCCGAGATCGACGGGCCGGACGCGATCGGCCACGGCCGCGGCGAGCGCCGGAGGAAGGCGCCGGTCGCTCATGGCGTTCTGAGACGGAATTCGAGATAGAGCGTCCGCTGCAGGAAGGCGCGGTTGTCATCGGAGATCAGCGAAATTCGGGTTTCACCGCCGGCCGTCTTCCAGATCGACAACCCCTCCATGTTGTCGATCTCTTCCGCCATGCTCGCCTCGAGCAGCGTGTCGCCGTCGATCACCGCGCCGGAGCGGATGTCGGAAAGATCAAACACACGGATGCGGCAGCGGACGCCCGACAGGATGGAAAAGGTCCTTTCCAGGACGTAGAGGCGGCCATCGGGGCCGACCTTGGCGTCGGTGAGATCATAGCCGCCCGAGCGGCGGACGCGGAAGGCGACCGGCGCCTTGCCGCCGACCACCCAGCCGGGCGGGTTATCGGTCCGGGCGCCCCGCTCGGCCGCTTCGGCGAGAATGACGAAGCGACCGGCAAGGCCGCTGCCGGCCGGCAGCGCCGCCACCGATTCAAGGCCACGATTCGCCTGGAGAAGGCGGACCTCCTTCGGCAGGCTGATCGCCGTCAGCGGGCCGAGGAAGCCGTCGGCGCCAAGCGGCCCGACCATCACCATCGGCCGCCGCTCGAAGGAGACGACGCCGAACGGACGGCCACCATCACCAGCGTAGAGGTCGATCGATTCGGTGTCGGCAAGCGCCTTGTCGCGCGATACCGGCCCCTTGTCGGTCGAGAGGCGGCGGATCGACGCCGCCGACAGACCGGCCGGCCGGCCACGGCCGTCGCGTTCAATCTTCGCCTGCACCATCAGCCCGTCGTCGCTGAGCGCCAAGAGGCGCCGGCCAGCCCCGGTGACTGCAAGACCGGACAGACCGCCGACTTCGCGTCGGTCGGCGCGGATCTCAAAGCCGCCGATGTAGTCGAGGCGGCCGAAGCGAACCCGCAAAGGCTCCATGACCGAGAAGCCGGAGAGCGGCCGCGCGGTGATGCGGGTCGAGATGTCGGCGGCGCTGGTCGCCGACACGGTGAGCGCCAACAGGGCGGAAAGCAGCGCCCACCGGCCTCTCATGTAAGGCCCAGCGTCGAGACATGCCGACGCTTCGGCTTCACGCCGGCCCGGATCGCCTTCTGGGCCGGCTGCTCTTCAAACAGCGACGCCAATTGCTCGGTCATGGCACCGGCCAGTTCCTCGACATCGACGATGGTGACGGCGCGCTTGTAGAACCGCGTCACGTCGTGACCGATGCCGATAGCAATCAGTTCCACCGGCGAGCGCTCCTCGATCTCTTCGATGACGTAGCGCAGGTGGCGTTCGAGATAGTTGCCGGGATTGACCGACAGCGTCGAATCGTCGACCGGCGCGCCGTCAGAGATCATCATCAGGATACGGCGGTTCTCGGGGCGGGCGAGCAGACGCTGGTGCGCCCAGTCGAGCGCCTCGCCGTCGATGTTCTCCTTGAGCAATCCCTCGCGCATCATCAGGCCGAGATTGCGTCGCGCCCGCCGCCAGGGGGCGTCGGCCGGCTTGTAGACGATGTGGCGCAGATCGTTGAGGCGACCAGGCCCGGCCGGCTTGCCGGCGGCAAGCCACGCCTCGCGCGCCTGCCCGCCCTTCCACGCCTTGGTGGTAAATCCGAGGATCTCCACCTTGACGCCGCAGCGCTCCAGCGTACGGGCGAGAATGTCGGCGCAAGCGGCAGCCACGGTGATCGGCCGGCCGCGCATCGAGCCGGAATTGTCGATCAACAGCGTCACCACCGTGTCGCGGAAATCGGTGTCGCGCTCCATCTTGAAGGCGAGCGGCGCCAGCGGATCGGTGACGACCCGGGTGATGCGAGCCGTGTCGAGAATGCCTTCCTCGATATCAAAGTCCCAGGCGCGGTTCTGCTGGGCCATCAGGCGGCGCTGCAGGCGGTTGGCAAGGCGCGCCACCACGCCGGCAAGATTGGCGAGCTGCTTGTCGAGAAGAGCGCGCAGCCGCTCGAGTTCGGCGCCGTCGCAGACGTCTTCCGGCCGCGTCACCTCGTCGAATTTGGTCGTGAACGTCTTGTAATCGCTGACCGGCGGCTGGTTGGTGAATGGCAGCTCGGGCCGCTTGGCCTCGCCGGGATCGCGCGACTCGTCATCCTCGTCGAAGTCGCCGGGATCATCCGACATCTCCGACTCGGCGTCGCCCTCCGAGGTTTCCTCATCCTCGCCGGCCACTTCGCGCTCGCGGGCCGCCGTCTGGTCGGCCTCGGCGTCGTCGGCCGGCTCGGCCGATGCCTCGCTGTCCTCCGCCTCCTGCTGTTCGCCGTCCTGGTTCTGATCCTGGTCGGGATCACCGCCGAGTTCGTCCCCCATCTCGAGGTTGACCAGGAGATTGCGCGTCGCGCGGGCAAAGGCCTGCTGGCTGGAAATGGCGTCGGACAGGCCATCAAGATCGCCCCCCGCCCGCTCTTCGATGAAGCCACGCCAGGCATCCATCAACGCCTGCGCGCTTTTGGGTGGCGGCGCACCGGTCAGCTTTTCGCGCACCATCAGCGCCACCGCCTCGGACAGCGGCGCGTCCTCGCGATTTTCGATGTGCTGGAGATTGGCCCTGAGGTAGCGCTCTTCGAGCATGGCGGCGAGATTGCCGGCCACGCCGGGCATGACCCGGGAGCCAAGTGCCTCGCAGCGCGCCTGCTCCATCGCCTCGAACACCGCCTTGGCGCGTGGTCCCTCGGGAATGAAGGTACGGTGCACCGCCTCGTTGTGGCAGGCAAGGCGCAGCGCCAGCGCATCGCCGGCACCGCGGGTCACCGCGACATCAAAGGCCGTCGGCCGACGCGGCGGATCGGGCACGCGCGCCTTGTGGCCGGCAAGCGACGGGCGGTCGGCGGCGAACACCACCTCCAGCTCGCTGTCGCCGGAGATCGCCCGCATCGCCGTCGTCACCGCCTTCTTGAACGGCTCGACGACTGGCGGGCCGCCCTTCTGCGTTTCGGGATGCGCCATCTCACGACCTCCTGTGGGTCAGCTCAGGAGGATGTTGGCCGCGCTCTCCGGCAGTTCCTTGCCGAAGCAGCGTTGATAGAACTCGGCCACCTGCACCCGCTCGGTCTCGTCGCACTTGTTGAGGAAGGTGAGACGGAAAGCAAAACCGACGTCACCAAAGATCGCGGCGTTCTCGGCCCAGGTCAGCACCGTGCGCGGGCTCATCACCGTGGAGATGTCGCCGTTGATGAAGGCAGAGCGCGTCATGTCGGCGACGCGCACCATCTTGGAGATGGCGTCGTGACCTTCCGGACCGGCGAACGTCTTGGCCTTGGCGGCGATGATGTTCACCTCGTGGTCATGCGGCAGATAGTTGAGCGTGGTGACGATCGACCAGCGGTCCATCTGGCCCTGGTTGATCTGCTGCGTGCCGTGATAGAGGCCGGAGGTGTCGCCGAACATCACGTCCGGTCGGCCGGCGTCATATTCGTCGAACACCAGCGCCACGTTGTTCTGCAGCGCCCAGGGCAGGATGCCGTCGCGGAATTCGGTGACCTGCTTGCCGTCCCGGAGGACGATGGCATCCTTGCCGATCAGATCGATGCGGCTGATGTGGCTGTCGAGGTTGACGCGCACCAGCGGCCAATTGAGGCGGGCGGCCACCTGCTCGATATGCGTCGACTTGCCGGTGCCGTGATAGCCCGACACCATGACACGGCGATTGTGCGAGAAACCGGCCAGGATCGCCAGAGTGGTCGCACGATCGAACAGGTAGTCGGAATCGAGGTCGGGAACGTGTTCGTCGGCCTGCGAATAGGCGGGCACTTCGATGTCGGTGTCGATACCGAACACCTCGCGGACCGAGACCCGGATATCGGGCAGCGGCGCGTCATACGTCTGCTGAGCCATAAAACCTCCTGGAGCGACCAGCGGAGGGAGGAAGTCGCTCCGTCGAATCGGGAAAAATGCGGCCGATCAACAGAAACCGGCGGTCTTCAAGTAATTATAGGCTTGGATGATCTCTCGCAACCGTTCCTCTGAAGAGCGATCGCCGCCGTTGGCATCCGGGTGGTGGCGTTTGACCATGACCTTGTATTGCGCCTTGATCTCCTCCTTGGAGACCCCGACCTCAAGATGCAACGTTTCGAAAGCGCGCTGCGTCATCGGCGAAACGTGCCGACGCGGCTCTTCCGGCTCGGCCCGCGCACCGCCGGCCCGCGACCCATGGAAGACGCCGAACGGATCGTTGTAGGTCGGCTCGGTCGGCCGCCGACGGCTGGCGTTGGGGTCGGTCTGTCCCCAGCGGTTGACCGATACCGTCCAGGTCGGGCGATGGCCGGTGATGGCGTCCTTCTGGAAGGCGATGACGGCGTCGTCGCCCATGCCGGAGAAGTAGTTGTAGGACTTGTTGTAAAGCTGCACGTGCTCGAGGCAGTAGTGGTGATACTGCCCCTCGCGACCACGGCCCTTCGGCGCACGGTAGGCGCCCGCACTCTCGCAGCCTTCCCACTCGCAGGGAGGGAACTGGCCGCGAGCGACGCTTTCCTTGTCCGGCTTGATCCGGATTTTTTCGAAGAGCTTGGAATAGGAGTTCATGATCCGCCGATTATGGGCATTGGAAGGCGTGCCGGCAAGGCGTTGACAATCGCCTCCGGTGGTCGCCAGATACGAGATCGTGTCGCCCGCACCAACCGACGAGGATGCCTGATGGCTTCGATGACCCCAGCCGCTTCCGCCCGCAAGACCCGCATCGAGGCGGCGCTCCTCGCCGAACTGTCACCATCCCAGCTGAGCGTGACCGACGACAGCGAGCGTCACCGCGGACATGGCGGCTGGCGCGAGGGCGGCGAGACCCATTTCGCGGTGGACGTGGTATCGGCGACCTTCGAGGGCAAGAGCCGCCTCGCCCGCCAGCGCCTCGTCATGGACGCCTTGAAGGCCGAGTTCGACACGGGCCTGCACGCCCTCTCCGTCACGGCCCGCGCACCGGGAGAATGACGGCGGACGTCCTCAAGCAGTTCATTCGGGCCGGAAAGCGCCGTCGATCGGCCCGACCTTCAGCGCCGTGATGCGGTTCCTCTGCCGCCGCAACACGCGAAAGCGGAAGCCGTGGAAGGTGAAGGACTGGCCGGGATCGGGGATCATCCGCGCCTCGTGGATGACGAGGCCGGCAATGGTGGTCGCCTCGTCGTCCGGCAGGCGCCAGTCCATCATGCGGTTGAGGTCGCGGATCGGCACCGCCCCATCCACCGAGGCCGAGCCATCGGGATAGGGGCGAACACCCTGTACCACCACGTCCTGCTCGTCGGCGATCTCGCCGACAATCTCCTCGAGGATATCCTCGAGCGTGACGAGGCCCTGAACCTCGCCATATTCGTCAACCACCAGCGCGAGATGGACCTTGCGCTTCAGAAACGCCCTGAGCTGGTCGGCGGCCAGCGTCGTGTCCGGCACAAACCAGGGCGGCGTCATCAGCGTCTCGACGCAGACCTTGGCGGCATCGCCGCCGGCCCGGTCGACGGCGCGCAACAGCTCCTTGGAGTGCAGCACGCCGACGATGTTGTCCGGCTCGTCACGCCACAACGGGTGGCGCGTGAAGGGGCTGGCGATCAGCGCTTTCAGGAGGTCGCCGACCGGCATGTCGATGTCGAGCGTCCGCATCTTGGTGCGATGCACCATGAGGTCGGACAGCGGCAGTTCGCTGAGGTCGAGCACACCGCCGACCATGTCGCGGTCGTCCTTGACCACGCCGCCTTCGCGATGCAGCAGGTCGACGGCCTCCCGGATCTCCTCATGCGCCGTCCATGCCGCCTCGCTCGGCGCCTTGCTGATGATCCTCAGCGGAGCGATCACCCCCTTTTCGATGCCGGCGATCAGCGGTTCGAGCAGGCGGGCCGATGCCTCGATGGCCGGCAGCAGGATCAGCGCCGATCGCTCCGGCCTCAGCGACACCACGACGCGTGGCACAGCGTCGAGCAAGACGGCGAGGAGAATGCCACCGACTGCCCAGGCGGCGAGGCGCCCGGGGTTGGTCTCGAACAACAGCACGGCCCGCGTCGCGAAGATGGTCAGCGCCACCGTCGATACCTGTCGCGCCAGGCGGATGGCCGACACCGCCCGCGCCCGCTCGGCGGTCAGATCAACGAGGCGCGTGATGCGACGGTCGCCGAGCCGCTCCATGTGATGCAGCTTGGTGCGGTTGGAGGCAAGCAGCGCCGAGCCGGCCGCCGACAGGATCACGGTGACGACGACAAACAGGGCGACCGGTACGCCAGCGAGCAAGAGATCGGCGATCTCCGCACCCTGTCCGTCCATCAGGCCTGTCCCTCGCTGAGCTTGTCAGTGAGGAAGG
This sequence comes from Pseudomonadota bacterium, assembly GCA_018262575.1. Taxonomy (GTDB): domain Bacteria; phylum Pseudomonadota; class Alphaproteobacteria; order Rhizobiales; family Pleomorphomonadaceae; genus Pleomorphomonas. The sequence goes on along the minus strand of JAGSYU010000013.1, from coordinate 45,447 downwards.
CGCGCACCGCCTCGGCCGGCACGTCCTTGGCGATGAAGGCTTCGCCAATGCCACGGCTCAGGACGAAGGTCAGGGCACCGCTCTGCACCTTCTTGTCCTGGCCGATCAGCTCCATGAAGGCGGCGACCGACGGTGGGCCACCGGGAATTTCGGACAGCCGCGTCGGCAAGCCGACGTCTGAAAGGTGGACGCGGATACGACCGGCATCGTCCGGCGACATCTGGTTGAGCCGCACCGAAAAATCGTGGGCGAGCACCATGCCAAGCGCCACCGCCTCGCCATGCACCACGGTGCCGCTGTAGCCGGCCGCCGTCTCGATGGCATGGCCGAAGGTGTGGCCGAGGTTGAGCAATGCCCGGTCGCCGGTCTCACGCTCGTCGCGAGCGACGATGGCCGCCTTGGAGCGGCAGGAGACGGCGATCGCCTCGGTACGCGCCGGCCCGCCGGCAAAGATCTCGCGCCAGTTTCGTTCAAGCGAGGCGAAGAAGGCCGCGTTGTCGATCAGGCCGTATTTCACTACCTCGGCATAACCGGCGCGGAACTCGCGCTCGGAAAGCGTGTCGAGCACCGTCGTATCGGCCAGCACCAGGTCGGGCTGGTGAAACACGCCGACGAGGTTCTTGCCGTGGCGGCTGTTGATGGCGGTCTTGCCGCCCACCGACGAGTCCACCTGGGACAACAGCGTCGTCGGCACCTGCACAAAGCGCATGCCGCGCCGCACCACGGCAGCCACGAAGCCAGCGAGATCGCCGACGACGCCGCCACCCAGCGCCACCACCGCGTCGCCGCGCTCGTAGCGGCCACCGACCACCTGGTCGACCACCTGCTCGAACACATCGAAGCACTTGGACGCCTCGCCGGCCGGAATGACCACGGCGCTGGCGGTGACGCCGGCCCGTCTCAGCGACTTCTCGAAGGCAACAAGATGCCGGCCGGATACGTTGGAGTCGGTGATGATGCAGGCGCGCGCCTTTGGCAGCACGGCGCGGAACCACCGGCCGGCGTCGGCGACCAGTCCTTCGCCAATCAGGATGTCATAGGATCGCTCTCCGAGCGACACCGGCACCCTGACGATGCCGTCCGTCTCCGCTTCAACCGTCATGTCGTCCCCCGCCCGTTCCCAGCTTCCGGCGCCGTCACGGCGCCCCTTTTTCTCGTTCCGCTTCCTGGACGAGCCAAGCTTCCAGCGCCGACACCACCGCGTCGACCATCGCCTCGTGCGGCACGTCAATCGACTGCACGACGAGGTCTGCCTCAGCATAAACAGGATAACGCGCCTCGACGAGCGCCTTCAACGTACCTTCGGGATCGGCGGTCTGCAGCAGCGGCCGCGTCGGCCGTCGTCGCACCCTCTCGTAGAGCAGTTCCCAGTCGGCCTTGAGCCAGATCGACACGCTGCCGCTGCGGATCGCCGCCCGCGTCTCGGCATTCATGAAGGCGCCGCCGCCGGTGGCGATGATCTGGCGCGGCTCGCGCAACAGCCGGGCGATGACCCGCCGCTCACCCTGCCGGAAATACGCCTCGCCATGCTCGGCGAAAATCTCCGGTACGCTCTTCTTGGCCGCCTCTTCGATCGCCGTGTCGGCATCGATGAAGGTGAGGCCGAGGCGACCGGCCAGGCGCTTGCCCACCGACGTCTTGCCCGCCCCCATCATGCCCACCAGCACCACCGAACGGCCGCCGAGCAAATCGACGATACGCGCGTTGACGCCGCCGCGCCGAAGGGCGGCGTCGGGATCGCGGCTGCGGCTGGCCTTGACGTCGGTCATGAGAAGTCTCATGGGTTGGGCAGGCGCGTCTGTCAAGCCGTTAGCGTTGCCGAGCGCCCGCGACCCGCCGGAGCGGCCCCCGGAGCGAAACAATGCCGACCATCACCCGCTTCCTTGGCTTCCTCCTCGCGCTGGCCGTTGCCGCCACGGCCGCCGTGCTGGCGCTGGCTTTCCTGGTAACGCCCGAGCCGCGCACCTTCACCGTGCCGATCGACCCCGCGGTGCTGTCCGGCGCTCGCCTTCTGTCACCGCCGCCGGTTGCGGCAAGCCCGGTCGGCACCGACGCGCCCGATCAGCCGAGCGACACGCGCCCCAGCGAGGCCCCATGAGCGACGCCACGCTGATCGAGACCTATCTCGAAGCGGCCAGCATCGAGGATGCCGCCTCCGACAACACACTTATCGCCTATCGCACCGACCTCGACCTCTACCGTTCCTTCCTCGCCGGCCGCGGCCGCGGCCTGCTCGACGCCGGGACCGCCGACGTCGAGGATTTCATCGCCGGGCTCGCAGCCGAGGGCTATGCCGCCGCCACCCAGGCCCGCCGCCTCTCCGCTGTCCGCCAATTGCACAAGTTTCTCTATACCGAGGGCCGCCGCGCCGACGACCCCACGGCCCGGGTGGATCGTCCGCGCACCCGCCGCCCGCTGCCGAAGGTGCTCTCCGTCGACGAGGTGGGGCGGCTGATGGACGCCGTCGCCGCTGCCGCCGCCGAGCCCATCGAGGATCAGGCCGAGGTGCTGCGACGCGCCCGGTTCTCGGCCATGCTGGAGACGCTTTACGCCTCCGGCCTGCGCGTTTCCGAACTGGTCGCCCTGCCGGCTGGCGCCATCCGCGACGGCATCACCGCCATCACCGTGCGCGGCAAGGGTGCCAAGGACCGGCTGGTGCCGATCGGCAACAAGGCGCGTGCCGCCGTTCTCGCCTATCGCCGGTTGCTGAAGGTGAGCGGACGCCACGCCGGCAGCCCCTTCCTGTTCCCGGCCTCCTCCGAGGCCGGCCACGTCACCCGACAGAGCTTCGCCCGCGATCTCAAGGACGCCGCCGCCCGGCTGGGGATATCGTCCGACAAGGTGTCACCGCACGTGCTGCGTCACGCTTTCGCCAGTCACCTGTTGCAGAATGGCGCCGATCTTCGCATCGTTCAGGAGCTGCTCGGCCATGCCGACATCGGCACAACCGAGATCTATACCCATGTCCTCGAGCACCGGCTCGCCGCCCTCGTCGCCGACCATCATCCGCTGTCCGAGCCGTAATCGCTTCGGTATTGGCACGGAGATGGCCACAGAATTGCCGGCATTTGCGGCGAATGGCGTTGACAAGGCGGGGGATCGGAAGCCAAGTGTGCGCGGCCGCCGCACCCTCGGTTGTCCCGGGAGACAAGACGGTGGCCGGGGCACAATGAAGAGAGCCGGATGAGAAGCTATCTCGACTTTGAGAAACCCATCGCCGATCTTGAGGGCAAGGTCCAGGAACTGAAGGCCCTGGCCGACGGGGGCACTGCCCTTCCTATCGACGATGACATCGCCAAGCTCGAGACGAGCGCCGCCCAAGCGCTTGCCGACATCTACACCCGCCTCACGCCCTGGCAGAAGGCGCAGGTCGCCCGTCATCCCGACCGGCCGCACGCCGTTCACTACGTCGAACAGCTGATCGCCGACTGGACGCCCCTCTCCGGCGACCGCAATTATGGCGAAGACGCCGCGATCGTCGCCGGTCTCGGCAGCTTCCGTGGCCGCCCCGTGGCGGTGATCGGCCAGGAAAAGGGCCACGACACCCAGACGCGCATCCGCCACAACTTCGGCATGGCTCGTCCGGAAGGCTACCGCAAAGCCATCCGCATCATGGAACTGGCCGACCGCTTTGACCTGCCGGTCATTTCGCTGGTCGACACGGCCGGCGCCTATCCCGGCATCGGAGCCGAGGAGCGCGGTCAGGCCGAGGCCATCGCCCGCTCGACGCAGGCCTGCCTGCGGCTTGGCGTGCCCATCGTCTCCGTGGTGATCGGCGAAGGCGGCTCCGGCGGCGCCATCGCCATCGCCACCGCCAACCGCGTCTTCATGCTGGAGCATTCCATCTACTCGGTGATCTCACCCGAGGGCGCCGCCTCCATCCTGTGGAAAGACTCGGCCAAGGCGCAGGACGCGGCGATGAACATGCGCATCACCGCCCAGGATCTCGTCCGCTACGGCATCATCGATGGCATCATCGACGAGCCGGTCGGCGGCGCCCACCGCGCGCCCGCTCAGGTGGTCGAAGCGGTCGGCGGCGTCATCGAGGCGGCGCTCGCCACCTTCGATGGCCGGAGCCGCGACGAAATTCGTGCCGACCGCCGACGCAAGTTCCTGGCGATCGGCCGCGACCTCAAGCTCTGATTTTGGGGCGCCGACACGATTGTCGGCCATCTTGCCATGAATTTCTCACGATTCTGATGGAAATGAGAAATTGCTGATGGCTTTGCCGATCGGACGCACCGGCCGTTCGGCGCGTCGGCTTGGGACTATTCGGCGGTAACCCTTTGGTAACCATGACCACCGAGGATTGCTTCATGATATGCTGTCCGGCGCCCGGGGGGCGACCGACAGGCCCCCGACAGAGCGCCCGGACGGTGCCGCGGTGCCCATGAGTGAAACGGAGAGCATGACCTCGTTCCGCCCGACCCCGTCCTCCCCAGGCCTTTCGACCGCCGGCCGCCTTGCCCGGCTTGCCGGTGCACTCGGCGTTGCCGCGCTCCTGGCCGCCTGTCAGGCCGACGAAATCGGCTATGGTTACGGCCCGAAGGAACAGCGGCCGTTGCCGCCGAAGACGGTCGAGCTGATGAAGACGCTCAACATGAGGGCCTCCTCGCCGGTGCTGATGCGCATCTTCAAGGAAGAGAACAAGTTCGAGGTCTGGAAAATGAACGCGAGTGGCCGTTACGCGCTGCTCAAGAGCTACGACATCTGCCGCTGGTCCGGCAATCTCGGCCCGAAGGTCAGGGAAGGCGACCGGCAAGCCCCGGAGGGTTTTTACCCCATTTCGACCGGCTTGATGAATCCCAAGTCGGACTGGTATCTCGCCTTCAACACCGGCTTTCCCAACGCCTACGACCGGGCCAATGGCCGCACCGGCTCGGCGCTGATGGTGCATGGCTCCTGCTCGTCGCGCGGTTGCTACGCCATGACCGACCCGCAGATCCAGGAGATCTACGGGCTGGCCCGCGAGGCGTTCCGCGGCGGCCAGAAGACCTTCCAACTGCAGGCCTTCCCGTTCCGTCTCGACGGCAAGAACATGGCCAAGCACTGGAACGACGCCAACATGCCGTTCTGGAAGATGCTGAAAGAGGGCTATGACACCTTCGAGATGACCCACCTGGAACCGAAGGTGGACGTCTGCGGCCGCAAATATGTCTTCAATGCCAACCCGGTCCAGCCACTCGACACCGTCGCGGCCTGCCCCGCCGACCTGGGCCAGCCGAAGGAACTCGTCGCCTCGCTCCAGACCAAGGCCAAAGCCGATTATGCCGAGGCGGAGGTGCTGTTCGCCAAGCTCGAGGACGAGCGTCGCGCCGACGAAGACAAGCGGATCCAGCTGGCGCTCGCTGCCGAGAAGCGCAAGACCGAGGCCCAAATGGCGATGGCCGAAGCCGAAGCGGCCCGCCTCGAAGCCGAGCGCAACCCGGGTGCCATCGCCCGCCTGTTCGGAGCCGAACCCAACCCGGACGCCGGCATTCTGGTGGGGCCGGTCATCGTGCCGCCGACCGGCGCACCCGTTCCGATCGCCGATCCGCGCGGGCCACAGATCCACGCCGTCGCAATGGCCGAACCCGTCGAGCAGCAGCGCACCGGTGCCATCTCCCGCCTGTTCTCTTTCGTGACCGGCGGCGACACCAACGAGGCGACGCCCGCCGCCGCGCCCACTATCCCGGTGGCAGCGACGACTGCCCTGCCGACGCCGGCCGCCCCCGCTGTCGGGCCGACGACACCAGCCGCCCCGACGATGGCAGCGACCGCTCCCATTCCCCCACAGCCCGCCCCGCCGACGCCCCCCTCCATCCGCCAACCCGTGGCGGTTGGCCAGGCAGCCGCCCCGCCGATCGCCTGCGCCGCCCCTGGCGCGGTGGTTCCGGCCGGCACACCACCCTGCCCGCCGCCCGTCGCCAGCCCGCCGGCTGCTCCGGTGGTCTCGGCGAGCGACAAGAGCATCCTCGATCGCATCGGCAGCTGGTTCTGACAGATCGGCCGCCGCGAGGGCGGTCGGCGGCGTTTTTGTTGCCCGCTGTTTTTGTCTTCCGCTGCCGGAGGGACCGGGTTAAGCTCCCGCCATGAGCACCCTTTCGATCGACGTCCAGCGCGCCGCCGTCGAGGATGCCGCGGAAATCGCGGCCATCCACGACGCTGCTTGGCGCTACGCCTATCGGGGAATTCTCGACGGCGTCGAGCTCGAGCGGATGATCGAGCGGCGCGGAGCTCACTGGTGGGCCAAGGCCATTGCTCGCAATGTCGCCATGCTGGTCGTCAAGGTGGAAGGCCGCGTCGCTGGATACGCGACGCTGGGACCAAGCCGCATGCGCGCCCTGCCCTTCCGCGGCGAGATCTATGAGCTCTATCTTCATCCCGACATGCACGGCGTCGGTCTCGGCCGGCGATTGTTTGAAGAGGCCCGGGCAGCGCTCGCCGACATGCGCCTTGACGGCCTCGTGGTGCGCGTGCTCGCCGCCAATGCCGTCGGCGTCGGCTTCTACGAGCGGCTCGGCGGTCAAGAGGTCGTCGGTTCCAGCGAGAAGATCGCCGGCCACCTAGTACCGGTCATCGTCTACGCCTGGCCGCCGGTGGGACGGGGCTGAGCGATCCGCCTTCGCTTCGCCGCCTTGCTTTCGCCCTACCGTTACGGATAAACACGTGCTCGCAACTTTGTTTCTTTTCAAGGATTAATCATGCGCATCGACGCCGTTCCCATCGGCACTAACCCGCCCGAGGACATCAACGTCATCATTGAGGTGCCGCTGGGCGGCGAGCCCATCAAGTACGAAATGGATAAGGCAGCCGGCGCCATGTACGTCGACCGCTTCCTCTACACGGCGATGCATTATCCCGGAAATTACGGCTTTGTGCCGCACACGCTGTCGGACGACGGCGATCCGATCGACGTCATGGTCGTCAACACCCGTGCCATCGTGCCGGGCGCCATCATGAACTGCCGGCCGATCGGCGTTCTCAAGATGCAGGACGAGAGTGGCCACGACGAGAAGATCATCGCCGTTCCCTCCAACAAGCTGACCACGCGCTATTCCAAGATCAAGACGATCGACGATCTGCCCGAGATCACCGTTCACCAGATCGAGCACTTTTTCGAGCACTACAAGGATCTCGAACCCGGCAAGTGGGTGAAGGTGACCGGTTGGGGCGGCGTCGACGAAGCGGGGGAGCTGATCCTCGCGGCGATCGCCAAAGGCAAGACCGACGTCTGACAGCACAAGGACGACGGCCGGCCATCGGCCCGCCGTCGTCAGTCCAGCGGCCGGAAGACCAGTGCCACGCCGTTGATGCAATAGCGCTGACCGGTCGGCGGCGGACCGTCATCGAACACGTGGCCGAGGTGCGAGCCGCAGTGGGCGCAGTGCGCTTCGGTGCGCACCATGAAATGGCTGCGATCAACCGACGTCTCGACGGCACCCGGCTCGGGCTCGTTGAAGCTCGGCCAACCGGTGCCGCTCTCGAATTTGTCGTTCGAAGCGAACAGCGGCGCATGACAGCCGGCGCAATGGAATACGCCGCGCCGCTTCTCATGCAGAAGCGCGCAACTGCCCGGCGCCTCTGTGCCATGGCCACGCATGACACGATACTGCTCGTCGGTGAGCAGGCGCCGCCATTCCTCGTCGGTACGAGTGATCGGGAAGGTCTCGGTGGTCATGGCGGGCTCCCGTAAATGGTCTCGGCGGCAATGCCGCCTTCTACGTGGGAACCCTTAGCACTAATCGCAAGTCAGCGTCGATCGGCGCCTTCGTCATGCTCCACCACCTCGGGCGGCTCTCCGCCGGTGGCGTCGGTGATCTCCGCCGGCTTGTCCTCCGGGTCGGTCCACTTGATGAGGAATACCCAGGCGGCATAGACGAACACGCCGGCGGTCAGCACCATCCACATCGGGTCCTTGACCACGAAATTCTCGTAACATGCCCAGGCGCCCGTGACGCCGACCAGCGTCACGCGCCGCCAGAGCGGCCGGTAGAAGGGGTGATTGATGTCCGAAACGCGCTTCATCCGTCCTCCTGAGACCGGCCAGATTCGGCGGCGTCCTCCGTCGCGGTGCCAGGCCCGGCATTCTCAGAAAATCTAAAGTATGGCGCCGGGCAAGGCAACCTTGGGGTCTCGCCCGATCAGCCCTAAAACGCGTCGCGATCTCTCAGATTCCCCTGCCCCCCTTCAGGTCTTTCTTCGCCCGCCTGTCCTGAGCGCAAAACCGCTGCACGCTTTTGCTCGAGTGCTCTGGGAACCAGCGCCTTGGCTTCACAGAGTTTTGAGCCCCCGCCAGCCGTCAAACCGGGCGCGAGGCGACTTCGCGCTGGCGCTTCCTGGTTGATATAAGCATATTTGCGTAACGCATGACCGCGCCGCCAGACGAAGGAGCCCCGCCGTGACCAAGGATCATTCGACGCTGTTCGACCACCCCGAGGGCTACGGCACCGTCAGTCGAGCCCTTCACTGGCTGATGGCCGCTTTGTTCGCCTGGCAGTTTCTCTCGGCCATCCTGCACGGCGTCGACCGCGAGATGCCGGCGGCACGCTTCTTCTGGTCCTGGCACATGTCGGTCGGCGTCCTGTTGCTGGTGGCCGTCCTCCTGCGTGGCGCCTGGGCGCTGATCAACCTCGGCAACCGTCCGGTCCACACCGCCGGCCTGCTCGGCACCGCCGCCCGCCTTGGGTATCTCGTGCTCTACCTGTTGATGCTGGCGGTACCGCTCGTTGCCGTTGTCAGAGCCTACGGCAGCGGCCGGGGTCTGTCGGTATTCGGCATCGAGGTGTTGGCCGGTGGTGGCGAGCGCATTCCGGCCCTCATGGCACCGGCCAACGCCGTGCATGGTCTCCTCGGCTGGGCGCTGCTCGCCCTGACGCTCGGCCACGTCATCATGGCGCTCGCCCACGCCTATCTCTGGCGCGAGGACACCCTGACGCGCATGGTGCGCGGTCGCCCGGCGTCAATCGCCAGGATGGACTAGCCGCCGCCAGGCCTCACCCACCGATGCGCTCGCCCGTCGCCTTGTCGAACAGATGAAAAGCGCCGGCCGCCGGCTGCAGCGCCACCGTATCGCCGGGCGCCGGGCGCAGACGCTTGTCCATGACGCGAACGATCAGTTCGCCGGCCGCCGTCTCGATGTGGACGTAATACTCGGCCCCGAGCGCCTCGACCAGCCGGATGCGGCCGGCCAGCCCCGGAACCCCGGCCTCGGCGATGCGGATGTCCTCCGGACGGACGCCCAGCAGCAGCGCGCCGCCATGGGGCGGCCGTGGGCCGAGGTCGAGCGTGCCGAAGGCGGGCGCCTGCCCTTGGTCCATCTCGATCAGATTCATCTTCGGCGAGCCAAGGAAGCGCGCGACGAACAGGTTGGCCGGCCGCTCGTAAAGCGCCTCCGGCGTACCGACTTGCATCAGGTTGCGGGCGTGACCGTCTTTCAGCGGCGCGAAGACGGCGATGCGATCGCCCATGGTCATCGCCTCGGTCTGGTCGTGCGTCACATAGATCATGGTTGCCTGGATGCGCTCGCGAAGGCGCATGATCTCGCCGCGCATCGACACCCGAAGGTCGGCGTCGAGGTTGGACAGCGGCTCGTCGAACAGGAAGACGTCGGGATGGCGGACGATCGCCCGCCCCAGGGCGACGCGCTGGCGCTGCCCACCGGATAGCTGAGCGGGCCGGCGGTCGAGATAGGGGCCGAGGTCGAGGATGTCGGCGGCCTCCCGCACCTGTGCGGCAATCTCGGCGGCGGGGCGTCCGGCCATCTTCAGCGGAAAACCGATGTTGCCGGCCACCGTCATGTGCGGATAGAGCGCATAGGATTGGAACACCATGGCGACGTTGCGCTCCGACGGCGCCAGACCGGCAATGGAACGGCCGCGGATCTGGATATCGCCGGAGGTCGTCTCCTCAAGGCCGGCGATCATCCGGAGCGCCGTCGACTTGCCGCAACCGGACGGGCCGACGAACACGATGAACTCGCCGTCATCGACCTTGAGGTCGAGGTCGGCGATCACGCCAACCTTGCCGAAGGATTTGGCAACGGACTTGAACTCGATCTCGGCCATGGTTGTTTCCCGGAAATCTCGTGGCGGTGAAGCGGTAGGGTCAGCCCTTGACGGCACCGGCGGTCATCGACCGGCCGATTTGGCGATACATCAACAGACCGAGGACGAGCGGCGGCAGCGTCGCCAGGATCATGACGGCGGCGGCAACGCCCCAGCGCACGCCGCCGCCGGAGGCGGCGAAGAAGAAGGAGGCGCCGACCGACACCGGCGTCGCGTTGTTGGTGGTCAGCATCAGGCCGAACAGGAACTCGTTCCAGGAATAGATGAAGGCCAGCACCGACGAGGCAGCGACGACGTTGAGCGACATCGGCGCCACGACATAGACGAGAAGGCGAAGCGTACCGGCACCGTCGACGCGGCCGGCTTCTTCGATTTCCAGCGGCAGGTCGGCGATCGACGAGGCGAACAGCACCAGCACCAGCGGCACGTTGACGAGACAGAAGATGAGGGCGAGGCCGAACCGCGTGTCGAGCAGGCCGACCTGCTGGTACATCAGGTAAATGGGGATGGCGAAGATGATCAGCGGCACGGCCCGGAGGTTGACGGCGAGCGGCAGCAACCAGCTCCGCCCCACCTCGAGGCGGGCCATGGCGTAGGCGGCCGGAAAGGCGATGGCGATGGCCAGCACCGAGCCGATCAGCGAAGCGACGAGGCTGTTGCCGAGGAAATGCAGGATGTCGAAGCGGTCGGCCATGGCGAACACCGCCACGTAATTGTCGAGCGTCGGCGCCTCGATGATCAGCGAGGCATTGGTCATGATCTCCGCATCGCTTTTCAGCGACGTCACCAGCGTGGCGATCACCGGGAAGTTCAGGATGACCACCGCCAGCGCGAACACCAGCCAGCGCAGCCCCCCGAGAAGCGGCTTCTTCATAGCGGCGCCTTTCTGGCCGTGAACCGGTTGATCGCCCACAGCACCACGAAGGAGGCGACGAGCAGCAGCATCGAGGCGGCCACGGCGAGGCCGATGTCGCCGACCTTGAAGAAGGCCTGGTAGATGTAGATGCTCATCGACGTGGTGGAGCCGCCAGCACCCGGCCCAACCAGGGTGTAGAGGTTGTCGAACACCCGGAAGCTGTCGATGAAGCGGATGAAGAAGGTGATGCCGAGGGCCGGCATCATCAGCGGCAGATCGATGTTGAGGAACAGCCGCCGGCCGCGCGCGCCATCGAGCGACGCCGCCTCGCGAATGTCCGGCGAGATCGCCGCGTAGGACGAATGCAGGATCAACAGCGCAAACGGCGTCCACTGCAGCGTCTCGATGGTGACCAGCGTCGTAAACGCCCAGTCCCGACCGAGAAAGGCAGGAAAGTCGCCGTACCATTCGAGGAGATAGTAGGGCACGGCGCCGACGAACTCGTGCAGGATCAGCCGGTACATCAAGCCGACCAGCGCCGGGGCCACCATCATCGGCAGCATGAGGAGAGCGATCAGCCAGGGCCGCTTGGCAAACAACGGCGCCAGGAACACGGCGAGCCCGAGGCCGGCGACCATCTGGATGACGGCGACGATCAGCCCGAAGCGTAGCGAGAACCAGGCGGCGGCCCAGAATTCCGGGTCGGCGACCGCCTTGGCGTAGTTGGAAAAGCCGATCAGCTCGGGCGCGCGGATGTTCTCGAAGCCGACGCGGGAAACCGAGTAGACGACATCGAGAACAAGCGGAAACCCCAGGAGGGCGATCAGGAAGGCCGTGAGCGGGGCAATCAGGAGATGCCCCTCGAAACGGGAAGTCCGCGGCATACGGTCTCGTCCTCGGCAATCAGCGTCAGAGGAAAGGCGCCCCGCGCGCCAGCCGGGGGGACTGGCGCGCGGGATCGGCGGCGCGGCGCTGCTGGCTCAACTCTAGTCTACCGCATCCGCCGGGGGTGGAACAGCGGTGGCGCTGCCGCCACCGTCCAGACCGTCAGGGCTTCAGGAGCTCAGCCATGCCGGTCTTGGTCGCGGCCAGCGCGTCGTCGAGCGACTTGCCGCCGGACCAGTAGGCCGTGAACTCCTTGGCCTGCAGTTCATAGACCTGCAGCGCCTTGGCGGCGGTACCGCCGTGCATGACGAAGCCGTAGGAGCCGGCATACTGGCCGAGCTTGACGAGATCAGGCCGCTCGGCGCTGACCTTGGCCACCACCGCGTCGCTGAGTGCCGGCGAACCGCCGGCCTTGGAGTAGATCTCCATGGCGTCGGGTGTGCCAAGCCAGTTCAGGAACTTGACGGCACCCTCCTTGTGCTGGGAGGCCTTGTTGATGCCGAGGCCGAGGCCGTGGATATGGGTGAAGCGGCCTTCCGGTCCGGCCGGCGGCGCCACGGTGCCGATCTTGCCGGCCACGGCTGGCGTCTTTTCCTTGTTGTCGAGGTCGCCGAAGGCGGCGTTCCACTGCAGCATGGTGGCGGCCTGCCCGGCCCCGAAGGCGGCATTGGCCTCGGCAAACTCGTAGGTGGTCGAATCCTTGGGCGACGTGCCCTCGTCATAGAGCTTCTTGTAGATGTCGAGCGCCGCGCGATAGGCGGGGCTGTCGACGATGACCTCACCCTTGTCGTTCAGCCAGTCGCCGCCCTGCGCGCGGGCTGTCGATTGCCAGACCATCATGTTGAACAACAGGTTCTTCATCTGAAGGACCGTGCCATAGCGGGTCGGGCTGTCGGAATTGATCGACTTGGTGAAGAACAGCGCCGTCGCCATCCAGTCTTCCCAGGCCCAGGCGTCGGGGTCCTTGGGCTCGAGCTTCTTGCCGAGGTACTTCTCGGAGATCTCGCCGTATTTCGCCTTCCAGTCGGCGTCGGAAAGCAGCTTCTCGATCAGGTCGGTGCGGTAATACATGAAGTGCAGCGACAGGTCGGTCGGGATGCCATACTGCTTGCCGTCATACTGCATGGTGGCCAGCACCTTCTCGGGGAAGGTTGACTTGGAGGCCTCCGGCAGGGTGATCGGATCCATGAACGGCGCGTAGCGGCCGAGCGCGTAGGTGGCGAGCAGGTTGACGTCGAAGTCGGTCGAGCCGGCAGCAAGGTCGGCGGCCAGCTTGTCGAAGAAGCCATCGCGATTGAAGAAGATCAGCTTCACCTTGTCGGCGTCGGAGGCCGTGGTGTTGTAGGCATCGGCCGCCTTGCGCAGGCCGGCTTCCTCAGGCCCGCCCGGCCAGCCGAGCACCGTCACCTCGGCCATGGCCCCGGTCACTCCCAGCGCCGCAAACAGGGCAGCACTGGTCAGAAGGGTTTTCAGTCGCGTCATTTGTGTCCCCTTGGATTTTATGATGTGCGACGGGCGAGATCGGCGGCGCCGATCACGCCAGCATTTTTTCCGAGAGCCGCGGCGCGGATCTCGGGCTTCAGGTGCGGTGGCAGGTGCGCCAGCCGCGCTTCGAGGCGCTCGCGGTAGCCGTCGGCAAGGCCGACGCCGCCGCCCACGACCATGATGTCCGGGTCGAACAGCAGTTGCAGATTCTCAAACAGCCGCGCCACCACGTCGACCGAGCGGTCGACGAGGACCGTCGCCCAGCGCTCGCCGCGAGCGGCCGCAGCAAAGACAGCCGGCGCGTCGACGGCGTGGCCGGCCGCCGAGGCGGCTTCGGCCAGGAAGCGACCGCTTGCCAGCGTCTCGAGCGGTCCGAAGGCACCGTCGGCCGACGCACCGGAGGTGAGGCCGACCGAGCCGGCAACGCCACCCCGACCGGTGAGCAGCCGGCCGCCGATGACGGCGCCACCACCGATGCCGGTGGAAACGGTGACGAACAGCAGGTCGCGGCCGGCGCCGGCCCCGAAACGGTACTCGCCCCAGGCGGCGGCCTGGGCATCGTTGTGCAGCGTCACCGGTTGACCGAGGCGGCTCGCCAGCGCGTCGGCCAGTGGATAACCTGTGGATACTGGCAGCGTGCCCGGATTGAGCGCCGACCAGCGGCCGGCGTGAACGACGCCGGTGACCGCACCGCCCACCGCGCCGAACCGGCCCTGCCAGGGAGCGATCATGTCGGCGATGGCGTCGCACCAGCCATCGGGGCCAAGGCGTCGGTCGGTGGTCCGCTCGGTCGTCTCGACAATGCGATCGCCGTCGACCAGCGCCACCAGCGTCTTGGTTCCGCCGAGGTCGAAGGCCAGCGCCGGCCGGGCGGACACCGCCCGCGCCGCGCCGATGGCGTCGGCAAACCAGCGGGTGATGTGCTCGGGACGGGTGATGGCCGAGCCGACGACCACGCCGTGAGCGCCGAGCCGGATGGCTTCGGCCGCCTGCTCGGGAACGCGCATGCGCCCCTCGGCGATGACCGGCCGGCCGAGCCGCACGGCGGCGGCGAGCAATTGAAAATCGGGATCGGAGGGCTCCGGGCCGCCGGTATAGCCGGACATGGTGGTGCCGACGACATCGACACCCAGCGCCACCGCTGCCTTCGCTTCCTCGATGGTCGAGATGTCGGCCATGGCCAGTTTGCCAAGGGCGTGCACGGCCTTGCACAGGTCGGCGACGGCAACCGGGCGAACACGGTTGGTGGCGTCGAAGGCGATGATGTCGGCACCGGCCTCGGCCAGCGCCGCGACATCCTCCAGGAACGGCGTGATGCGCACCGGCGACGTATCGAGGTCGCGCTTGATGAGGCCGATGATCGGCGCATCGGTTGCCGCCCGAACGGCCCGGAGGTTGGCGATGCCCTCGATGCGGAGGCCACGGCCACCGGAGGCCAGCGCCGCCAGCGCAAAGCCGACCACCTGATCGGGATGGTCGAGCGGACCTTCCGGCACCGGCTGGCAGGAGACGACGAGGGATGAAGCGAAACGCTTGAGGCAGTCGGACACGGTTTCCTCGCTGCTGTACACCGAGCTAGTGGTAGCAGCGTAAGAACCAGTCAGCAACCAGTTTGGACTAAAGGCCTACTTTTTGCTCAACTGGTATCAAAGTGATCACATCTGGTCCTGGGCGCGCAGCTCCACCAGGAAGTCGTAGCGCTCGCCGCAATAGTAGGTGCGGGTGAACTCCACCGGGGTGCCATCGGCGGTAAAGCAGCGGCGTTCGGCAACCAGCAGCGGCGCGCCGATCTCGAGGTGAAGCAGGCGCCCGTCCTCGGCACCGGCCACGGCGGCGCGCAGCCGTTGCAGCGCCCTGACCGGCCGGCGCTGACGCTCGGCCAGCACGTCATAGAGCGAGCCGGTGACCACTTCGGGGTCGTCGAGAACATCGGCCGGCACCACGGCGTGCTCGATGGCCATCGGCATGCCGTCGCCGGTCCGGAGGCGCTTCAGGCGGCAGACGCGGGCGCCTACCGACAGGTGCAGCGCCATGATCTCGGCCGGCGAGGCAGGTCCCACTTCGCGGCTGATCCAGGTCATGCCCGGCTCGATGCCGCGCGAGCGCATGTCCTCGGAGAAGGACGTCAGCGCCGACAGCGGCTTCTCGACGCGCTCGGCAACGGCGGTGCGGGCGCCATGGCGGCGAATCAGCACGCCATCGCCGACCAGTGCCTCGATCGCCTTGCGCACCGAGGTGCGGGAGACGGCAATCTCCTCGGCAAGGTCCCGTTCGCCGGGCAAGACATCGCCGGTTCCGAGCACGTCCTCGGTGATCGCCTGCCTGAGCGCCGCCGCCAGGTCGCGGTAGATGACGCCGCTCGAATGCCGGTCGAGGGCACCACGGAGAAAGACGATCAGCGAGGATTGGCTTGACGCGGAGTCGGACATGGGTCGATCGGATGGAGGCAGCATGTCCGTCCGATGTAGCAGGTCGAAAGCCAAAGCGAAACGACGTCGGAAGGCGCATCTTGCAGGCACCACCCGGCCGGCATCACTCCAGGTTGGCGTGACGGGTGAACATCTCCTCGCTCTCCACCCCTCGCCGCGCCATCAGGTCAAGGATGACTGCATCGAGGAGAAGCAACACCGCCTGTTCGAACAGCGAGCCCATCGGCTGGATCGACCGGACGGCTTCGCCGCCCTTCGCCTTTGGCGACGGCGCCGGCAGGACCAGGCGACGGTCGGCAAGCTTGCCGATGGTGGACTCGGCGACGATCGTCACCAGCGCGATCTTCCCGCCGATCCGCCTGGCCTTCTCGGCGATCGACACGAGACTCCCCGTCTCGCCCGATCCCGAGCAGACGACGAGCAGATCGTCCTTGGAATAGGCCGGGGTGGCGATCTCCCCGATCACGAAGGCATCGAACCCGAAGTGCATCAGGCGCATCGCAAAGGCACGCCCGGCCAGCCCGGACCGGCCGGCGCCGGCTACAAAGATCCGCCGCGCCGCCAGGAGGTCGTCGACGAAGGCGCCGGCTTCGGTTGATGGAACCTTCGACAGGACGGACCGCAGTTCGTCGAGGATGGCGCCGCTGGTGTCTGCTAGATTCATTTTTGCTCTCCGTCTCCACGACCCTTCACTGGCGAGCCAGCCGGGCGAGTTCCTCCGCCGCCTTCACCGGATCGGAGGCGTGGCGGATGCCGCCGCCCACGATGGCCACATCGGCGCCGAGAGCGATGTAGTGCGATACCGTCGCCGGCGTGATGCCGCCGGCAACAAACAGCTCGGAGTGACGTGACACCTGCTTCATCAAGGCCAGCTCATCGGCCGGCGTACGGCCGGCCGCCTGCTGGTCGACGCCGGTGTGGACCGCCAGAGCCCTGACGCCGAGCCCCTCGAGCTGGCCGATCCGCTTCGGCAGATCCTCGACGCAGATCATGTCGGCAACGACGGTGCCGCCGAACTCCGCCCCGACCTCAAGGCAGCCCTTGACTGTCAGGAGATCGGTAACGCCCAGCACGGTGACGTAGGCCGCCCCGGCGGCGAAGGCCTGCCGCGCCTCGTAATAGCCGGCATCCATGATCTTGACGTCAGCCAGCACCGGCAGGTTGGGGTAACGGGCGCGGAAGAGGCGTACGGGCCGCAGCCCCTCCTCAATGAGGAAGGGCGTACCCACCTCGACGATGTCGATGAACGGATGCACCCGATCGAGCAGAGCCACCGCGTCGTCGATCGAGATGTCATCCAGTGCAAGCTGCAGCTTCATGGCCGATCTATCCTCCTGGTGCCGGCCCCGTCCGGACCGCGAATGATGCAAACGTCTCCGGGAGAGACGACTCGCCAATGAGCACGATCCCACGACGCATGTCGTCGGACCATCGTACCCCCACGCCAAACGGGCTTCGTCATCGCCCAGCACCTCCCCGAGCGCTCAATCTACAGTCTAGCTCAGGTCCGAAAGTCGTAGAAGCGGTCCACTACATAGATATTTCGGCAATATTGACAGGCCAGAGCACCTGTGGCAGCCTGCTTTCGAAATGAGATCGGTCTCATTCGGTGAAACCAGCGAGACGGTCTTGAACCGATCCCGGGAGGCGGGCACATGGATGACGGCGAGATCGGCGACGGCACACGCAAGCGGGCACGCCTGATCGACGTTGCCCAGCGGGCGAACGTGTCGCGCGCCACCGCCGCCCGGGCGCTCGGCAACTACGGCCTGGTGACCAAGGAGACACGCGCCAAGGTGCTGGCCGCCGCCGAGGCGCTCAACTATCGGGTCAACGAGCTCGCCCGCTCGATGCGGTCCGGCCGCACGCTGACCATCGGCGTCGTCGTCGCCGACATTTCCAACTCCTTCTTCAGCACCTCGATCCGCGCCATCATCGACACAGCCGCCTCATCCGACTACCAGATCCTGGTGCTGAACACCGGCGACGACCTCGAATCCGAGCGTGACGCTATCCGCGTGCTGGTGGAAAAGCGCGTCGACGGCATGGTGGTCGTCCCCTCGTCGCGCCGACATTTCAGCCATCTCCAGCCGGAAGACGGCGGCCTTTCGGTGCCGATCGTCCTGCTCGACCGTTATGTCGAGGGGCTGAAGATCAGCTCGGTCACCACCGATGATTTCGCCGCGTCACGCGAGGCGGTCCGTCACTTCGTTGCCTGCGGCCATCGCCGCATCGGCCTCATGGTGGCAACCGCCGCGGTGGCCGGCCACTCGACCAAGGAACCGCCGGACATCGTCTGGACGGCGGAGGCGCGCATGCACGGCGGCACCGTCGGCCTGGGCGAGGCCGGCATCACGCCGACGCACAAATGGCTGCGCTACAGCCGCGGCGAGTTCAAGCACGCAAGAGCGGCGGCGATGGCAATCCTCAAGGACGAACCGCGGCCGACCGCCATCCTGGCCACCAACGAGGAGATGGCGATTGGCTGTATCGCCGCCGCTCGCGAGATCGGTCTCGAGATCGGCCGCGACCTGTCTCTGATCCTGTTCGACGACCCGCCGTGGGTGTCGGTGTTCACACCGCCCCTGACGGTGATCCGGCGCCCAACCTACGAACTCGGGCGTTTGGCGATGAATTTACTGCTGGCGGAGATCAACGGCGAAGGCTCCTCCCAGGCGGCGATGCTGCGGACCGAGATTGTCCACCGACAGTCGGTGCTGACGATTGACGCAACGGAGAGCGGGCGGAACTAGCATCAATAATAAAGCAGAACATATCTCAACAAGCGTGGCAAATTGCCGCGCTCGCACTGATTCTGTCTCTATTTATACTTTATAATACATAAATTATTCTTTCTTTTTTGTTGCAACACCCGAAATCGGTGCTATATGTCGCCGTTACGTACCGAGGAGGATCGGTGCGTCGCCAGACAGGTGAGGCCCCCGTGAACGGCACGAGGCGGCTCGTCACCGTCCGCGATCCTTGGGAGGTCTCTCAATGAAGAAGCTCGTCACGGCTGCGCTCGCGGCCGTCTTCATGCTGCCTGTCGTCGCGCAAGCGGCCGACAAGAAATTCACGGTTGCCGGCATCGTCTTCCAGGAAGACCAGTTCATGAAGACGACGCTGCTCGGCATGAAGTCGGTGGCTGAAAAGGAAGGCGTCAACCTGTTGACGTCCAACACGTCGAACCAGATCAGCAAGGAAGTTGAGGTCGTTAACACCTACGCCGCGCGTGGTGTCGACGCCATTGCCATCACCTACCTCGATCCGGCTGCCGCCTCGATCCCGGCGATCAAGGCAGCCAACGACAAGGGCATCAAGATCATCAGCTTCAACAACAAGCTGGCGGCTGACTTCCCGGTGTCGACGGTGATGTCGGACAACACGCTGCTCGGTGCCGGCTCCGGCAAGGAAGCGGCCGCCTACATCAAGGCCCACTATGGCGACAAGAAGGAAATCAAGATCGCCATCATCAACTACAAGGCTCAGCTGCCGCCGGAAAGCAACGCCCGCCAGGACGGATTCTGGGCGGAAATCAAGGACATCCCCGGCGTAACGCTGGTTGCCGAGGCCTCGTCGCCGGTCGCGGAAGAGGCCATCAAGAAGGCCGCCGACATTATCACGGCTCATCCTGATATCGATCTCATGTACGGCTGCAATGCTGGTGGCCTGATCGGCGCCGTGCTGGCCGTCAAGAACTCCGGCAAGAAGATCCCGGTGTTCGGAATCGACCTCGACAAGCAGATCGTTGGCTTCCTGCAGTCCAAGGACGACATCCTGCAGGCCTCCACCGCCCAGGACCCGTTCAAGATCGGCGCTCTCGCCATGGAGAACGCCGTCAAATCGCTGAAGGGTGAAACGGTCGACAAGGAAATCATCGTTCCCGGTCTGACGCTGTCGCGCACCAACGCCGCGGCGGTTGCCGAATACGCCAAGACCGTCAAGTAACGCACGTTAGGAACGGATGATGGGACCCGCAAAGCTCGACATCAGAAATCTGACGAAAGCCTATCCCGGGGTCCTCGCTCTCGACGACTTTTCCGCCGTCTTTGACGGCGGAAAAGTCTACGCCCTCCTGGGCAAGAACGGGTCGGGAAAGAGTACCTTCGTCAAATGCCTGTCGGGGGCGGCCACCCCGACATCCGGAGAGGTCTGGATCGACGGCGTCAAGACCAACTTCAAGGGGCCGGCGGACGCCAACGCCGCCGGCATCGCCGTCGTCTATCAGGAACTCAGCCTGATCCTCGATTTCACGGTGGCCGAGAACATCATGCTCGGCCGCTTCCCGACCATGGGACCGGGCAACGTCACGGTCGACTGGAAGACAACCAACGCCCACGTTCAGGACATCCTGACGTCGCTCAGGATCGACATCCCCGTCACGCGCAAGATCTCCGACCTGTCGGTCGGCCAGCGACAGGTGATCGAGATCGCCAAGGCGATGTCGCTCAACCCGCGCGTCCTGCTGCTCGACGAGCCGACATCGGCGCTCGCCCGGCACGAGATCAACAGCCTGCTCGCGGTGGTCCGCTCGCTCAGGGAAAAGGGGGTGGCGATCATCTTCATCACCCACAAGCTCAATGAGATCCGCGGTGTCGCCGACTACGTGACGGTACTACGCGACAGCCGGCTGGTCGGCACCGTGCCGATCGAGGTCGCCACGCCCAAGGTCATCGTCGACATGATGTTCGGCGAGACGACGCTGCGGAGCCGGCCGGCCGACCTCAAGGTCGGCGAGGAAATTCGCCTGAAGGTCTCCGGCCTGCACCGCAAGGACAAATACGAAGACATCAGCTTCGATCTGAGGGCCGGCGAGGTCCTCGGCATCGCCGGCATGCTCGGCGCCGGACGCAGCGAGCTGCTGCGCGGCATCTTCGGCGCCGACCCCATCGACGGCGGCACCATCGTGCTCAACGGCACCGAGGCGAGGCGGCCGACGGTGGCGCGGATGAAGGACCTCGGCCTCGCCATGACCATGGAGAACCGCAAGGAAGAGGGCCTCATCCAGATCATGTCGATCGAGGACAACCTTTGCCTGGCCAGCCTCGATGAGGTCGGGCAGCGGGGCTTCCTCAGCCACTTCCTGCAAGCGCCCGTCGCCGAAAAGTGGATCGGGCGTCTGGAGATCAAGGTGTCCGATGCCCTGCAGGAGGTTCAATCGCTGTCGGGCGGCAACCAGCAGAAGGTCGTGGTTGGCAACTGGCTCAACACCGATCCGAAGGTGGTGTTCTTCGACGAGCCGACGCGCGGCATCGACATCATCGCCAAGCAGCAGATCTTCCAGATCATGTGGGACCTGTCCCGCCGCGGGCTCAGCGTCGTCTTCGTGTCCTCCGAGCTCGAGGAGTTGCTCGAGGTCTGCCACCGCATCCTGATCATGGAGGCCGGACGCTTCATCGGCGAGGTCCGGGAACCAGAAAACACGCCGATCGAGACACTGTACGCCATGTGCATGGGAGAGACGGCGAAATGACCACCAGCAACACCTCCGGCAGGACCAAGCGCACGCTCGGCGCCCCCCTCCCGCGCCGGCCCTTCTTCAAGCTGTCCGACTTCGTCCTCGAGGCCATTCTGTTGGCCATCATCGTGCTTCTGGCCTTCAGCGCCCCAGGCTTTGCCACCTGGGACAACTGGATGAACATCCTGCGCAATGCCGCGATGACCGGCATCATCGCCTTCGGGATGACCTTTGTCCTGATTCTCGGCGAGATCGACATCTCGGTCGGCTCGGGCCTCGCCTTCTTCGGCTGCCTGCTCGCCGTGGTCACCGACAGCATGACCACCGCCGGCTGGTCAGCCGAGTTCGCCGTCGCCGTCGGCGTCGTGCTGTGCATCGCCATCGCCATCCTTGCCGGCATGTTCACCGGCTGGGTGCGCCACGCGCTGGCCGTGCCGACCTTCATCACCACGCTGGCCTGGATGGCCGCCTTCCGCGGTGGCGCCTATCTGTTGACCGGCAGCTTCCCGGTGACGCCCTATCCGGAATGGTTCTTCTTCTTCGGCTCGGGCGCCATTTTCGGCATCCCCTTCCAGGCCTTCGTCTTCCTGCTCGTCTTCATCATCACCTGGTTCATCTCGAGATACACGGTGTTCGGCAAGTCGGCCTATGCCGTCGGCGGCAATGCCGAGTCGGCGCGATTGTCCGGCATCAACGTGCTCGGCGTCCGCATGGCGGTGATGGCGATGATCGGCATCTTCACCGTGCTCTCAGCCATCATGGTGTCGAGCCAGATCCAGGCCGGCAACCCGACGGTGGGCGTGACCTGGGAATTCACGGTGATCACCGCCTGCGTCATCGGCGGCGTCAGTCTGATGGGCGGCAAGGGCCGCGTCTGGGGCACCTTCGTCGGCGTGCTGTTCCTGTCGATCATGCTGAACGGCATGACGCTGCTCAACATCGACGAGTACTGGCAGTACGTCGCCCGCGCTCTGCTGATCCTCGGCGCCGTGCTGATCTACCAGGTCCAGGCCTTGAACGCCCGGCGCGGCTGATCCCGCCGATGGCGGGCACGGCGTGGCGCCTCTCCTCCGCTCCGCCGTGCCCTTCTTTCCTATTAACCGGAACTGCATCGGAGAAAGACCGTGCATCCTTATGAAAGCGCATTCCGCGACACCTCCCATCTGGTGGTCGAGGAATTGTCCCGGACGCTCGACCGGATCGAGCCCGCCCAGGTGCAGGCCTTCGTCGACGTGCTGCTCGCCGCCGATAAAGTGTTCGTGGTCGGCGTCGGCCGCGTCCTGCTGGCGCTCCAGGCCGTCACCAAGCGCTTTGCCCACCTCGGCATCGACATCACCTACGTTGGCGCCATCACCGAGCCGGCCATCACGCCGAAGGACTTGCTGATCGTCGGCTCGGGCAGCGGCTCGTCGCTGTTCCCGCTGGCCATCGCCCGCAAGGCGAAGGCGATCGGCGCCAAGGTGGTGCATATCGGTTCCAACCCGCAGTCCGACATGCGGGAGGTCGCCGACTTCATGGTGCGCATTCCCGTCCGGACCAAGCTCTACCTCAACGACGAGATCGACTCCCAGCAGCCGATGACCTCGCTGTTCGAGCAATCGCTGATGCTGTTCGGCGACATCGTTGCCAAGATGATCATCGACGAGCGCAAGCTCGACCTGAAGGGGCTGTGGCAGCACCACGCCAACCTCGAATGACCGCCCTGTCCAAGCGCGATCTGCTGGCCCGCACCGGCAGCCTGCAGCAGGTGGCGTCCGTCCGCCCGGTGACCTTCCGCGAGGGACGCGCCGACGGCCTCACCGCCTACACGGTGAAGAACGGGCCGCTCGCCTTCGATGTCCTTGCCGACAAGGGCCTCGACATCGGCGATTTCAGCTATCGCGGCGTCGGCTTCAACTTCCTGTCGAAGCCCGGGCTGATCGGCCGCACCGCCTACGACACCCACGGCGCGGAGGCGCAGCGGTCGATCATGGGCGGGCTGTTGTTCACGGCCGGCTACGACAATATCTGCGCGCCCTGCACCGTCGACGGCAAGGACTACCCGATGCACGGCCGCATCCGCACGACGCCCGCCGAGCACCGGGCAGCCGACGCCGTCTGGGAGGGCGACGACTACGTGCTGCGCGTCTCCGGCGAGCTGCGCGAAGCCGAGCTGTTCGGCGAGAACCTCGTGCTCAGGCGGTCGATCGAGACCCGTCTCGGCGAGCGAACCGTCCGGATCATCGACGAGGTCGAGAACCAGGCCTTCCGGCCCGAGCCGCTGATGCTGCTCTACCATTTCAACGTCGGTCATCCGTTGTTGTCGGAGACGGCCCGCGTCGTCCTGCCGGTGCTCGAAACGCGGCCACGCGACGAGACCAGTCGGCCGCACCTGGCAAACTGGTCGTCCGTCGAGCCGCCGCGGGAGAACGAGCCGGAGTCTGTGTTCCTGCATGAGCTGGCCGCCGACGCCGCCGGCAACACCTTCGCCGCCCTCGTCAACCCGGAGCTGAAGCTCGGCGTCCGCCTGGGCTTCAATCGCCAGGTGCTGCCCTATTTCATGCAGTGGAAGTCGATGGCGGCCGGCGACTATGCGATCGGCCTCGAGCCGGCCAACTCGTCGGTCTACGGCAAGCCGCACCATATCGCCGCCAACGACCTGCACATGCTGCCGCCCCAGACCAAGGAAGTCTTTGAACTCACCATCACCGTCCTCGACGGCGATGAGGAAATCAACCGCGTTCAGGAAGAAGCCCATCGGCTGTCAGGCCGATGAACCGGAGAAAACCCCGATGAAGAGATCCGAAATCAACGGCGCCATCCGGCGCATGGAAAATATGCTCGGCGACTACAAGTTCGCGCTGCCGCCGTTCCTCCACTGGACGCCGGAGGACTGGGCGAAAACCGGGCACGACTACGACGAGATCCGCGACAACATGCTCGGTTGGGACGTTACCGACTACGGCATGGGCAAATACGCCGAACTCGGCATCGCCCTGATCACGCTGCGCAACGGCAACATCAAGAACAAGAAATACACCAAGACCTATGCCGAGAAGATCATCATGATCGAGGAAGGGCAGGTGTCGCCGATGCACTTCCACTGGCTGAAGATGGAAGACATCATCAACCGCGGTGGCGGCAATCTGATCTTTCGCCTCTATAATGCGAACAAGGACGGCAAAATGGCCGACACCGACGTCGAGATCAACCGCGACGGCCGCCGCTATACGGTGAAGGCCGGCGAGGACATCGTCATCAAGCCCGGCGAGAGCCTGACCTTCTATCCCTATTACTATCACGAGTTCATCGTCCAGCCGGGCACCGGGTCGGTGCTGATCGGCGAAGTCTCGATGTGCAACGACGACAACACCGACAACCGCTTCGTCGAGCAGTATCCGCGCTTCCCGAAGATCGAAGAGGACGAGCCGCCCTACCGGCTGCTGTGCACCGAGTATCCGCAGGCTGCCTGACGGCCGCCGGCCGAACCGACCCGTCATCGTCGGCCCGCAAGGGCCGACGTGACCGCCCGTCCGGCAACTTCAAACGAATCCGATTCCGTCCGGGAACGGCGAGCTTCATCCCGGAGAGGGGATGGAAGGCCAGTGGAGTGTTGCTTCGTGGATCTTCTTTGCATCGGCGAAATGGTCATCGACTTCCTTCCCGGCTCCGAGCCGGGCAGCTACGTGCGCAACGCCGGTGGCGCGCCAGCCAATGTCGCCATCGCGGCGACGCGCAGCGGGCTGTCGGCTGCCTTTCTCGGGATGATGGGCAACGACGATTTCGGCCGGTTCCTGGTGGCGACGCTCGAAGAGAACGGCGTCGACGTGGTCCTGAAAAGGCTGACCGACGAGGCGGTGACGACGATGACCTTCGTCACGCTCGGCAAAGACGGCGAACGCAGCTTCACGTTCGTCCGCAAGCCGGGTGCCGACATGCTGCTCACTCCGGCCGATATCCGTCCTGAGGTGGTTGCGGCGGCGAGCATCGTTCACATCGGCTCCTGCTCGCTGTCCCGATCGCCGTCCGCCGAGGCGACGATCGAGGCGCTGCGGCTTGCCCGGGGGAGCGGCAAACTCGTCTCCTTCGACGTCAACTATCGGGCGCCGCTCTGGCAGCGTGAGAGCGACGCCACTGAGAAGATCGCCGAGGCGCTGCCGTTCGTCGATCTGCTCAAGGTATCCGAGGAAGAGGTGCATCTGGTCGGTGGAACCACGGGCCTTGCCGGCTGCCTGAAGACGCACGGCATCACCGTCGCCATCGAAACGCTGGGCGCGCGCGGCGCGCGCTGCCACTTTGCCGGCCAAACCATCGACGTGCCGGCACCACCGGCCGTGGCCATCGACGCAACCGGTGCCGGCGACGCCTTCTGGGGAGCGTTCCTGGCGCATCTCGTCACCGTCGGCGTCCGGCGCGTCAGCGACCTCTCCCTCGATGCGCTGCGCGACGCCGCCACCTACGGCGCCGCCGCCGGCTCCCTCTGCGTACGACGCAAGGGGGCGATCGCTGCCCTGCCGACGCGGGCCGAAATCCTCACTCTCATCAACAAGGAAGTTGCCCGATGACCTTTTCCTGGCGCACGTCCTGCATCGTCTCTCCCTCGCTGATCTGCCTCGATCTTTGCAACCTGGAGACCCAGGTGAGGGCGTGCGAGGCGGCTGGCATCGAGGTGCTGCACGTCGACATCATCGATGGCCATTTCAGCCCCAGTCTGCCGCTCGGTCTCGAGACCGTCCGTCGCCTGCGTCAGCTCACCAAGCTGAAGTTCGACGTGCACCTGATGGCGACCGACAACGATTATTTCGTCGACGAACTGATCGACATCGGCGTCGAGCAACTGGTCTTCCACCTGGAATCGGAGCGGCATGTCGACAACCAGCTCAACCGCATCCGCGCCAAGGGCGTGCGGGCCGGCGTGGCGCTCAAGCCGGCGACGCCGATCGGCCTGCTCGATTGCGTCATCGAGAAGTGCGACGCCGTTCTGCTGATGCTGATCAACCCCGGCTATGCCTGGAACAAGGGGGAGAAGCAGGTCGCCTTCGCCGATCGCAAGATCCGCGAGTTGCGCGCCCTGATCGACGCCCGCGGCTGCGACACGGCGATCAGCATCGACGGCCGCGTCTCGACACAGAACATCACCGACTACGGTGCCGGCCTCGTCGACATTTTCGTCGGTGGCACCACCTGCATTTCGCGCGACGACATTGCCGGCAGCGTCGGCAAGCTCAACGCCCTGCGCCAGAGTCTTGTCATGTGATCGAGCTTCAGAGCCCGACTCGAAACTCTACTGGGACGGGCATCTGGCTTCGATTTCAGCGCTTCCGGTGCTCACGAACCCTAAGTTCGCTCCGCTCCGGTTCTCGAAACCATCGCCATCTACCTCGCCCCAGCGAATTTCGAGTCAGGCTCTCAGGAATTTGGCTTTGGTCAGTCCTCGCTGTAGCGGACAAAGGCGAAGGCCGAGGAGTCCGGCGCCCACGAGGGAACATTGATCGTTCCCTGGCCGCCGTACAGCGACAGCAGCACCTCTGGTTTACCGCCGACGGCTGGCATCAACCGGAGTTCGACATGCTGGCCGCTTGGGTGGCTCCTCACGCCGGGCAGGTAGGCGAGATAGGCGATGTGCCGCCCATCGGGCGAGGGATGCGGGAACCAGTTGACCCGTTCGTCGTCCGTCATCTTCTGAAGATCGCGGCCGTCGGGCCGGATGCGCCAGAGATCGACGGCGCCGTTCTTCTCGCCATTGAACCAGATCCACTGGCCGTCCGGCGAATAGTCCGGGCCATCGCAATGGTCGAAGCCGGACGTGACCTGCCTCTCGAGACCGCCGCCGACCGGGATCGTATAAACCTGAAAGGTGCCGATGCGGTTGGCGACATAGGCCAGCGTCTTGCCGTCCGGCGACCAGCCGTGCCAGTAGGATGGCACCTTGTCCGTGACGGGCGTCGGCGCGCCGCCGGCAATCGGCAGCGTATAGATGCCGCTCGATCCCTTCTCGGTTGAATCGGAGATCACCAGCCTTGTGCCGTCGGGCGAGATGCCGTGGTCGTTGTTGCACTCGCGGGCAAAGCCGGTGTCGATCTCGATCAGGTCGGGATGATCAAGCGGGACGCGGAACAGCCGCCCGTCGCCGTTGATCACCAGCGCCTTGCCGTCCTTGGTCCAGTTGGGCGCCTCGACCAGCCGGTCGGTCTTGAGAACGGTCTCGACGCTGCGGCTTTCAAGCCTGAAGATTGCCACTTCGCTCGCCATGTCCTGTTCCTCGTTTGCCGCGCTCACAGACCGAGCGAGCGCATGTAGTTGATCGACCGGCCGGCAAACCGCTGCCAGTCGGCGGGGTTGTCGTGTTCGGCGACGATGTGTTCGGCGGCGGTCTTGCGCATCAGCGGCACCAGGGCCGGCCAGTCGATGATGCCGTCGCCGGTGGCGGTCCAGCCGTCATCGGTCGTCGTGCCGGCCAGCGCCGTGTCCTTCATCTGGATGAAGGCGATGCGGTCGGCGTAGCGGACGAGTTCGGCCGCCGGGTCAGCGCCGGCACGGGTGACCCAGCCGCAATCGATCTCGAACAGCACGTCCTGGCCTTGCCCCAGGATATGCTCGATCGGCCGCGAGCCGTCCGGCAGGGCGGCGTATTCAAAATCATGGTTGTGCCAGACCACCTTGAGGCCGTGCCGGCCCACCCGTTCGGCCCCGGCGGCCAGATTTTCGCCAATGCCCTTCCAGAAGTCCTTCGTATTGATCCGCTGCTCCTCGGGCACGAAGGGCGGGATCAGATAGCGGGCGCCGAGCGTCAGCGCGATGTCGATGAAGCGGTTCGGCTCATCGACAAGGCCGCTCAGCGGCATGTGGAAGCCGTGGCAGGCAAGGCCGGCTTGGTCGAGCGCGCGACGAAACGCCCCAGCGTCCGCTTCATAGGCGGGTAGCCAGGGTTCGATCGCGTCATATCCGAGCGCTTTCAGCACCGGCAACTGGGCCTCGAGCGGCGGAAAATTCCGCGACGAATAAAGCTGGTAGGAAATCTGGTAGCGCACGGCGGTTCTCCTACGACGGGCCCTTACGACTGCAGCTCCTTGTCATCGTCGAATTCCAGCAACTCGATCAGCACGCCAAGATCCTTGACGGTATCGTAATAGGCATAGCGACCGTGGCCGCCGTCGAATTCGCCGCGCTGCAACAGCTTGTGGCCGTGTCCTTCCAGGAACGTGTGGCGCTTGGTGAGGTTCTTCGTCTTGAAGGCGATGTGGTGACAGCCGGGGCCCTTCTCCTCGAGGAGATCGCGCCAGGCGCTCTTTTCCGGGCCGGGCTGCAGGAACTCGACGTCGATGTTGCCGAAGGCAAACATGATGATGCGACAGCCAACGGTAGCCGGCATGCCCTTGTAGGTGGCTTGCGCTTCCGCAGGATCAGCCGCTCGGCCCTCTGGCGGGATCGGCTTGCCGGTCAGCTCGGAGAACCATCTTGCCGACGCTTCGACGTCGTGCGTGACGAAGCAGATCTGAAAGACGCGGTCTTCGTCGAGAAGTCTGTTGTCCATGGTCGGGTACTCGATGGTTGATGCCCCGGTCCGGCTGGCTCCGGACCGGGATGCGCTTTCGCGGGCGCGGGTTACTTCACGATGGTGTCGTAGTTGCTCTTCATGCTGGCGATCGCCTCGTCGACGGTCATCGACGGGCTGCTCCAGAAATTGAAGGCCACTTCCCAGATCGACGCCTGCCAGTCGGGGTCGACCATCGAATGCGGATTCTGCACCTGGTGGGTCGGGTCCTTCAGGATGTCGAGCACACCTTGCGAGCAGACGTCGAGCTTGTCGGTCGGCGCGTCGGCGCGCACCGGCGTCGCGCCCTTGGCGGCGGCAAAGTCGGCGTTGACGACCGGGTCGACCACGACGGACGCGAAATCGAGCTCGGCTTTGTCCTTGGCTTCCGGCTGGCCACCCAGAAGGCCCCAGCTGTCGACGGACACCACGACAGCCTTGGCGCCAGGGATCTGTGCGCAGCCGAAGTCCTTGCCGGCTTCCTTGCCGGCCGCCCGCCATTCGCCCTTCATCCAGTCGCCGTGGATCTGCATCAGCGCCTGGCCGGAGATGACGGTGTTGGTGGTCATGTTCCAGTCACGGTTGACCGAACCGGGGTCGGCGGCCTGCTGGAACTTGCGCAGCCAAGTGAACGCGTCCTTCAGCACCGGCGAATCGAGGGCCTCGGCCTTGGGCTCGGGGCCGTAGATTTCGGTGAAATAGTCGGCGCCGCCCAGCGTCGCGACCAGCGCATGGGTGAGATAGCCAACCTGCCACTGCTGCGCGCCGAGGGCGAGCGGGATGAAGCCGGCCGCCTTCACCTTGTCGAAGTCGGCGAACATGGCGTCGAGCGAGGTCCATTTCTCAGGATCGACGCCGGCTTTCGCCGCCACAGCCTTGTTATAGTAGACCATGCCGTCGATCTGGATGCCGAGCGGTATCTTGCGGATCTCGCCGTCGATGGTGATGACCTTGGTCACCACCGCCGGGAAATGGTCGACGGCGCCAAGGTCCTTGAACAGGCCGGTCAGCGTGCGGCCGAGGCCCATCTTCTCGAGGTCCATGTAGACGGCCGGGTTGTTTTCCGAAAAAACGTTGGGCGGGGTGCCGCCGGTCACCAGGTTGAGCAGCGTGACGTTGGAGCCGGTGTCGTGGGGGATGGTGATGTCGACCCAGTTGATCCCCTTCTTCTCGGCGGCGGATTTCAGCACATTGAGCGCCTTGACCTCGGCCGGTGACGACCAATCCTGGTAGATGACCAGATCCTCGGCGAAAGCCGCGCCGGATAACAGCGTGGCGGCGAGGGCGAGGCCCAGGCTGTAGCGATGCGATCTCATCCTTTTCTCCTCCCTAGAGAATCCGCCCGAAAAATTGCAGGCTTTTCGGATCAAGCGGATGTGTGAAAAACAAAGAGCAAAAGGCTGTTTCAGCTCGTTCGGCCTTTGCTCCAGAAAACCTAGATGCGGCGCCCGCTCCCGGCGTCGAACAGGTTGAGGCGATCCTTTGGAAACTGGACACTGACCGGATCGCCTGTCCTGAGGTGACCGGCATCGGCCGGCGCGGCCCGAACGGTGAGGGTGGCCTCGCCAAAAGCCAGCGCCAGCATGACGTCCGATCCGGTGCGCTCGATATGGCGCACCTTGAGGGTGAAGCGACAGGCGGCCTCCGCCGGACCGGCAAGGGCGAAATGCTCGGGGCGGAGGCCGGCCATCAGCGCGGTGCCGGGCGGCGGTACGGCGCCGAAAGCATAAGCCGACATGTCGAGCGGGCTGCCGTCGGCGAGACGCGCCTGCCCCCCGGGCTCAACGGTGGCCGGCAGCAGGTTCATCGACGGCGAGCCGATGAAACCGGCGACAAACAGATTGGCCGGCCGCTCGTAGACGTCGTCGGGCGTGCCGAACTGCTCGATCTTGCCGCCATTCATGATGGCGATCCTGGTCGCCATGGTCATCGCCTCGATCTGATCATGGGTGACGTAGACGACGGTCGGGTTGAGCTCCTCGTGCAGCTTCTTGATTTCCATCCGCATTTCCGTGCGGAGCTTGGCATCGAGATTGGAGAGTGGCTCATCGAACAACAGGACGTCGGCGTGCTTGACCAGCGCCCGGCCAATGGCGACGCGCTGGCGCTGTCCGCCGGACAACTGGGCCGGCCGCCGGTCCATCAACGGTCCGATCTGCAACATGTCGGCGGCCCAGGCGATGCGCTTTTCGATCTCTTCCTGCGGCAGCTTGCTGGCGGAGAGGCCGAAGCGCAGGTTGCCGCGCACCGTCTTGGTCGGGTAGAGCGCGTAGGACTGGAACACCATGGCAAGGCGCCGGTCCTTGGGATCGAGCTCGGTGACGTCGCGGTTGCCGATCATGATGCGGCCGGAGGTGACGTCGGAAAGGCCGGCGAGCAGATTGAGCAGCGTCGTCTTGCCACAGCCCGATGGGCCGAGCAGCACCAGGAAGTCGCCGTCGTCGACAGCCAGGTTGAGGCTGTTGAGGACCATGACCTCGCCGAACTTCTTGACGATATGTTCGAAGGAAACGCGGGGCATTGGCTCTCCTCACTCAACCTTTGACGGCGCCTGCGGCGATGCCCTCGACGAAGAACTTGCCGAGCACGAAGTAGATCACCAGGGGCGGAATGGCCGTTTGCAGCGCCGCCGCCATGTTGACGTTGTAGGAAACGGTACCGGTGGTGACGGTGACCATGTTGGCAAGGTTGACCGTCATCGGCTGGGCGCCGAGACCGCCGAAGGTCACGCCGATCAGGTAGTCGTTCCAGATCGAGGTGATCTGCATGATCAACACGACGATCAGGATGTTGCCGGACATCGGCAGGATGATCTCGATGAAGATCCGCCAGAAAGAGCCGTTGTCCATCACGGCCGCCTTGATGATATCCGGCGGTATATCCTTGTAGTAGTTGCGGAAGATCAGCGTCAGCACCGGCATGGCCAGCACGGTGTGGATGAAGGCGACCGCCCAGATCGAGCCGTAGATGCCCATGTTCACGGTGATGACGATCAGCGGATACATGATGATCTGGAACGGCACGAAAGCGCAGAGGAAAAGCAGGAACAGGAAGCCGCCCGCCCAGCGGACGCTCCACAGCGCCAGCGCGTAGCCGGTCACCGCCGAAATGGCGATCGAGGCGATCAGCGACGGGAACAGGATCTCCAGCGAGTTGACGAAGCCGCGCTTCAGGCCCTCGCAGGTGATGCCGGAGCAGGCCTCGTCCCAGGCATAGCGCCACGCCTCGAAGGTCCAGACCTCCGGCAACGAAAAGATGGCACCCTCGCGGATCTGGTCCATCGTCTTGAAGGAGGTGGTCACCAGCACGTAGAGCGGGATGCAAAAGAACAGCGCCGCCATAGTCAGGAACACCAGAATGGCGATGCTGCGGCCTCGGATGCGTTTCTTCGGGCGCGGGAACATCACGGTGCCGGCTGGCGGAGAGGAGGTTTCGGTCATCCGGCAGCTCCCTTGCGGGCGCGCTGCTGCCAGGCGGTGAGCAGGACGAGCGGCAGGAACACCACGACGGTGATGGCCAGCATCATCGCCGCCGCCGCCGAGGCGAAAGCCAGATTGCCCTTGGCCGACATCGCCTTGATGGTGAAATAAGCCGGCAGCCAGGTGGATTGGCCAGGGCCGCCGTTGGTCATGGCGACGATGATGTCGTAGGCCTTGATGACTCCAAGCGACAGCAGGATGGCGCAGGTGAGGAAGGTGAACTTCATCATGGGGATGATGATCTCGAGATAGACGCGCCACAGGGCGACGCCGTCCATGCGCGCCGCGCTCCAGATCTCGACGTTGATTGCCTTGAGGCCGGCCAGCATCAGCGCCATGTAGAAGCCCGAGCTCTGCCAGACCGAGGCGAGGATGATGGCGTACATCGCTGTCCGGCCGTCGGCCAGCCAGTTGAACGACACCCAGGTCATGCCAAGCGAATGGAAGAAGCTCTCGATGCCGAGCGACGGATTGAAGATCCAGCGCCAGGCGACGCCGGTGACGATCAGCGAGATGGCCAGCGGATAGAGGAAAACGGTGCGGAAGAAGTCCTCGCCGCGCCGCTCGCGCTCGATCATCGCCGCCAGCACGAAGCCGAATACGATGGCCAGCGCCGAGCCGATGGCCAGGATGATCAGGTTGGACAGCGCGATGTTCCAGCCGAGGTCGGCGAACAGGCGCCGGTATTGCCGCAACGGATCGCTCCAGTCGATCGTGTAGTCCGGCAGACGACGGCTCGAGGTGAGGGACAACAGGATCGTCCAGCCGATCGAGCCGATGAAGGCGATGGCCGTCAGCGCCACGGCCGGCGCAAGGGCGAGCTGCGGCGTCAGCCGGCTCCAGCGAATGCCCATGGTCCCTCCCCGATATCTTCTTGTCCGGCTGCCGCGTCCTCTTGCGTCGGCCTTGTATTAGCGCTAATATGAAGCATAGGAAGTAGCCTTCGTCAAGGTTGTTTTACGGCATCGAGACGAAGGGCCAAGTGGCGGGGGAGGCTGAGTTGGCGGCAGATTCTGTCGAAAATGAAATTCCAGCAATGGGTTACGGAACCTATGGCCGACTGGGGAAAGACGGCGTCGCGGCCATCCTGAAGGCGCTGGAGGTTGGCTACCGGCATATCGATACGGCGCAGAGCTACGACACCGAACCGATGGTCGGCGAGGCGTTGTGCCGGAGCGGACTGCCGCGGAAGGAGATCTTCGTCACCACCAAGATCGACACGGGTAATTTCGCGGCCGGCAAGCTGCTGCCATCGCTGCGGCGCAGCCTCGACGCGCTGGCCGTCGACCAGATCGATCTGACGCTGATCCACTGGCCGTCACCCAACGGCGAACTGCCGCTGGCCGCCTATCTCGACCAGCTCGCCGAGGCGCAGGACGCCGGTCTGACGCGGCTGATCGGCGTATCGAATTTCACCATTGCCCTGATCGGCGAGGCGGAGCGCCGGCTCGGCACAGGGCGGATCGCCACCAACCAGATCGAACTCAATCCGCTGTTCAAAAACCGCAAAGTCGCTGATAACTGCCAGAAGCGCGGCATTGTCGTCACCTGTTACCTGCCGATCGCCCATGGCGGCCTCGGCGGCAATCCGGTCTTGGAGGCGATCGCTGCCACGCATGGTGCCAGCGTCGAGCAGGTGGCCCTGGCCTGGGAACTGGCGAAGGGCTATGCCGCCATTCCCACCTCGTCGCGGCCCGAACGCATCGCCTCCAATTTCGCGGCCATCCGATTGGCGCTGACGGCGGCCGACATCGCGGCCATCGACGCGCTAACCGACGGGCCGCGCGCCATCGATCCGGATTGGGGCCCCGACTGGGATGCCTGATCGATCGCCGGCACCACGCCAGCCTTACCCTTGCGTGAAATCCCCACTACAACTTTTGTATTAACGTTCGTACAGTTTGCCCAATGGAGAAAAAGACCATGACAGGCATCAGCGGCTTCGGCCATCTCGCCCTTAAAGTGCAGGATCTCGCCGCATCGCTCGACTTCTACCGCGATCGGCTTGGTCTCGCGGAAATGACCCGGCTGGTCAACGACCGCGGGGAAGCGTGGATCGTCTATCTGCGCATCACCGACACGGTGTTTCTCGAGCTGTTTCCCTCCGGCCATCCTGGCCGCGCCGCTGACGAGGCGGCGGTCGGCGTCAACCATATCTGCTTTGCCGTCGAGGACATCGAGGCGACGGCGGCGCGGTTTCTCGCCGCCGGCGTGCCGCTCACCTCGCCGATACAGTCCGGGCTTGACGGCAACCGCGGCGCATGGATTGAAGATCCGGACGGCAACCGCATCGAGCTGATGGAAATGGCACCGGACTGCCTGCAATACCGGGCGATCTCGGCCCTACCGGCCGGCCGCTGAGACGGGAGACTTGCTCGATGGCAAAGCCGCTGGCACGACTGAAGGACGTGGCCGAGAAAACCGGCTTTTCCATCAACACGGTGTCTCTCGCCCTGCGCGACAGCCCGCGCATCCCCCCCGAGACCAAGACGATCATCCGCGCAGCGGCGTCCGAGCTCAACTATCTGCCGAACTACGTGGCAAAATCGCTGGTCAATCAGGAGACCAAGTCGATCGGCCTGATCCTGACCGACCTCGAAAACCCGATCCTGACCCACGTCGCCCAGTCGATCGAGAGTCACCTCGCCAAGGCCGGCTACACGACGCTGTTCGCCACCTCGAACAACACGCTCGAGGTCGAGACGCGGATGATCGAGACCTTCCGCTCGCGGCGGGCCGATGGCATGCTGATCTTCCCGACCAACCATAACCGCCTCGACCACATCCGCGCCCTCCGGCAGCGCAACTATCCGATCGTG
This sequence comes from Pseudomonadota bacterium, assembly GCA_018262575.1. Lineage (GTDB taxonomy): Bacteria > Pseudomonadota > Alphaproteobacteria > Rhizobiales > Pleomorphomonadaceae > Pleomorphomonas. Next base: position 10,477 of record JAGSYU010000013.1, on the reverse strand, counting down.
CTGCTGGTTGGCTCCGGCGACTCGGGAATCGACGCGGTGTCGATGAACGAGCAGATGGGCGCCTACAAGGCGGTCAGTCACCTGATCGGCAACGGTCACCGGGCGATCGCCCTGATCGACCCGGCACCGGCGCTCGGCAACGTCGAAAAACGCGAGGGCTATTTGCAGGCCCATGCCGATGCCGGGCTGGCCGTCCTTCCCGAGCTGTTCATCGATCCGAAGGGCCACTCGGCCGAGGCCGGCTACTGGGCGATGGCCAGCCTGATGTCGCGCGCCGACAAGCCGACCGCCGTGTTCGCCGCCAACGACTCGCTGGCACTCGGCGTGCTGCGCTTCTGCGCCCAGGCAGGGATCAGGGTGCCGACCGATATGGCCATCGTCGGCTTCGACAATATCGAATTCGCCGAGTACGCGGTGACGCCGCTCACCACCGTCGACTACAACGCCTCGCGCGTGTCGCAACTCGCCGTCGACCGGGTGATCGAACTGATTCGCCATCGTGGTGACCTGCCGCCGCCCCGCAACACCCAGGTGACGCCCGATCTGGTGGTGCGCGAGAGTTCCACCTGCCTGCGCGACCGAGGCTGACCGCTGGCGCCAGTGGTGGAGAGGCAATCGCGGTGTTTACCCGACCAGGCCTGTGACCATGGCAGCGTGTGTTCGATGCGGGTTTGGCTGGAACAGGCGGAGATCGGTCCGCCGACGTGTTGATCAGCTGCGTCCTGAAGACAGCCGCTGATCGAGAGATCGGTTCGGCGTTGGCCAGGCATTGCGCCCCAGGCCGGACTCGAACCAGCACGCCCTCGCGAGCAACAGATTTTGAGTCTGCCGCGTCTACCATTTCGCCACTGGGGCAGCGGAGGCGGAATATAGCGGTCGGCGGTCGGCCGTCAACGGGCGATCGAAGAAAGATCATTCTTTTGGAGCAAGTTCCCAGCGAAGATGGCCATGCTTAAGACGGCGGAAAGGTCCGGCACATACTCTTGACCGATCTGTTTGCCAGGAAACCGACCATGCCCATGCGATCGTCCCCTGCCTCCTCGCCCGCCGGTTCCGGCGGTGCCCAGGCGATCATCGGCGGCCGCCGCCTGCTCGGCCACCTCCTCGGGCGCCGCTCAGCTGCCCCGGCACGCGCCAACGAAGGCGACGACGCGGCTGCAGACGAAGCTCGCCCAGTAGCCCTCGTCATTGACGACAGCCCGATCGCCCGCATGCTGATGGCGAGCATTCTGGAATCCTTCGAGGTCGATGTGTTCGAGGCCGGCGGCAGTGCCGAGGCGCTGACCGTCGCCGCCGCTTGCCGGCCCGACGTGGTGATCGTCGACTGGACGTTGCGCGCCGAAACGGCGGCTGACGTGCTCGATGCGCTGGAAACCCGCTTCGCTGGCGGACTGCCGCCCGTCCTCATGGTCAGCGCCTCGGCACGCATGCCGACCGATTTGCGGGCTACGGCGACGCTTCGCAAGCCCTTCACGCCACGTGAACTGTATGCCGCGCTCACGGTCGCCTTCTCGGGCAAGGGAGACGGCGCCGCCGAGGCCTGAGCCAGCCAGGCAACGAACCGGCCGCCTAGTCAGCCGCCGATACGACGGTGGCGATGCGGCGCTGAACCTCGTCCAGTTGCTCAATCTGTGGAAAATGGCCGGCAGCGGCAACGACCTCAAACCGGCTTCCGGCAATGGCCGCCGCGTAGCGCCGACCGTAGGCCAGGTCGACGATACGGTCGCTCTCGCCCCACAGGACAAGGACCGGACCGTTCAAGCCCGCCAGTCTTGCCCGCAACGTCGGGTCGTGCATGAACGACTCGCCGGCATAGACGCCGAGGGTGCGCTGGTTTTCCGCCATCATCGCCAACCCGTCCGGGTCGCGCGGTGCAATGGCAAATCGCGCCGGGTCATGGAACGCCAGTGCCGCCCGCTTCTCCGGCGAAACGGCCATCGGATCAACGATCGGATGGCCGGATGGCTCGGCGTCGATTCCCACCGCGTTGATCAGCACGATAGAGCCCACGCGCGGCGACCCCAGCAGGCCCATCTCCGCGGCAATCCAGCCCCCCACCGAATTGCCGACGACGACCACGTCTTGAAGGTTCATCTCGTCGAGCAAGGCCAGATAGCACTCTGCCAGGCGGCGGATGGTCGAAAGCCAGGTGGGCCGCGCCTCGCCGTCGAACCCGGGGTGTGTGGGCAGGATGGCCCGGCCGGTCGCGGCCAACGCTGCGAACAGCGCCTGCATCGACCGGGGGGGCGGCGCCCCCGTGAAGGAGGAGATACGGCCGCCCTTTGCCAACTTCGGCAACGCGGAGCTCCAGTTGTCCATCCGGCAAACCCAATGATCGGACCGATGAATTTGCCATAACGGCCTCCTTTGGTGGTTGACATATCATCATGTTTATATAAATATGTTGATATGTCAACCACACCTGAGAGTCTCGGCCTTCTCATCAAGCGCCTTCAAGACCGCCATCATCGGCAACTTGACGAGGCGCTCGCGCCCTTGGGCGTCAGCTTGATTCAGTGGAACGCCTTGCGCGAGATAGAGCGGAATCCCGGCCTGTCGCAACATCGGCTGGCACAGCTGAGCTTCAACTCGGACCAGGCCTTCGGAACGCTGACCAATCGCCTCATTCAGCGCGGGCTGATCGTCCGGGAAAGCGGCCCAGGCCGGGCGGTCGCGCATAAACTGACGCCGCTTGGAACATCCCTCTGCAGCCAAGGCGCGGAGATCCACGCCAGGATCATTGCCAACGCCTTTGCGCCGCTCGGCGCTTCCGACCGCGACATCCTGTTCGCGCTGCTGAGCCGTCTCTTGAAATCCGGGCGATGACGTCCGCCCGGCGCGTCGACGCGGCACCGATCAAGCCGAGGCAACCGGACCGGCGCCGGCGTGGCCGGCATGCCGTGGAGAGGTCCGACCTGTCAGGTATCGGGGGCGGCGGTTCGCCGCCCCGGCCGCCTTTCCTCACCTGATGGTCAGGACGGTCGTCGACGGGGCCGGGCCGCCGGTCGCACCCATCAGCGTGCCGTCGGCGGTGTCCACCGGCGGATGGGCGAGAATCAGGCACCAGAACACCTTGTACTTGGAGTTCGGGTTGTAAGCGGTGGCGATGCCCATCAGGCTCATATCCGGGTCCTTCATGCCGCGATCATGCGGCGGCGACTGTCGCCAACCCGAGAAAGCCTCAGCCAGCGTGTGGTAGCCGGCCGCCACGTTCTCACCGGCGTTGGAGAAGGGATAGCCGTAGCCCTTGAGGCGCGTCCCCAGCAGCGAATGCCCGTCGACGTCGTGGCCCATCTTGTCGGCCGCCGCCATCTTCTTCGCGTAATCCCCGGCGATGCGGCTGAGGCGCGGATCGAGCGTCAGCGGCGCAATCCCCGATTGGGCACGATACTGGTTGAGCATGGACAGCATCTTGGTCTCATCGACGCGGGCCACTGGCGAGGCGAGATCCTCATAAAAGGTTGGCTTGGGCGGCGGCGGCGGCGTGCTCTGACAGGCAGCAACAAGCAGCGCCGCGCAAAGCGGCAGCAGAAGGGCGAAGGCGCGTCCGGACACGGCGAAATCTCCATGATGGCTCGATCGGCTGGGCCGACTGGCAGGCGGATTTGCCACCAAGAACACGAACAGGTGGTTAAAATTCGGCAAATTCCGGCAGACTCCACGGATGGCGATAGCCCCTCGCCTTCGCCGCTGCCGGCATGCTAGGCTGATATTCCTCCGCAATTGTCCGTAGAGAGGTCAGCCCTTGTCCGCCCTTGAAGAGATCGCCGGAGACGCCGTGCTCTGGCGCCGCGATCTGCATCGCCGTCCCGAACTGCTCTACGCCCTCACCGAAACCTCCGCCTTCGTGGCCAGGAAGCTCAGCGCCTTCGGCCTGGACGAGGTGGTAACAGGCGTGGGCGGCAGCGGCGTGGTCGGCGTTCTTCGCGGGCAGCCGGGCCGTCGTGCCGTGGCGCTGCGCGCCGACATGGATGCGTTGCCCATCGAGGAGATCACCGGCGCACCCTGGGCGTCCGAGACGCCCGGTACCATGCATGCCTGCGGCCACGACGGCCACACGGCTACCCTGCTCGCCGCTGCCCGCCGCCTCGCCACCACCCGCGACTTCGCCGGCACCGTCGTCTTCGTTTTCCAGCCGGCTGAAGAAGGTGGCGCCGGTGCCCAGGCGATGATCGACGACGGCCTGTTCGAGCGCTTCCCGGTGAACGAGATCTATGGTCTCCACAACCTGCCAGGCCTGCCGGTCGGCCGGTTCGCCGTTCGACCCGGCGCCATCATGGCCTCGACCGACCGCTTCTACATCGACATCCTCGGCCGGGGCGGCCACGCTGCCAGACCGCAGGAGACCATCGATCCCATCCTTGTCGGTGCCCAGTTGGTCACGGCGCTTCAGTCGATCGTGGCGCGCAACACCGATCCGCTCGCGTCAGGCGTGGTGTCGATCACCACCTTCCATGCCGGCAACACCGACAACGTCATTCCGCAGACCGCCCGCCTGTCCGGCACTGTCCGCGCGCTCGATGGAAAGGTTCGCGGCGAGCTCGAAGCCTCGGTCGGCCGCCTCGCAACGGCGGTAGCCGCCGCCTTTGGCGCCGAGGCGCGACTTGCTTACGAACGCGGCTATCCGGTGACGGTCAACCACGCCGCCGCCGCGACGCGGGTTGGTGATGTTGTTGAAGGACTGTTCGGCAGGGACGCAATCGATCGCGCCGCAGCGCCGATGATGGCTGCCGAGGACTTCTCCTTCTATCTCGAACGCGTACCGGGCGCCTATTTCTTCATGGGCAACGGCCCGTCGGCCGGCCTGCACCATCCCGCCTATGATTTTGCCGACGACGCCATTGCACCCGGCTCCCTCGTTTGGGCGACGCTGGCGAAGGCAAGCCTGTCCGCGGCGGACTGATCGCCGGATCGACGCTTAAGGCTTTGGGAACCGCCCTCTTCTAACGTGTCCGGGCGGCCGATCCGGCTGCGCGGAGGGCATGATGCTCCGTCTCCTTGGATGGGTACTGGCCGCGACGGTGGTGATCGGCTTCTTTGCACCGGAGCTGCAGCGGCTCGCCACGCTGCCCTCGGCCAGCGAGGCGCCAGCGCCGGCTGCTACGCCGAAGCGGGCCGCCGTCATGGGGCGAACCGAGATTGCGTCCGACGACCGCGGCCATTTCATCCTCACCGGCCGTGTCAACGGCCGGCCACTTTCCATGCTGGCCGATACCGGTGCGACGCTGGTGGCGCTGCGCGCCTCCGACGCGCGCGCGGTCGGTCTGATCGTCCTGCCCGGCGACTATACGGAAAAGGTATCGACCGCGGGCGGTATCGCCCAGGCGGCGCGTGTCCGCCTCCAGGAGGTGGAGATCGGCGACATCCGGGTGACCGGCGTCGACGCCCTCGTGCTGTCTGATGACCAGCTAGCCACCAACCTGCTCGGCATGAGCTTTCTTGGTCGCCTCAAGGCATTTTCCATCGAGAACGGGCGCTTGGTGTTAAGCCAGTAGATTGGCGCGACGCGGCGGCCGCTATTCGGCGGTCTTCGACTTCATTGCCGTCTGCATGCGCTCGGCCGCACCGCGCAGAATGACACGCACGACGACGGCGCCGTTCTCGTCCGTCTCTACCTCGGAAAACTGACCGTCGACGCGGGCGACAGCCGCCTTGAGGGCGGCGAGCGCCAAATTAGCGTCGGCAACGCAGGCGCCCTTGGCTCCGTTGGCGGCCCGCGCTTGCACCTGCAGGCCCGCGGTCTCGAAGTCGATGCCCCGTACGTCGATCTTCATGTCGACTGGCAAGGTGCCGACCGAGGTATAGGCGGCGAAGGCGGCAAAGCGAACCACCGCGCGCAGGTTGTCCGCGCCACCGGCCAACTCCGGGTCCTCGCCATCAACCTCGGACAGCTGCACGGCCCCCGCTTCCGCCGCTGTGTCGAGCCATTCGCGCGCAAAGGCAGCGACTTGCAGATGTTCCCGCCCCTTTTTGCCGCCCCCCATCAGCGCAAGGCAGGCTTCCAGCATCTGCTTGTATTCGAAGGTCCGCGTCGTGGCCCGCGCAACGTCTTCGACGCCAGCCTTGAGAGCCGCCTCCGCGGCAACGCGCGCGCCGTGCAGCGAACTGATGTCGACGCCGACCAATACGTTGACCGGTGCCCTGGTTTCCGACCCGAGGACCAACGAGGCCACGAGCGCCTGCTTAGGCCCGTTCGGCGTCGGGAACTCCAGGGCCCGAATGCCACTTTTGTGGGTTTCGACATAAGCCTTCAGGCCAAGACGCGCTCCGCTCGTCACGTCGCGGAACATCAGCGGCGATACCTCGTTGGTCCTCAGGATATCGCGCCCGAACAGGCGGGCACAGGACGGGTTGGCAAAAAAGGGATGACCGTCGCCGTTGATTTGCAGCACTGCGAAGGGCGAAGACTCGATGATGGTATCGGCCACCATGACGCGCGTCCGCCAAACGTCGGCCAACATTGAGCGCAGGCACTCGAAGGCAAACGTCAGCTTGCCAACCTCACCACCCCACGATTTGAGCGGCTGACCGCGATCGGCCGAAGCGGGATCGTGCAGCATGCCTTCGACCACCGTACGGACCCGGCGCAGCGGCCACCAGACCATCATCATCATGACGATCTCGGTAATCGTCGCCGCGGCAGCGGCGCCACCGAGCGCAATGGTGATCGCCCGTTCGTCGCGGACCGTTTCAAGGCTGGTAATTTCGCCGACATCAACGCGCAGGAAGATGTGGAACGGTGTGAGCGAAGCCTCCGGCGGATAGTAAAAATCGGCCTTGCTGCTGCCAGCCGGCCGAAACACCGTGCGCCCGGTTCGCATCACCGAGTTGAAGCTCGCCTCGATCTTCTCGCCGAACACCTGCTGCTCGTGCCCGGAGCCGTCGTAGAGAACCCCACCGCGGATGGCACCGATCACCACCAACCGCTCCGCCACGCGGGTGATCTCGTCGGCCTTGCTCTGAAAGCGAGGGTCAATCGCCGCCGACAGGATCTTGCCCACGTCGGCATATCGTCGCTCGATATAGCGCTCGTCGTCGTGATCACGAACGAAGCTGGTGATCGACAGAAGGGCAACGAGCACCGCACCAAAGGCGAGCGCCGATGGCCTCAGGATCGTGGAAATGTGAAAGGCCGAGGATGCCACGGAACGCGTTCTCTCAGGGAAAGGCGTCAGACTGCACTTTCCGGCCGATCCTAGCATCCCCGCCTTGCCGGCTCGTTAACTGTCGCCTTCCCGCTCCCATGAGGAACGCCCCCCTTGCCAGGCTAGCTGGTGAAGGCGACCGTCTTTCCTTGGCGCGGCTTCAGATAGAACACGTGCTTCAGGTCATAGGTCGCGCCGCCGGTGATGCTTTTCATGATGTCAGCGAAGGGTGAGGTGTAGGCATAGGTGACCCGGCCGATCACCACCTGATCGCCGACCGACGCGATTTCGCTCGGAACCGCAAGCCCGGTGGGCGGTGCTTTGGTCGCCGTCGCGGCAGTGTCATTGCGCGCCTTCGACCAGGCGACCGTCTGTCCAGACGAGGTAATGTTGACGACGACGAGCACCACCTTGGCCACCGACGCGTCATACGGCTCGAGGATGGCTGTCGTCGCGTCGAAGATGTTGGTCATTTGCGCCGCACTGACCGACGTCTGCTGAGCGACGAGATCGGAGATGGTGCTGGCGGCCCGGCTGACCTTGCGATCGAGAACCAGCGCTGTCGTCACCTCGCCGCAGCCGGCGTAGATCACCAGCATCAGCGGCAGGATCAGCGCGAACTCCACGGCCGACACGCCGCCACGCTCCCTCACGAACCGCCGGGCAAGCCGACAGAAGCCCGCCGCTACCGGCCGAGACAGCGCTACCATGGGAAGGGCTCCGTCTGGAAGGCGACGACGGCGCCGAGCAGTTGGTCGCCGTTAGCCAGCCTCGTGGTGCCACGCGCCAGGAAGTCGAAAAGGACGGGCCAAGCGTAGAAGCTGCGGACGACGATGATCTCGTTCTTGTTGCCAGTCGTGAACGTGGTCGAGGTGATATTGCCGTCCTTGTCGAGCGGGCTGGTCGGCGTATAGCCGGCAAAGCTCGAATAAGAACGAACGTCGACATAAAGTCGCGTCTCCTTGCAGTCGACAAGATTGACCATGCCCAGGCAAATCTTGTCCTTGAACTGGTCCTGTCTGAGCGACTGCGCCTTGGCCTCCCCCGTCCGGATGAGGCGAGCCGCCGACACGGTGGCGGTGTCGAGCAATTGGCCGACGAAGAACATCAGCGCCATCTCGAGGATGGCGAACAGCAGCAGGAAGAAGGGGATCGAGACGATGGCGAACTCGATGGCCACCGCACCGCGGCGGTCGGCAAGGAGCCGCGCGCGCGTCGAGGTATTGTCACCGGCGGCGACAGTCGGGCGGGAGTGATGGAGGGGCCAGGTCAAGCGCAATCAGACGTCTCCCCGCAGCGAGGTAGCTCGCAAGGGCAGAGTGTGCCTTGAACACCTTACCAAGCGGTGTAGCCAGTCATGTTCTATTGACCGGTGGCAGCGGCTGGAGCCGAGGCGGCCGATGCGCCGCCCGCAGCGCCGGTCGAAGCGGTGGTCGGGCTGCCGCTGCCGGCGCCGTTGTGCTGGGCGACCTGGCCGAGGATGCCACTGAAATGCTCGGAATCGTCGCCCGGCACGGCCGCTGGCTGGCATTCGGGCAGGCAGCTCAGCGACTGCCGCTTAACGCCCTTGTAGATCGTGACGAGGTTCTCCGATGCAGAGAGCACGGCGAGCTGAACGTCGGTGATGGTCTCGCCCTGTTCATCGAGGACGATGAGGTTGGTCTGGCCGTAGGCGCGACCAGTAACGATCAACGTCTGGGAATCCTGCAACGTCGCATCGGCAATCGACGGGTTGCCAATGATGATGGTGCTGGCCGGTGCAGCCAGACGATAAAGGCGAGCCTGATCGAGCTCGACCTTGACCATGTCGGCGGCGTGGCCGGTAGCCGGCGCCAAGACCGCGGCGACCAGTCCGGTCAGCACGGTCGCCAGAAAAGCCGAACGAACGAGCCTTGAAGACATGGGACGCTCCGGTAACCACCTGTTCACCGCAATCATCCCGGAAGTTGGTAAATAAAGCGCCAACGCCCCAGCGCTTTTCCGCAGGCCCGCCGCAGTGAGCCACCGAAGCGAAAGCCGGCGTGCCAAATTGACCGTGCCGTTAGCGACCGCATGGCGATGATAAAAAGGCGTTTTCGGCCGAGCCCGGGATTCATCGACGGTCTGCGCCGAGGTAAAGGAAGAGTTTTTTGCCGGACGGTTCAGTTAACTTTAACCATCCAGCGATTTCTGCCGATAGGGCCGTGTTTCAACGATCGCCTTAACTCGACGGAAACAGCTCACAGCCTAGATTGATTGCGGTTCAGACGGGTCAGGCAAAAAATTAGACCATCGAACCTGTGCTGTCAGATAAGTGAGCGTAGGAGTAAACCAAATGAAGGCTCTCGTGTCGCGTTTCCTCAAGGATGAGTCCGGCGCCACCGCCATTGAATACGGCCTGATCGCCTCGCTGATCGCCGTCGCCATCATCACCGCCGCCACCACTCTTGGTGACCAGATCGGTACGACGTTCAACAACATCACTGACGCGATGAAGCCGACTGCTGTGGCGCCGTAAGCCAACAAGGGCTGCTGCTAGCGGCTGAGAGTTCGGCTGCTCCACAGATCACCACTCCGAAGTGGGTGACTGTAGGCGGGGACGAAGAAGCGTCAACGGGCCGCCGAGGCAGAAATCAAGTTCAGGAAGGGAGGCCAGAACGGCCTCCCTTTTCAATTTCCGGGCCGGGACTCGTGATTGTCGCCTGCCGTTCAGGCGCCGTTTACTCTGTTTGGCTAGTTTCGATCGCCGTCTCTCCGTCCGGAGTGCGCCCTGGAGAAACGCCGCCTTGCTGATCGTCGCGACCCTCCTCACCGCCATCTTCCCCATCGTTGTCACGGTCGCCGCCTGTTACGACCTCCTGACCATGCAGATCCCCAATCGCTTTCCGGCGGCGCTCGCTATCGCCTTCCTGGCGCTGGCGCTCGTGGCTCGGCCATCGCGCTCTGGCTCGGGACTGAACAGGCTCTGCCTTTCCTGGTGCTGACCGCCCTGTTCGGTGGCGCGCTGTCGCTCGCCGTCCTCGGCTTTCGTGCTCTGCCGCTGCCTGCCTTTCTGCTCGCCTGGCCACCCGCGCAGCGCCTGCACGAAAAGGGCGGCGGCGTTCCCTATGGCGTAGCGCTTGCCGCCGCGGCGCTCATGGTCTTCCCCCAGACAGAGTGGTTCACCGTCTTTGTGAAGATGTAAGGCAGCGAAGCCGCCAATTCCTGACGTTTCCTGAACGGCCGATACAAACCGAGACGATTTCAAACAGGTCATTAACCATAAATTCAGCGTTACCCCGTGTACTTGGCGTCGAGTGGAACGCTCGTCGTCCTTTGTCACGAGGCAACATCATGCGCCCGATCCAACTGGT